>NZ_JBXAVX010000004.1:0-393234 GCF_057291295.1 Janthinobacterium sp. 1L-D-8-B-C4
CCGGTGCGTGTATTCGCGGGCCGTGTTGCCGTCGCGCGTGTAGATCGCCGTGCCGTTGCCGTATTCATGGGCGTTGACCAGGTCCAGCGCGGTGGCAAAATCGGGCACGCGCACGATGCACAGCACCGGGCCGAAGATCTCTTCCTTGTAGATGGTCATTTCTGGCGTGACATGATCGAACAGGCTGCCGCCGAGGAAGAAGCCGTTTTCATGGCCCGGCAGCACAAAGCCGCGCCCATCCGCCACCAGTTTTGCGCCTTCTTTTACGCCCGTGGCGATATAGCCGCTGATTTTATCCTTGTGCACTTGCGTGACCACCGGGCCCATTTCGGCCGCCAGATCCATGCCCTGGGTAATTTTGAGTTCGGCAATACGTGGCAGCAAGGCTTCGACCAACTGGTCGGCCACATTGCCGACCGCCACCACCACCGAAATGGCCATGCAGCGCTCGCCGGCCGAGCCGAAGGCGGCGCCCATCAAAGCATCCACCGTTTGTGGAATATCGGCGTCCGGCATCACCACCATATGATTTTTCGCGCCGCCCAGCGCCTGCACGCGTTTACCCTGCGCGCAGCCGGTGGCGTAGATATATTCGGCGATCGGCGTCGAACCGACAAAGCTGACGGCGCGCACATCGGGGTGGTTGAGCAGGCCATCGACGGCTTCCTTGTCGCCCTGCACGACATTGAACACGCCGTCGGGCAAGCCCGCTTCGGTGAGCAACTTCGCCAACAAGAGGCTGGCCGAGGGATCGCGCTCGGACGGTTTCAGCACGAACGTGTTGCCGCAGGCAATTGCCATCGGGAACATCCACATCGGCACCATCACCGGGAAATTGAATGGCGTAATGCCCACGCAGACACCCAGCGCCTGGCGGATCGACCAGGCGTCGATGCCGCCGGCCACTTGCTCGCTGTATTCGCCCTTCATCATTTGCGGGATGCCGCAGGCGAACTCGACCACTTCGATACCGCGCGTCACTTCGCCCTTGGCGTCGGTAAATACTTTGCCATGCTCGGCGGTAATCAAGGCCGCCAGTTCATCGGAGTGGGTTTCCAGTAGTTCCTTGAACTTGAACATCACGCGCGCGCGGCGCAGCGGCGAGGTTTGCGACCAGGCCGGAAACGCCGCATGGGCCGCGGCCACGGCCGCATTCAGTTCGCTGCTGGTGGCCAGCGCAACCTTGGCTGTCACCGCGCCGGTGGCCGGGTTAAATACATCGGACAAGCGCTCGGAACGCGAAGCCATGGCTTTGCCACCAATAAAGTGACCAATTGTCGGGGTTGTCATAGTGTCCTTGATTATTTTGTCATCAGCCATTCATGGGCCGGATCGTTTTTAAAATGCCAGACCCGTTTCGGGCCGGCCATCACATTCAGGTAGTAGCCGTCGTAGCCATACGGCACGGTGACCGGATGGTAACCACGCGGCACCATCACCACATCGTGGTTTTCCACCGCCAGCGCCTGGTCGATGCTGCGGTCGTCCGTATAGACTCGTTGAAACGCAAAACCCTGTTCGGGGTTGAGGCGGTGGTAATAGGTTTCTTCGAGCGAACTCTCCAGCGGGATATTGTCGTTATCGTGCTTGTGCGGCGGATAGCTCGACGAATGGCCCGAGGGCGTGACCACCTCGACCACCAGCAAGCCATCGGCGGCTTCCGTTTGCGGCAGGATATCGCACACATAGCGCGTGTTGGCGCCCTTGCCGCGCACCGAGCGCGTCATGGTATTCGGGTCGATCAGGCGGGCCTGGCGGTCGGTGGTGCCCGGCGCGCTGCACAGCGCCACTTCGGCGCCGGTGCTCGCAGTGACCGTGACCTGCATGCGGCGCGGTACATACACCGCTGCCGGCGCGCGGTCGTCGAACACGCTCTGGCGCGTACCAATATCGCGCCACACCTGGTCACCAGCCTGCACCGTGACTGTACCGGTCATCACCACCACGCACAGCTCGCGCTCACCGGTTTCCAGGCTGAGCTGTTCGCCCGCCGCCAGCCGGTGCGCGGCAAAGCCGACATGGGTCCAGCCGGCCGACTCTGGCGTGACTTCGACGATTTTTGGGCCAGCCTGCGCCTTGACCAGCAGGCTGTTCATGCGGCCTCCCGTTTCAAACGCGGAATCTCGTCGACCAGCTTGGCCAAATAATCATGACCCATCTTGGCATACTGATAGCTGGGGGCCACCGCCGGGTCCTGCTCGGCTTCCACCACCAGCCAGCCCTGATAGCCATGGCGATACAGGGCGGCCAGGATGCCTGGGAAATCGATGCTGCCGTCGCCGGGCACGCTGAAGGCGCCATTGATCACAGCCTGCAGGAAACTCCAGTGGCCATTCCTGGCCAGCTTGATCACGTTCGGGCGCACATCCTTGCAATGCACATGGCAGATACGATCGATATGCTTCGTTAACACTGTCAGGGCGTCGCCGCCGCCAAAGGTGATATGACCGGTGTCGAACAGCAAGCCGACTTCTTCACCGGTCAGCGCCATCAGCTGGTCGACATCGGCCGGCGACTCCACATACGCGCCCATATGGTGGTGGTAGGCCAGCCGCACGCCGTGCTCCAGCAGGTGTCTGGCAAACACGGTCAGCTTGTCGGCATAGTCCTGCCATTGTTGTTGCGACTGGAAGCGCGGCCGTTTATACAGCGGCCGCGCTTCGCCCTGGATCGCGTCGGCCACTTCGCCGTAGACCATGACGGTGGCGCCGCTTTCGGCCAGCAAGCGCAAATGCGATTGCACTGCTTCGATTTCCTCTTCGGCCGAACGGCTGGCCAGCCGGCCCGAATACCAGCCCGACACGCAGGCCAGGTCGTACTTTCCCAGCACGGCGCGCAGGGCGGACGATTCCTTGGGAAACTTGTTGCCCAGCTCAAAGCCCGCATAGCCGATTTCGGCGCCCTCTTTCAAGGCCGTTTCCAACGGCGTTTCACCACCCAGCGATGGCAGGTCGTCGTTCATCCACGAGATCGGATTGATGCCGATTTTTACATTCCATGTATTCATTTTGATTGTCCTTGGCGCTCAAGTTCATAACGGGCGCGTGCCGCTTGCACGCCGGGCTGGGTCGAAACCTCGGGCACGGCCACTTCCCACCAGCAGCCGCCCTCCTCGGTCGTGCGCGTATCGTCGGTATCGATGCAAATCAGATAGGTGCGGCTGGCGGCGCGGGCGCGTACCAGCGCGGCTTCCAGGCCGGCAATGCCGTCCACATGTTCGGACAAGGCACCAAGGGACTTCGCATGCAGCGCAAAATCGATGGCTGGTGCGCCCTCGCCTGCCTGCAGGCAATCGACCAGCATATTGTTGAACGGCGCATTGCCGCAGGCCTGCTGCAACCGGTTGATGCAGCCGTAGCCGCAGTTATCCAGGACCACGATAATCAGCTTTTTATCCAGCATGACCGAGGTGGCGATTTCCGAATTCATCATCAGATAACTGCCATCGCCGACCATCACGATCACATCAGCCTCGGGTTTCGCCATCTTCACGCCGAGGCCGCCGGCGATCTCATAGCCCATGCACGAGTAACCGTATTCCATATGGTAGCCACCGGGCGTGCTGGTGCGCCACAGCTTGTGCAGTTCGGCCGGCAAGGTGCCCGCCGCGCAGACAACGATATCGTTGCTGGCCGAGGTGGTTGATGAACGCTGCACGGCGCCGATCACTTCGCCGTCATACGGCAAGCCGGCCACCTCGCGTTTGCCGGTAATGGCAGCCACCGTTTCGCGCCAGCCGGCCGCTTCACGGCGCGCCAGTTCTTGCCATTCCGCGCTGCTGGTCCAGTCTGGCAACAAGGCCGACAGTCCTTGCAGGCCCAGGGTGGCATCGGCTTGCACGCCGAGACCACGGCGTTTGAGCGCATCGAAACTGTTGACGTTCAGGCTGACAAGTTCGGCCCTGGCAAACAACGAGTTCGAACCGGTCGTAAAGTCCTGCAGCCGCGTGCCCACAGCCAGTACCACATCGGCCTGGCTGGCCAGCGCATTGGCCGACGGTGCACCGGTGACGCCGATCGCGCCCAGTTGCAGCGGATGGTCCCACGGCAAGGAACTTTTACCGGCATGGGTTTCCGCCACGGGAATGCCATGGCGTTCGGCAAAGGCGCGCAAGGCTGCGCCAGCCTGGCCGTACAGCACGCCGCCACCGGCCACAATCAAGGGTTGCCTGGCCTTTTTCAGTACTTCCGCCGCTTCTTCCAGTTCGGAAGCTACCGGCGGGATGGCGCGGAAACGCACCACCCTCGGTGCAAAAAATTCTTCCGGATAGTCATACGCCATGGTCTGCACGTCCTGCGGCAGCGACAGGGTGACGGGGCCGCAAGCGGCCGGGTCGGTCAGGGCGGCGATGGCGCGCGGCAGGGCCGTCAGCAGCTGTTCCGGATAGATAATGCGGTCGAAATAACGCGACAGCGGCTTGAAGGCGTCGTTGACGGACACGCTGCCATCAACCGAGTCTTCCAGCTGCTGCAGCACCGGGTCCGGTGCGCGCGAGACAAACACGTCGCCTGGCAACAGCAGCACCGGCAGCCGGTTCACATGCGCCAGCGCTGCCGCCGTCAGCAAGTTTGTCGCGCCGGGACCGATCGAACTGGTGACGGCCATCATGCGCCGGCGCATATGGGCCTTGGCATACGCGATCGCCGCATGCGCCATCGCCTGTTCGTTATGGGCACGGTAAGTGGGAAAACTCTCGCGATACTGGTACAAGGCTTCGCCCAGGCCCGCCACATTGCCGTGGCCAAATATCGCAAACGCGCCGCCAAACAGCGGCTCGCCGCTCTCGACACGTAGTGCCGCCAGGTAACGTACCAGCGCCTGCGCCATGGTCAGTCGGATGGTCGCGCTCATGCCGCACGCTCCAGCTGGTTGCGGGTCTGTCGCCACAGCTTGATCAGTTGTTCGAAGTTGGCGCGTACCTGCGCGATCAGGGTGGCGTCATCGATCTGGCCGGCCAGCCAGCGGCGGCTCGGTTCCTGAAATATCGTGCGCCCGACCATAAAGCCGCGGCAGGTGGTGCTATGTCTTGCTTCCTCGAAGCTGGCGGCCAGCTCGGAAATCGGCGCGTTCAGGCCCAGCAGCACCACGCCACGGCAGTAGGGATCGCGCTCGTGGATCAGGGCGTCGATCATCTTCCACTGTCTGGCCGTCATGCTTTCCAGCTTCCACCATTCGGGATAGATGCCGAGGTTATACAAGCGCTTCACGGCGCGGTACACCGTATCGTCGTGCTGGGGCAGCGCCTTGGCGGGAATAATTTCCAGCAGCAATTCGTGGCCGGTGATCTGGGCCGCGTCGTACAGGCCCTTGATCTGCGCTTCCTGTTCCAGCCGGTTTTCCGGCGTATCGTCCGGGTGCAGTTGCACCAGGCATTTGATCACATGCTCTTTCGGCCACTGCACCAGGCGCGAGGACAAGGAGCGGCCCCAGTCGAACTGCAGCGGATTCGAGCCCGGCATTTCAACCGGACGGCCTATCCACCAGCCGCGCCCGGTGGCATCGTTCAGCGCATCGACGCCATAGCGGTCATCGATCAGCACGCCCGTGCCGCCTTGCAAGCCACGCGCCGCTTCCGTCTGCCCTACCGCCTGCACGAACAATTGCTTCAGCCTTGAAATGCGCGCCTCATCGGCCGCGCCCTGCTGGGCCAGTTCAAAGAATTGCGTGCGATGGTCAAACGCAAACACGCATACTTCATTCCATTGTTTGCGCGCCACCGTCGTGCGGTGCAAGCGCGCCAGGGTCGCATCCTGGTCGGGATGCGTCAGCTTGTCGGCGTTAGCCAGGAAATAATCGAGCTCGACCGTGGACGGCATGGCCGGCGCGCAGCCATGGCGCGATACCACCAGCGCGCCGCAGCCATTGGCGTAGCGGCAGCAGGTCTCGTAGTCTTCGCCGCGCAGCCAGCCTTTCAAAAAGCCCGACAAAAAGGCGTCGCCGGCACCGAGCACATTCAACACTTCCACGCGCACGCCCTGGTAGTTATAGGCAGCATCGAGACTGGCAGGGATCGCAGCGTCGATCACGGCCGAGCCCAGCGGCCCGCGCTTGACCACCAGCGTGGCGGAGCTGACCGCGCGCACGGCTTGCAGCGAGGCCACGATATCGGCACCACCGCCTGCAATCATGAACTCTTCTTCCGTACCAACGATCAAATCAAAACAAGGCAGAATCGCTTGCAGATGTTTTGTGACACCTTCGTTCGATACAAAGCGCGTCTCGCCATCGGCCTTGCCCGACAAGCCCCACAGCACCGGCCGGTAATCGATATCGAGCACCGTTCGCACATTGTTGGCGCGGGCCAGGGTCAACGCCTGCGAGCTGACGGCATGCATGGCGGCCGTCGAAAAGTGCGTGCCGGTAATCAGGAGCGCCTTGCTGCTGGCGATAAATGCTGCATCGACCGATGCCGCTTCGATCGCCATATCGGCGCAGTTCTCGCGGTAGAAAATCAGCGGAAAGGTATCCTTGTCCTTGATGCCCAGCATCACCAGCGCGGTGAGCCGGTCATGGTCGACGCCGACATGGCTGACGTCGCAGCCTTCGCGCGCCAAAGCGTCTGTCAGGAAGCGGCCCATATGGTCGTCGCCCACTTTCGACAGCATGGCCGATTTCAGGCCCAGGCGCGCCGTGCCGAAGGCGATATTGGCCGACGAGCCACCCAGGTATTTGGCAAAGCTGGTGGCGTCTTCCAGGGTGCTGCCGATCTGCTGCGCGTACAGATCCACCGCCAGGCGGCCCAGGCAGATCACGTCCAGCGCGCGGTGCTGCGCAAATTGCGTTGTATTGTTCATGGCATTCTTTCGTGATTACAGTTGCACGATGCGCTGTTCGCGCCACGACACGGTGGCCGCTTCAGCCAGCTCCAGCGCTTTCAGGCCGTCGTGGACGGTGGTGCGCAGTGGCGCGCCGTGGGCAAAGGCGTCGAAAAAGTGCGCCATTTCGCTGGCGTAGGCGGCGCGGTAGCGTTCCAGAAAGAAGTCTTCCGGACGGTCCACGCTGACGTTCACCGCGCCATAGGCGGTCACTTCGGTCGGCTTGTGGTTGCCCGCCTGCAGCATGCCCAGATTGCCCAGTACTTCGAAGCGCTGGTCGTAGCCATAGGCGGCGCGGCGCGTGGTATTGATCTGGCACAAGCGGCCTCGGGCGGTGCGGATCGTCACGGCCGTACAGTCGAGGTCGCCCGCTTCGGCAATCGCCGGGTCGACCAGGCAGCTGCCGGTGGCGTGCACGCTGACGGCTTCGTCGTCGAGTATCCAGCGGAAGATGTCGAAGTCATGGATCAGCATGTCCTTGAAGATGCCGCCCGAGACCTTGATATAGCTGACCGGCGGCGGCCCCGGATCGCGGCTGGTGACGATCAGCATTTCGGGCGTGCCGATCTCGCCCGCTGCAATGCGCGCCTTGACGGCGGCAAACGTGGGATCGTAGCGGCGCTGGAAGCCGATCATGCACAGCACACCGGCGTCGTTGACGGCAGCGGCCGCTGCGCGCGCCTGCGGCAAGGTCAGGTCGACCGGCTTTTCGCAAAAGATGGCCTTGCCGGCGGCGGCCGCGCGCACGATCAGGTCGGCGTGCGTGTCGGTGCTCGAGGCGATCAGCACGGCCTTGATTTCGGGGTCGGCCAATACCGCTTCAACGCTGGCCACGCTGGCGCCATGCAGGGCGGCCACTTCGGCGACCGCGCCCGCATGCACGTCGACCACGTATTTCAGGCGCACGCCGGGCTGGCGCACCAGATTGCCGGCGTGAATGCGGCCGATGCGACCGGCGCCGAACAATGCCACTTGTATCATTTCCATCTCCTGTTGTTTCTCAAAAAGTAAAGCACCCGCAATTGCACACGTGTGCAATTGCGGGCAAATGGTTAAAACAAATGAATCACGCCCAGCATCACGCCGCTCAGCCTGGCGCCCTTCCTGGTGGTGGCAAAGGCATTGCCGCCAAAGGTGTAGTTGGCGTTGCGGTCGTTATTGGTCTGCGTGTAATAGGCGTACACCGTGCTGCGCTTGGACAAGTAGTACTCGTAGCCCAGGGTTGCCTGCTTGGCGCCGCTGTCGTCGCCGCGCACCAGCGAGGTGGCCTTGACGGTGACGCTGGCGCCGTCCGGCGCGCTGCCCGACACATCGCCGGCCACGCCGAAGCGGCCGATAAAAGAGCCACCGCCGGCCTTGTAGGCGCCCGTGATGGTGAAGTAATCGCGCCGCAGGTCGCCGCTGGCGATGTCGTACACCATGCGGTTCCAGGCCACGCCCACGTCGCCGCCGCCAAAGTTGTAGTTGGCCACCGCACGGAACATTTTCTCGCTGTAGCCGGGACGCAGGTCGGTATGCTTTTCATAGCCAACCGCGCCTTTCACGGGGCCGTTGACGTACTGCACGATGCCCGAATAGATGCGGTCGCCATTGGGTGCTTCGTTTTCGCTGGCGCGGTAGATGGTGGCGCTGAAGCCTTGCATCACCGGCGTGCGGTAGCTGACGGCATTCGAGGCGCGGCGGTTGAAGCCTTCGCCACCGAGCTGCGAGATATTCGCGTCATCCTGAATGCCTTCGCCGACAAAGCGGTTGGTATAGCCGTTGATCTGGCGGATCGGCGTGGCGAAGCGGCCCAGCGCAATGCGGCCATAGGCCGGGTTTTCCAGGCCGACAAAGGTGTCCTTGCTGTTGATGGCGCCGGTGCCGTCGTCGAGCTTGGCATTGCCTTCGATCTGGAAAAACGCAGTATTGCCATTGCCCAGGTCTTCACGGCCACGAAAGCCGATCTTCGATGAATTGTCCGACACGCGCGACACCGATTCGCCATTCGGCGCGGTGGCCGAGCTCGACGTTTCGATCCGGTCCAGGCCGGCATGGATGCGGCCATAGACCACCACGCTCGATTCGGCAAAGACATAGCCTGGCACGGCCAGCAACAAGGCCGTGGCGATTTTGTTCAACTGCATGGTGTTGTTTTTCATCCTGTTTTTCATCCCGTCTCCTGCTTGTTTTTTATAGGTATGGATTACTCATGATGGTGCACCTGCCTGCGCCCGCCGCCGGACGCCGTCCTCTCCTTGCAATGAATGAATTTTCAGCAGCGCGGCAGCGCCAGAGCGGCCACCAGCGGATACAGGCTCGGTCCCGCCACCAGGATGGGGTTGCCTTTCTCCAGGCCGTTATTGGCCAGGAAATCATTGCAGCGTCCGCCCGCCTCGTTGACCAGCACGATGCCCGCCAGGCAATCCCAGGAATTGATATGCGGCTCGAAGTAGCCGATCAATCGCCCGGCCGCCACATAGGCGATCATCAGCGCGCCGGAACCGTTGCGGATGAACATGCCACCGGCTTCGAGCACATCGTGCAGGAAGGGCAAGAAGGTATCGGTGCCGACCCTGTGCGAAAAGCCCACGCCCAGCACGCCGCCTTGCAGGCTGGCGACATCGTTGACCTGCAGGCGGACCTCGCCGACATACGCGCCCTGCCCCCGGCAGGCGTGGAACAGCTCACCTGAATTCGGGTCAAACACGGCGCCGATGGCCGGCTGGCCGTCGACCAGGACGCCGATCGACACGCACCAGGCCAGCATGCCGTTGACGAAACAGGCGGTGCCGTCGATCGGGTCGATCACCCACACGCAGCGCGCACCTGACGCGCCGCCGCCGCGCTCCTCGCCAACCACCGCGTCATCGGGAAAGCGCGCACTGATTTTTTCGCGCAGGAAATCTTCCACCATGCGGTCGGCAATGCTGACCATGTCCTGCAGGCCTTTTTCCTCGATCACCAGTTCCGTGCGCCGCTGGAACATGCCGACGGCAATCTCGCCGGCCTGGGCGATGATCTGCCGCACATAGGCGTAGCGTTCCAGGGTGGCGGCATCCGTTGTTGCCGCGATCACCGCTGCCTGTGTCATATCTGTCATGCTTGTCCTCCAATAATGGCTGCGCCATGTTCGTGTACGGTCATGGCGACCGATGTGCCTTGCGTGAAAACCTGGCTCAGGTCGTGCGAGACGGCAAACAGTTCACCGACCGGCGTCTCGAGCGTGTATTGCATTTCGCGTCCCAGGTAGGTGGCGCGCTTGACGCGCACCACCATCGCGCTGTCGGGCAAGGCTGGCGACAGCAAAATCGCTTCCGGGCGCACGGCAAAGCTCGCTTCACCGCTGCGCTGCGTGCGGCAAGGCAGACGCAGCCGCAGCTTGCCCATGGCGCAGACGGCCTTGCCGTCGGCAACCGATTCGATCACGCCGTCGACGATATTCGCGTTGCAAATGAAGTCGGCCACGAACTTGTCGGCCGGCGACTCGAACAGCTCGTGCGGCGTGCCCTTTTGCGCAATCACCTGGCGGTTCATGACGATGATCTGGTCGGAGATGGCCAAGGCCTCTTCCTGGTCATGCGTGACGTACACCGCAGTGAGCCCCAGCTTGACCTGGATATCGCGGATCTCGTCGCGCACGCGGCGGCGCAGCTTGGTGTCGAGGTTGGACAGCGGCTCGTCGAGCAGCAGCACCTTGGGCTGCAGCACCAGCGAACGGGCCACGGCCACGCGCTGCTGCTGGCCACCCGACAACTCGTTAGGGAAGCGCGCGGAAAAATCGGCCAGGCCCACCAGGCGCAGGCTTTCATGCGCCCGTTCATGGGCGCGTGGCTTGCTTTCGCCTGCCACCAGCAGGCCGTAGGACACGTTGTCGAGCACGGTCATATGCGGGAACAAGGCATACGACTGGAATACCATGCTGACGTCGCGTTCGGCCGCCGATGTCAAGGTGACGTCTTCCCCGGCCAGCAGGATGCGCCCATCGCTGACGCGCTCGAGGCCGGCGATCAGGCGCAGGGTCGAGGTCTTGCCGCAGCCGCTGGGCCCCAGCAAGGTGACCATGGTGCGCGGCGCGATGGTGAAGGAAACATTGTTGACGGCAAGCGCCTTGCCGTAGCGCTTGGTAACGCCGTCAAATTCCAGCGCGGACAGGGCCGTTTCTTGGGTAGTGAAGTGGTTCATGCGTAGCTCTTTTCCAGGTGGGGCACGGCGGCAGGGACGGCTTTTTCGGCGCTGACGCGGCGAAGGCGGCGATTGCCGACCAGCAGATGTATCAATTGGATGCACAGCAGGATGACGACGATCAGCACCGTGGCGTAGGCAATCGCCGTACCGTAGTTGCCGTTCGACACCAGGCCGATAATGTAGGAAGTGGCCATGTCGTAATCGGCGCTGACCAGGAACACCACGGCCGAGATCGACGTGATCGAGCGCACGAAACCGTACACCAGGGCCGAGGCAATCGCCGGTCGCAGCAGCGGCAGGATGACCTTGCGCATGGTGGTCCAGCTGCTGGCGCCCAGGGTGATCGACGCTTCGTCCAGGCTGCCGTCAAGCTGGCGCATGGCGGCAATCCCGGTGCGCAAGCCCATCGGCATATTGCGGAACACAAAGCACAGGATCAGGATGGTGGCCGTGCCCGTCAGTTCGATTGGCGCCGAGTTGAAGGCAAGAATGTAGCTGATGCCGATCACGGTGCCGGGAATCGCAAAGCTGAGCATGGTGCCGAACTCGAACGCGCTTTTCAGGGCAAATTGCTGGCGCACCAGCAGCCAGGCCGACAGGATGCCGACAAAGGCCGTCAGCGGCGCGGCAATCGCCGAGATGGTCAGCGTGGTAAACAGCGACGGCCAGGCCTGGCCCGTCCATTGCCAGCCGGCGCTGCCCGAGCTGATGCCGAAGGCGTCGATATAGTGGCGCAGGGTAAAGGCATTGTCCTGGCCCCAGTTGTTGACAAAGCCGCCGGCCACCACCGTGCCATACACCAGTGCCGTGAAAGCAAACCATGGCAGCGCGATGGTCCACAAGGTGGTTTTCAGGCGCGGGTTGAGCGAGGCGTGGCCGCCATGGTCGGCCTTGCCCGTCACCGTTACATAGGATTTCTTGCCCAGCCACAGGTTCTGGATAAAAAACGCGCCGACGGCAAAGGTCAGCAGCACGATGGCCAAAGTCGCGGCGCGGCCCTGATCGTTCGAGGCACCCACCACGGAAAAGAAGATTTCCGTCGACAGCACGTGGAAGTTACCGCCCAACACCATCGGATTGCCAAAGTCGGCCATGCTTTCAATAAAGCACAGCAAAAAGGCGTTGGCGATGCCGGGGCGCATCAGCGGCAGCGACACTTTCACGAAGGTCTGCCAGCTGCTCGCGCCCAGGGTGCCCGACGCTTCTTCCAGCGACGGGCTGACGCCTTCGACCACGCCGATCAGCGTCATGAAGGCGATCGGCGCAAAGGCCAGCATCTGCGACAGCCACACGCCGGTCATGCCGTATAGCCAGCGGCTTTGCTCGATGCCGAACAGGTCGCCGACCAGGCCGGTGACGGCGCCGTTGCGGCCGAACAGCAAAATCAGCGCCAGGCCCAGCACGAACGGCGGCGTAACGATGGGCAGGATGGTAATCGCGCGCATCGGGCGCACCCAGCGGCCATTGGTGCGCGTTACCAGCAACGCAAACACCAGGCCCAGGAAGGTGGCCGAGACGCCCGTCAGCAAGGCCAGCGCCAGCGTATTCCAGGCCACGCCGCAGCGGCCCGGGCCGGCCACGCAATTGAGGCTCCAGATGCCGGGGTCGACCAGGCGCTGCAGCATGGCGGCGGCGCCGGTGCCGCCATCATCCATCGGCTGGCCGGCGCTGACCAGGATCAGGGCCACCGGGAACAGCACGAACAGCGAGATCAAACAAATGATCAGGCCAATCGCGCCGGCCACGAAGGCGTCGCCGCGGCATACGCCACAGGCGGCGGCGCCGGAGGTGAGCAAAAACAGCAGGCACAGCGCCAGCAGCAGCGCGCCAAAACCCAGGCCGGTGGCAGCGGCCAGCGGCCCCCAGCCCAGCCATGCCAGCCACAGCAGGCCGGCGCCGCCAATCGCGATCTGCGCCAGGCCCAGGGTTTTGCGGTGCACCTTGCCGGCCACCAGCGCGGCGCTGGCCGCCAGCAGGGCAAAGAACACGCCCAGCGGCCAGGCGCCGAAGGACAGCAGTTGCAGCACGGCCGGTGCGCCGTGCTGCGTGAAGAACTGGCCGTCGCGCAGCCACTCGCCGGCAAACAGGCCCGCTTCCTGCTGATGCCAGGGCAACAGGCACAGCGCTGCCAGGGCGGCCAGCAGCCAGCCGTAAAATATCTTTTTCATGAGGTTTCTATCCAGCTAAATTGGCCCGCCGGCATGGTGAGGCATGCGGCATGCTGGCGGGCGCGGTACGATGACAGTGCCTTAATTTCCGGCGGAGTAGATCTGCGTGGTCCAGCGTTGCAGCAAACGCTTGCGCGTATCGGACGCGCCATACTTGGCGAAGTCGTAGTTGATGGTCTTGATGTTTTCCAGGCGTGGCGAAGCGGCCGGAATGGTGGCGGCGGTATTCGATGGAATCTGGAACGCCAGCGCCTTGACCGCTTCGCTTTGCACATCGGCACGCAGGGCGAATTCATAGAATTTTTTCGCCTGGTCCATGTTTTTCGCGCCCTTGACGATGCTCATCGAGCCGATCTCGTAGCCCGTGCCTTCGCAAGGCGGCAGGATTTTTACCGGAAAGCCGGCCACGGTCAGCTTCATCAGGTCGTGCATGAAACCGATCGCGATGCCGGCCTCGCCGCGCCCCACGTCTTCGCCCGGCGCCACGCCAGCATTCGGATACTTGCTGACGTTCTGGCCCATTTTCGCCAGGAAATCGAACGCCTCTTCTTCGCCGAGCAGCTGCACCACGGTGGCCAGCGCGTTATAGGCGGCGCCCGAGGAGTTCGGATTGGCCATCTCGATTTCGCCCTTGTAGGCGGGCTTGACCAGGTCTTTCCAGCACTGCGGCGCCGGCAGGTTTTTCTTTTTCAATACCGTTTCGTTATAAGCCAGCCCGAGGATGCCGATGTAAATGCCGACCGTGCGGTATTTGGCCGTTTCGGCCTGCTTGACGGCCCACGGCTGCAGTTTGGGCAAGGTGGGCGACTTGTATTCTTCCGTATAGCCTTCGGCGGCGGCCTGCAGGTGCGGGTCGCCGGTGCCGCCCCACCAGACATCGGACTTTGGATTCGAGGCTTCGGCGCGGATCTTGGCATAGGCTTCGCCGGCGCTTTTCCTGATCATCGACACCTTGATTTTCGTTTCCGCTTCGAAGCGGCTCTTCATCAGCTGGCACCATTCCATATCGGCCGAGCACAGCACGGACAGGCGTTCCTCGGCGGCCATGGCGGTCATCGGCAAGGCCAGGCTGATGGCTATTGCAATATTGCGTATCTTCATCGTCTCACTCCGTTGTTGTTATCGTTGTACTGCTGACCGTACCGCTATGCTGCGGTATCGCTGTCACGGGAATGTGCTGTTTTCATCGCTTGCACTGCATTGCACACGTGTGCACACCTTAACACCAGCCGTTTTTGACTGTCAACAAGAATCTGGGAAGGTGTGCGGCGTGGTGTTTTACCGACAAAAAAGCCGCCAGCTTTGCAGCTGGCGGCTCGGTGGATCAGGCGCAGATCAGGGCAGGCTTATTCCCACGCTTCCTTGCCCGGACGAGGTTTGCCCACCATCAGCAAAGCGCCCAGGGTCAGCACGGCCGCCAGGCTCAGGTAGTAGCCCACATACTGCAAGCCGTAGTTGGTGCCCAGCCAGGTGGCGATATACGGCGCCAGCGAGGCGCCCAGGATGCCGGCCAGGTTGAACGTCAGCGAGGCGCCCGTGTAGCGCACTTCCGGCGGGAACAGTTCGGCCAGCATGGTGCCCAGCGGACCGTAGGTCATGCCCATCAGGCCCAGGCCGACGGCCATGAACAAGGTCACTTCCCAGGTCACGCCCGAACCGAACATGGGCGCGAGCACCAGGCCAAAGACGGCGATGGCGACCGAGACCCAGATCAGAGTCGCGCGGCGGCCGCGGCGGTCGGCCAGGATGGCCGAAAACGGGATTGTCAGCGCGAAGAACAGTACGGCGAAGAGTTGCACGATCAAGAATTCCTTGCGCGTGAAGCCCAGCTTGGTGGTACCCCAGCTCAGTGCGAACACTGTCATCAGGTAGAACAGCACGAAGGTGGCCAGCGCCACGATGGTGCCCAGGAACAGCATGCGGCCATGCTGGCGGAACACGGTGGCCACCGGCAGTTTGACGCGCTCGTTCTTGTCGAGCACTTTCTGGAAGTCCGGCGTTTCGGTGATCTTCAGGCGCACATACAGGCCGACGATGACCAGCAGTGCGCTGGCCAGGAAGGGAATGCGCCAGCCAAAGCTGAAGAACTGCTCTTCGGTCAGGGTTTCATTCAACAGCAGGAAGATGCCGCCCGACAGGAAAAAGCCGATCGGTGCGCCCAGTTGCGGGAACATGCCGTACCAGGCGCGCTTGCCCGGTGGCGCGTTTTCGGTGGCCAGCAGCACCGCACCGCCCCATTCGCCACCGAGGCCCAGGCCCTGGCCAAAACGGCACAGCGCCAGCAGCAACGGCGCCATGGTGCCGATCGCGGCGTAGGTTGGCAGCAGGCCAATGACGACGGTGGAAATACCCATCGTCAGCAGGGCCGCCACCAGGGTGGCCTTGCGGCCGATGCGGTCACCATAGTGGCCGAACACGGCCGAACCGATAGGACGCGCGAAAAAGGCGATGGCGAAGGTGGCCAGCGACTGCAGCACGGCGGCCGACGGGTCGCCGGCCGGGAAAAACAGTTTCGGGAACACCAGCACGGCGGCGGTGGCGTAGATATAGAAGTCAAAAAACTCGATGGTAGTGCCGATCAGGCTGGCGAACAGCACTGTGCGCGGTGAATTCTTCTTTGGTGCATTACTCATGTACTGCGCTCCTTGTGGAGGGTGTCTAAAGGCCATTCTCTGGATGTTTGTTCAGGCAGCAGCACGGCGCGTTGTCTCGACGCGTCGCTGGCATATCATAGCCGCGACATTGCGTATTTGCTGCGCATTTGCTAATAAATATGCAAACAAAAAACAACGGTTTTCATTGCCGTAGCGAACTGTCGGCAACGCGCGTCAACGCGCCGTGATAGTGACTGATCAGAGTAACAACGGTCGTGCGCCAGCCGGTTATCCGGGGCACGGCAGGAAGGGCGTCAGGGGATGAGGACGTGTGTCATCGCCCGGCGATTGCCAGGCATTTCCGTACCAGACCTGCGCGTGGCATCGCGGCATCGGTCATTTGTGGTGAATCCTTGCCTGCGGCCGCTCGCGGTGGAGCCAGCCGTGATGATCGCGCCAGCATCTTTTGAGGGATGCGGTTGATCTTGCTGTATGGTTTCATGATACGCGCAGTGATGCACCGCGGCAAGAAAGTTGTGCTGGCTTACACGTCAATCAGCGCCAGCGCCTGGCTGATCTCGCGGCTGTCGAGCGGGCGCACCAGGCGCGACACTTCCTGGCCATCCTTTAAAAAAACCAGGGTAGGCCACAGCTTGACCCGGAACGAGCGGCCCAGCGGGCGGCCGCTGCCGTCTTCGACGCGCAGGTGCGGCACGGCCGGATACTGTTCCAAGGCGGCCGCCAGCGGCGCATCGGTGGCGCGGCAGTGGCCGCACCAGCCGGTGCCAAATTCCAGTACGGTGGCGCCCGGCAAGGCGTCGATCTCGGCGCGCGTGGGCTGGGCCACGGCATAGGTTTTGCTCATCATCGCTGTCTCCTTGAAAAAATCCCGCACGATGACTATGCACCATGCGGGCCGGCGGTGCTGTGCGGCAGGCCGCTTTTACACCACCTTGAGGCGCAGTTCGCCCAGGCCCGTGATGGTGCCCACCAGTTCGTCACCGCGCTGCACCGCCGCCACGCCGGCCGGCGTGCCGGTGTAGATCAGGTCGCCCGGCTGCAAGGTGAAGTATGTCGACAGGTCGGCGATGGTTTCAGCCACGTTCCAGATCAGTTTGTCGATGGTACTGTTTTGCCGCACGGCGCCGTTCACGTGCAAGGTGATGGCGGCATTGCCGATCTCGCCGGCCTGGGCGGCTGGCGTGATGGCGCCGATCGGCGCCGACTGTTCAAAGGCCTTGCCCGTATCCCACGGACGGCCCAGTTTTTTTGCCGCACCCTGCACGTCGCGGCGCGTCATGTCGAGACCGATCGCATAGCCCCACACGTGTTCCAGCGCGTCTTGCACGGCAATCTCGCTGCCGCCCTTGCCGATCGCCACCACCAGTTCCATCTCGTGCTGGAAATCTTCGGTCTGCGCCGGATACGCCAGCTCGCCGGTGGCGCCGCTGGCAACCGGCAATACCGCATCGGCCGGTTTCATGAAAAAGAATGGCGCCTCGCGGCCCGTGTGGCCCATTTCCTGGGCGTGATCGACATAGTTGCGGCCCACGCAATAGATGCGGTGGACGGGGAACAGGGCCTCTTGACCGGCGACGGGCACGGCGGCCTGCACCGGTGCGGCGAAAACATACGACATGGTCTCTCCTGGAAGTGGGTAAAAAAATGGCAGCCATCACGCTGCCATTTCCTGAATGCTTATTCTACGACCTTTGCCGCCTTATTTCAGCAGGCCCGAACGGCTAGGGTCCGGCATGCGGATGGCAACGATGAACGAGATCAGGCACATGATGGTCACGTACCAGTAGAAATACTCTTCCACGTGCCAGGCCTTGAACTGCAGCGCCACGTATTCGGCCGAGCCGCCGAACATGGCGTTGGCGACCGCGTACGACAGGCCCACGCCCAGCGCGCGCACTTCGACCGGGAACATCTCGGCCTTGATCAGGCCGCTGATCGAGGTATAGAAGCTGATGATGGCCAGCGCGATGATGATCAGGCCGAACGCCGCGTACGGGCTGGCGATGTCTTTCAGCGCATGCATGATCGGCAGCACGCACAAGGTGGCCAGGCCGCCGAAGAACAGCATCGAGGTACGGCGGCCGATGCGGTCCGACAGGGCGCCGAACACTGGCTGCAGGATCATGTAGACCAGCAGGGCGCAGGTCATCACGGCGCTGGCCGTCTTGGTGTCCATGCCGGCCGTATTGACCAGGTATTTCTGCATGTAGGTGGTAAAGGTGTAGAACACCAGCGAGCCGCCGGCCGTAAAGCCCAGCACGGTGATAAACGCGCGCTTGTGCTTGAGCAGGCCGCGCAGGCTGCCCGCGTCCTTGTCCTTGCGCTCGCTGGCGGTGGTGGTTTCGGTCAACGATTTACGCAGGTTCAGCGACACCAGTGCCGCCAGCGCGCCGAACACGAACGGGATGCGCCAGCCCCAGGCACGCAGTTCTTCCAGGGTCAGCAATTGCTGCAATACCACCAGCACCAGCAGCGCCAGCAACTGGCCGCCGATCAGCGTTACATACTGGAACGAGGCGAAAAAGCCGCGCTTGCCCGATTCCGACACTTCGCTCATGTAGGTGGCGCTGGTGCCGTATTCGCCGCCCACCGACAGGCCCTGGAACAGGCGCGCCAGCAGCAGCAGGAACGGCGCGAAGGCGCCGATGGTGTCATAGGTGGGCATGACGGCGATCATCAGCGAGCCGCCGCACATCATCAGCACGGAAATCATCATCGACTGGCGGCGGCCGTATTTGTCGGCGATGCGGCCGAACAGCCAGCCGCCGACCGGGCGCATCAGGAAGCCGGCGGCAAAGATGCCGGCCGTTTGCAGCAGCTGCGTGGTGGGGTTGCCGGAAGGGAAAAAGGCGTGCGAGAAATACAGGGCACAGAAGGAATAAATATAGAAGTCGAACCATTCCACCAGGTTGCCGGATGAGGCGCCGATGATGGCCTTGATGCGCTGCTTTGAAGTCAGCTGCGCAACGTCTTGCGGTGTGTCATGTGTCATATGAGTCTTCTTGTTCGTGTAAAAAAACCAGCGCCAGCCCGGGTTTTCGGGGCTGGCTTGTCATCATACGCGCTGAAAACGCGCTGTGCAGCGCACTGGCATACGCATAAATACGTACTGCTGGCAATCCGCCAAAAGAACCATTACACCCGTTCCAGCACCAGCGCAATGCCCTGGCCGACGCCGATGCACATGGTGCACAGCGCGTAGCGGCCACCGGTGCGGTGCAGCTGGTTGACGGCCGTCATGGCCAGGCGCGCGCCCGAGGCGCCCAGCGGATGGCCCAGCGCGATCGCGCCGCCGTTCGGGTTGACCCTTGGATCGTCGTCGCGCACGCCCAGCTGGCGCAGCACGGCCAGGCCCTGCGCGGCAAACGCTTCGTTCAGTTCGATCACGTCGAAGTCGGCCATCGTCAAACCCGTCATGGCCAGCACTTTTTGCGTCGCCGGCGCCGGGCCGATGCCCATGATGCGCGGCGCCACGCCAGCAGTGGCCATCGCCACCACGCGCGCGCGCGGCGTCAGGCCATGGCGGACTGCGCTGGCTTCGTCAGCCAGCAGCAGGGCGACGGCGCCGTCATTGACGCCGGAAGCATTGCCGGCCGTGACGGTGCCGTCAGGGCGCACCACGGGTTTCAGTTTAGAGAGGGTTTCCAGGGTGGTCGCGCGCGGATGCTCGTCGCGCGTGACGACGACCGGATCGCCCTTTTTTTGCGCGATGGTGACGGGGCAGATTTCGCTGTCGAATACGCCCGCCTGCTGCGCCGCCAGCGCCTTGGTTTGACTGGCCAGCGCCATCAGGTCCTGGTCCGCGCGGCTGATGCCAAAATCGGTGGCCACGTTTTCGGCCGTCTCCGGCATCGAGTCGACGCCGTACTGCGCCTTCATCAGGGGGTTGATGAAGCGCCAGCCGATGGTGGTGTCTTCCATTTTCATGCCGCGCGAAAAAGCGCTGTCGGCCTTGCCCATCACGAATGGCGCGCGGCTCATGCTTTCCACGCCGCCGGCGATCATCAGCCCCGCTTCGCCGCTCTTGATAAAGCGCGCGGCGCTGCCGACCGCGTCCAGGCCTGAGCCGCACAGGCGGTTCAGGGTGGCGCCCGGCACCGAGATCGGCAAGCCGGCCAGCAGGGCCACCATGCGCGCGACGTTGCGGTTGTCTTCGCCGGCCTGGTTGGCGCTGCCGTACAGCACGTCGGTGACGGCTTCCCAGTCGACGTTCGGGTTGCGCGCCATCAGGGCCCGGATCGGCACGGCGCCCAGGTCATCGGCGCGCACGCCGGACAGGGCGCCGCCGTAGCGGCCAAAGGCGGTACGCTGGGCGTCACAAATAAAAGCTGCGGTCATCTTACTTTCCTCCAAGAAAGGTTTTCTATTAACGTGCGTCCGTCAATGCGACGGGCGTCAAGGCCTGCAATTGTTCAAAACTCATGCCCTCGACCAGTTCGATCACGGCGGCGCCCTGCGGGCCCAGGTCGATCACGGCCAGGTCGCTGTAGATGCGGCTGACGCAGCCGACACCGGTCAGCGGATAGGAGCAGGCCTGCACCAGCTTGCTGTCACCGGACTTGGTCAGCAACTCCATCATGACCCAGGTTTTTTTCGCGCCGATGGCCAGGTCCATCGCGCCGCCGACGGCCGGAATCGCGTCCGGTGCGCCGGTATGCCAGTTGGCCAGGTCGCCCGTGCTGGACACTTGGAACGCACCGAGCACGCAGATGTCGAGGTGGCCGCCGCGCATCATGGCAAAGCTGTCGGCATGGTGAAAATAGCTGCCGCCTGGCAGCAGGGTGACGGGCTGCTTGCCCGCGTTGATCAGGTCGTAGTCTTCGTCGCCGGGCGCGGGCGCCGGGCCCATGCCGATCACGCCGTTTTCGCTGTGCAGGATGATTTCGGCGCCAGCCGGCAGGTGGTTGGCCACCAGGGTCGGCAAGCCGATGCCAAGGTTGACCACGGAGCCTTCATGGATGTCGGCTGCCACGCGGGCCGCCATCTGGTCTCGATTCCATTTGTTCATGGTGTTCTCTTTCAGGAAGCTTTGAAACCGGCCGGGCCGGTGGCGGTGCGCGGCACTTGCACGATGCGCTGCACGAACAGGCCCGGCGTGATCACGTGCTCGGGGTCGATTGCGCCCAGTTCTGCCACCTCGTGCACGGAAGCGATGCTGACCTTGGCGGCCATGGCCATGATGGGGCCGAAGTTGCGCGCCGTCTTGCGGTAGGTAAGGTTGCCCCAGCGGTCGCCCTGCTCGGCCTTGATCAGCGCAAAGTCGGCGTGGATCGGCGACTCGAACACATACATGCGCCCGTCGATCTCGCGCGTTTCCTTGCCCTTGGCCAAGTCGGTGCCATAGCCGGTGGGCGTGAAAAAGCCGCCGATGCCGGCACCGGCGGCGCGGATGCGCTCGGCCAGGTTTCCTTGCGGCACAAGTTCCAGTTCCAGCTTGCCGGCGCGGTACAGGCCGTCGAACACGTGTGAATCAGCCTGGCGCGGAAACGAGCAGATGATCTTGCGCACCTGGCCATTTTTCAGCAGCGCCGCCAGGCCCGTATCACCATTGCCGGCATTGTTGTTGACGATGACGAGGTCGCGCGCGCCATGGGCGATCAGGCCATCGATCAGCTCGGCTGGCTGGCCGGCGCCGCCGAAGCCGCCAATCATGACGGTGGCGCCGTCGTGGATATCGGCCAGCGCTTCAAGCACGCTGGTACGGAGTTTATCGATCATGCGCTGTCTCCTTGTCTGGAATCCGTGAAATTTGTTCTTTAAGCGAACAAGTATTCGTATTTAGAACTTATTCGTGAGAATATGCCTGTTCGCCGTGCTTGTCAATTTGCCGTTCGTGCAAGCGGCATGGCTATAATTGCCACCTTGATCCACTGGAATGCTTATGAACGAGCGCAGCACCGCCCTGGCCCCGGCCGATATTTCCACTGAAGAAACCCCGCGTCCCGGCGACAGTTATGTGCAATCGTTCGCGCGTGGTCTGGCCGTGCTGCGCAGCTTTGGCGCGGAGGCGCCCCAGCAAACCCTGAGCGAAGTGGCCGAACGGGCGCAGCTGACGCGGGCCGGCGCGCGGCGCATCCTGCTGACCCTGCTGCAACTCGGTTATGTGGAAGCGGACGGCAGGCTGTTTCGCCTGACGCCGAAGGTGCTCGACCTCGGCTACGCCTATCTGTCATCGTTGCCGGTATGGACCCAGGCCCAGCCGCTGCTGGAGGAATTGATGCAGGCGCTGCGCCAGTCGTGTTCGGCCACCGTGCTCGACGGCGACGATATCGTGTATGTGGTGCGCCTGTCGGCGCATCGCACCATGTCGATCAACCTGGGCATCGGCAGCCGCCTGCCGGCCTACTGCACCTCGATGGGAAGAGTATTGCTGTCCGGCCTGGCGCCGGACGCGCTGCGCGCGCGGCTGTCGAAAATGGCGCTATTGAAAATCACGCCGACGACGAAAGTCGATATCGAGGCGCTGATGGAAGAGATCGCGCAAGTGCGCCGCCAGGGCTGGTGCCTGGTGCAGGAAGAACTGGAACAGGGCTTGATCGCGCTGGCCGCGCCCGTGTTCGACCGCAGCGGCAAGATCGTGGCGGCGATCAATGTCAGCGGCCAGACGGCCGGGCCGTCGGTGGCCCAACTGATGGAACACAGCTTGCCGAAACTGCTGGAGACGGCAAGCCGGGTCAGTGCGCTGGTGAGAGTCCAGCAATAAGATTTATTTTTTGAACTTGGCGCAAGGGTCGGGCCGTGGCTGCGCCGGCATCGTCTGCGTCAGGTCGAACGCGCCCGGATAGCTGCTGCCGCCCTGCTCCAGGTAGCCGATGCTGCGCACATTGAGTTGCGGGTCGGCCAGTTTCAGCCAGCGCGGCACGCCGATATCTGCGCGTACATGGCCATTGCCGGCAAACAGCACCACGCCGCGCGGCGCCTGGTCGCGGATCACCATGGCCATCCAGATATCGCGCGCCACCTGGGCGTCAACCATGCCGCCTATCATCATGTCGGGCAGCATGCCGCAATGGCCGTCCTGGATTTCCTTCTTTTGCGCTTCGACAATATCGGCTGGCACCGGCGCGGCCAGGTAGGTGCTCACCATGGCCGGCGTCATCGACCATTTTACGCCGTCACGCACGGTGCGCGAAGCATCGGCACGCGACAGGTTGGCGGCGATCAGCGGCAACTGGTAGCTGATGGCAAGGTCCAGCACGGGGCGGTACAAGCTCCAGTCCCAGCGCGGCTGTTCCATCACGCGGATAATGCACTCGGGGTCGGCGCAATCGCGGGCCGCGCGCGTGAGCAGGGGCTGGGTTTCACGGTCGAACTGTTCCATGGCAATCGCCGGACGCCAGCCGGCGGCGACCCTGCGCTGCAATTCCTCGAAGCGCAAGCGGTGGCCCCGGGCATTGTCGTGCACTTCGCCCAGCAGCAGCACTTGCGGATTGGGCAAGCTGTCGGCCACCGGCACCGGCACCGGGGCTGGTGGCGGCGATTTTTTCAGCCAGCCGCAGGCGGACAGCGCCAGCACGCCGCACAGCAGGGCGGTGCGCGCGGCGGCACGGACAGTCACATTCTTCATGGTCTACGGCTTCTTGAAATGGCAATGCGCCAGATTGTACCGTCTCAGGGCGGGGTGCGAGCAGCTTTGCGGCGTTCCAGCACTTCGAACACCAGCATGCCGGCCAGCATGGCGCCGACAAATATCCACGCCTGTTGCACGCCCGCCAGCAAGGACACCAGCGCCGGCCCCGGGCAAAAGCCGGCGATGCCCCAGCCGGCGCCGAAAGCCAGGCTGCCCAGCAGCAGGCGGCGGTCGATACTTTTTGCGGTGGGCAACTGCATCGTATCGCCGAGCAGGGCCGTGCGGCGGCGCCGCGCCAGCCAGAAGGCCGGCATGGCCACCAGTATCGCGCCCAGCATGACCAGCGCCAGCGAAGGGTCCCAGTGGCCGGCCAGGTCGAGAAAGCCCAGTACCTTGGCCGGATTGCTCATGCCGGAGATCAGCAGGCCGATGCCGAACACCAGGCCGCTCAACAGGGAAAACAGCAGTTTCATGGTTCAGCCCGGTAGATGGCGCAACAGATACACGGTGACAAACCCGGCCGCCATGAAAGCGGCGGTGGCCGCCAGCGAGCGCAGTGACCAGCGCGACAGGCCGCATACGCCGTGGCCGCTGGTGCAGCCGGCGCCGTAGCGCACACCGGGGCCCACCAGCAGGCCGGCCACCAGCAACGCCGGCGTGCCGGCCTCGACACGCGCCTCGGGCAGCGCCTGGAACAGCCGGTACAGCAAGGGAGTGGCCAGCAAGCCGGCCAGGAAGGCCAGGCGCCAGGCGACGTCACCGGGTCGCGGACGCAGCAGGCCGCCGGCGATGCCGCTGATGCCGGCGATACGGCCATTGAACAGGATCAGGATCGCCGCCGCCAGGCCGATCAGCATGCCGCCGGCCAGCGAGGCCCATGGCGTGAACTGCTGTCAGGCGATCTGCATTGCTTCAGTCCGCTTCGTCGTTGAACAGCGGCCGCGGCGTGCAAAATTGCGCGTACAGCACCTGCAGCACGGCCAGCACCGCGGGGCTGGCAACACGGTAATAGATTTGCTTGCCGTCGCGGCGCGTGGCCACCAGCATGTCTTCGCGCAGCACGCCCAGTTGCTGCGACAGGGTCGGCTGGCCGATGCCGGTCTTTTGCTCCAGGTCGCTCACGCAATGCTCGCCATGCGACAGCTGGCACAGCAGCATCAGCCGGTCGGCATTGCCCATGGTCTTCAACAGCGAACTGGCTTTATAGGCGGACGCGCGCATGGCGTCGAGATTCAGTTGCATGGATGTATCAGGTGCTTGCAGCGTTTCCATCATGCCCTCCCACAGGCGCAGTCGTCATCACGGAGCCGTCAATCCGGCGTCTCTCGAACAATATACTAATCGATATAGTGTTTTCCTGCTGACACGCGCGCCAAAAAAACAACAGCGTTTTTCCAACCATAGCGCAGGCAGCCGGTTTGGCATCGGACGGTATTGAAAACGCTATCAAAATAATAAATCTTCGTAACCATAAGCAAATATAAGTATAAAAATCATCACGATTCGTGGTCTAATATTGTCTGCCATCACTGCGGATGCGTCACGATGCCGCCGGCAGCCAGGGGAAACAACATGAAGATGCATGAATTCGCAGGAACGGCCGTGCTGGCCATGCTGGGCTTGCTGCCGGCCCAAGTCGGGTCCACAGCGCAGGACAGCGTCATGCGCGATGACACCGTGCGCATCACCGCCCCCCAGGCCTGGCGCGAAGCGGACTTGCCGTATGCGCGCCTGCTGTCGCGCCCGCCGGCGCCAACGCGGCACTGGAGCGTGACCGGCAGCGCACGTCACGCTGCCGGTGCGGCGGTGCCGGCGCAGCAGGCCAGCGTCATCAGGCCGGTGCCGGAGACAAGCATGTATTCGATGCTATTGGTCGGCCTGGGTTTGCTGGCGCTATGCGTACCGCGCGGCAAGCAGGAAAAATTCGACCAGGGTCGATAAGGGTACTTGCGGCGCCGGCGCAAGGTCATGCGTGAAGTCATGGCAAGTAAGAAGTCAGGCCGCCGTGGCCGGGCCTTTCAACAAGGCATCGAGTTTTTGCATGGTGGCCCAGTTGCGCGAGGTCACGCCGTCGCCCAGCAGTACGCCGAGCGCGGCGACGACTTTGCTGGCCAGCACGCCATCAGGGCACCAGGCATACGCAGCCCAGCTGCCCACGGCCAGCGCTTCAGGCTGCCAGGACTGGCCCAGCAAGGGTTGCAGCCGCGTGGCGTCGGCCGGCTTGTTCAGCACCAGCGCCAGCAGCCGGGCCGGGTCCCCGGCTGCTGGCGCCAGGGAGTTTTGCGCCATCAGTTCGGAAAACTGGCTGCCCGACAATACCGTCACGCGCGCGGCCACGCCCAGTTTCAACACCAGCGCCTCCTCGATGCGCGTGGCGGACGTGGCCGGCGGCACGCTGCCGGCATCAAACACCACGTTGCCGCTGTTGAGGACAGTGCGTACCTCGCCGTAGCCCAGGTCAGCGAGCAGCTTGCGCAAGTCGGCCATCGCCACGCGCTTGGCACGGCCGACATTAATGCCGCGCAGCAATGCCACCTGCCGTTCATTCGCTCCGATCACCATGACCTTCTCCTTTGCTGTGCGCCAATGGCGTCACGCGGGGCAGGCGCAACAGAAAGGTGGCGCCCTGGCCCGGCGTGCTGCTGACCGTGATGGTGCCGCCAAATTGCCTGGTAATCAAGTTGAACACGATATTCAAACCGAGGCCGGTACCGCCCTGGCCGCGCCGCGTGGTGACAAACGGGTCGAACACGCGCTCGAGCAGGTCGGGCGCGATGCCGCGGCCATTGTCGCGCACCTGCATGGCGATCGAGTCGGACTCGCAGCGCACGCCGATATGGATGGTGCCGGCCGTGTCGGGGTCGAACGCGTGTTCGACGCAATTGAGAACCAGGTTGGTCAGCACCTGCGCCAGCGCGCCGGGGTAGCTGTCGAACTCGATGCCGGACGGGCAGTCGATAATGACTTCGCTGCGGGTCTTTTTCAGGGTCGGCTGCAGGCTGTCCAGCACTTCGACGATATAGCCGCGCAATTCGAATGCGCGGCGCGCCTCGCTGACCTGGTCGACGGCGATCTGCTTGAAACTGTGGATCAGGTGGGCGGCGCGGTAGGCGTTGTTCATGATCAGGCGCGCGCTTTCGCTGGCCGTTTCCAGATAGCGCACGATATCGGTCTTTCTGATGACGCCGCCAGCCACCGCCGCGCTGATATTGTCGGTCGCCTCCTTCAGCACCGAGGCGCTGGTCAGCGCGATGCCGACCGGCGTATTGATTTCATGGGCCACGCCCGCCACCAGGCTGCCCAGCGAGGCCAGCCGTTCGGACTGCAGCAGGGATTCCTGCGCGCGGCGCAAATCTTCCATTGCCTGCGCCGTCTCCTGCTGCGAGCGGCGCGCCGCGTCTTCCGCCTGGCGCGTGCGCTCGATGATCGATTTCAGTTTGCGCTGCACCGCATTGAAGCCGCGGATCACGTCGCCCAGTTCGTCGCGCCGGCTATCCGGCAATTCCTCGACCTCGTCGCTGCCGCGGGTGGCCAGGTCGACCAGGCCGTCTCGCAACTGGCGCAGCGGGCCGAAGATGATGCGCAGGCTCAGGCCCAGCGCAGCGACCAGGATCACGTCGAGCAGCAGCACTTCGATCACCTTGCGCCGCACTTCGCTGCGCAGCGATGCATCGATCTGCTCGCGGCTGAAATTGACGATCACCTTGCCGACGATCACCGGCGTGCCGCCGCTGGCGGCGGCCACCGCGTCGCGAAACACCAGTGGCGCCTCGATCGCCGTGCCGGTCATGGCGCCGTCGGTCGCCAAAGGCGCCAGCGCACCGTTGGCGTCGCGCATTTCGCCGGCGAACAGCCCCACTGAAGCATCATAGACGCGGATGCCGACCAGTTCCGGCGGCAGCATTTCGGCCGCGACGATGCTGTCGACCTTGGATTTGTCGAGGTCCCACAGGGCCGATGGCAAGCTGGTCTGCAAGCGCGTGAGCACGCCGCTGCGCAGGCGGGTACTGCCGGCTTCGAGTTCCTTGCTGAGAGTATATTGGGTATAACTGCCGGAAATGCCGAGCACCACGGTAACGATCACGATGAAAAGCAAGGTCAGCCGGACTTGGATACTTACCATCAAACAACACTCCCAGGGCCTTGTCTGGCGGTCCGCGGCGCGGCCTTGAAGACGTCGGCTCACCGTGAAATGTACGGTATGGCCTGCAGATTGGCAAGAATAAGCGGGATTTGGCGCAAACCCGTCCGTTACGCCGTATTGCCGCAGATTCAACTGATACGACAATGGGTTCATTGCGCCACGGCAATGGTAATATCGTGCATCATTGAAGGAGTCGTCATGGCGGTCACGCATCAATATTTACCCTTGGAGCAGGTGCTTCCGGGCATGATCTTGTCCGATGTGCTGCTCGATGCGCACGGGCAGGTCTTGTTGCCGCAAGGCGCGGTACTGACGGAAAACACGCTGTCGCTGATGCCGCGCCACAACATCGACATGCTGCCGATCGCCGCGCCGGCGATGTCGCCGGAAGAGCAGGCAAGGCAGCAGGAAGCGCACCGTGCGCGGCTGGACTATCTGTTCCGCAAATACGACCCCGACAACCCCGATGAGGCCGCCACCAGCATGCTGCACAGCTATGTCAGCAGCTACCGCCTGGGCCAGGGAGGGCCGGCATGACCCCCGGCCAGGCCCAGCTGACGGCCCACGATATCGTGGCCCACCTCGACGACCTGCCTTCGCTGCCGGTGGTGGTGATGGAATTGCTCAACAGCATAGACCAGGAAGACGTCGATATTTCCGTGCTGGCGAAAAAAGTGTCGTATGACCAGGCGCTGACGGCCAAGACTCTGCGCCTGGCGAACTCGTCGCAATACGGCCTGCAGGTGAAGGCAACCACCATCCAGCAGGCGATTACCTACCTGGGCTTCCAGACCACGCGCAGCCTGATCATGTCGGCCGCCATCACGGGCTGCTTTCCGGAAGGACGCTGCGCGGGTTTTGATGACAAGGAGTTCTGGCGCCACTCGGTGGCCACGGCCGCCTGCGCCAAGGTGCTGGCGCGGCAGATCCGCTTCAACCAGGATTACGCCTTCACGGCGGGGCTGCTGCACAATATCGGCCGCCTGGTGCTGGTATCGAGTTTTCCGGAACACTATGCGCAAGTAATCGCCTGGCGCGCCGAACACGACAGCACCGTGCTCGAGGCAGAGCGCACGGTGCTGGGCGTCGACCATGTGCAGGCGGGCGTGGCGCTGGCCGAACGCTGGAATTTTTCCGACACCATGCGCGTGGCGATTGGCAACTATCCGACGCCGGAAGCGCCGGGAGCAGGTTTCCTGGCCTCGCTGATCCATGTGGCCAACGCCATCGTTTGCGCGCTGGACTTGGCGCAGGCCGGCGACGACATGGTGCCGCACGTGTCGCTGGTGGCATGGAACGCGCTGGGGCTGTCGGAAGAAACGTATCTGCAGCTGTTCCGCGAAACTGAACTGCGCTATGACGAAATCACCGCCGCATTGTTGAGCCAGGCAGGCTGATCAGTCAGGAGCAGAAACGCAAACGGCCCGCGCCGCAAGGCGAAAGCCGTTATATAGACTGCAAATACATGCCCTGCCCGCCAACCGCTTGAGCGTGGCCGCCTGCAGCGATGCAAGCGGCACGGTCAGCGCCCGGGCGCCACATCAGTGATGCGCGTAATTCGATTCTTTCGCATCACCGCGCTCTTCCGCTTTTGGACGGCCCTGGGCATCCGACAGGCGGTACTTGGTCCGGCGGTCGCCCATCAGGTCGCGCAGGTCACGGATGCTCATGCCCGTCACTTCGTGCATGCGGATCAGCAGCGAGGCGCCGACCGGCAAGCGGTGGTGGCGGATCTTGCTGATGACCGGTGGCGCGACTTCCAGCAGACGCGACAAGGCTGCATCGTTTTTCAGCTGCATCTTACTCAGCAAAATGTCGAGCAGGTGGTTGGGGTTGTAGCTTTCTTGAGATGCCAGTGCATGATGTGCCATGATTTTTCCTCGTCTGGTGAATGTTGAAAATAATGCCGATCTGAACTTAAGGCTGGCTTAGAGTGTTTCAAAAGAACGCGGCCCCAGCCCTTCCCTCCCCTCAATCCCCTACACTCGATAAACCGAATGAATTGCATATAAGGCAATATACTAGTTCAAACAGCCAGCGCTCGTGCGCAACGCAACCTCCACGATTGTTAAATATCAATCAAGCTGCTGGTTGCCTTTGCAACGATGCCATTTCAACACATTAGGATGCGAACAGGCCGCACACTAGGCTTTGCAGCAACTTGTTACAAATCAATGGTGATGCACGGCAATGGTTGCCTTTGCACCCAAGTAATGGTCGCAGCCTGCGAGCAAGCGCGCCATGGCCCGGCGCGGCAATTTACGTTAAACTACCGCCTGACCGCAGCATGCCTGCCTCCGCATCGACCGGCCCGCGCCGTATCGGCGCCCTCGCCGCCCTGCGCAGCATCCACCCCCGCACCCATTACCGCTAGAGCCTGACCCCATGCAGAAAAAAGTATTCATTAAAACCTTCGGCTGCCAGATGAACGAGTACGACTCGGACAAGATGGCCGACGTGCTGGGCGCCTCCGATGGCCTGGTGCGTACCGATACGCCGGAAGACGCCGACGTGATCCTGCTCAATACCTGCTCGGTGCGCGAAAAGGCGCAGGAAAAAGTGTTCTCCGACCTGGGCCGACTGCGCGAGCTGAAGCTGGCCAAGCCGCACCTGCTGATCGGCGTGGGCGGCTGCGTGGCGTCGCAGGAAGGCGACGCCATCGTCAAGCGCGCGCCGTATGTCGACATGGTATTCGGCCCGCAAACCTTGCACCGCCTGCCGCAGATGATGGAACTGCGCCGCTCCAGTGGCGCCGCGCAGGTCGACATCAGCTTTCCGGAAATCGAAAAATTTGATCATATGCCGCCGGCCAAGGTCGACGGCGCTTCGGCGTTTGTCTCCATCATGGAAGGCTGCAGCAAATACTGCAGTTACTGCGTGGTGCCGTACACGCGCGGCGAGGAAGTGTCGCGCCGCTTCGAAGACGTGCTGACGGAAGTGGCCGGCCTGGCGGCCCAAGGCGTCAAGGAAATCACGCTGCTTGGCCAGAACGTGAACGCGTATCGAGGCGTGATGGAAGGCGGCGAGATCGCCGACTTCGCGCTGCTGCTCGAATACGTGGCCGACATCCCCGGCATCGCGCGCATGCGCTTCGTTACCAGCCATCCGAAGGAATTCACGCAGCGCCTGATCGAGGCCTACGCAAAAATCCCGCAGCTGGTCGACCATCTGTACCTGCCGGCCCAGCACGGCTCGGATAAAATCCTCGGCGCCATGAAGCGCGGCTACACGGGCCTGGAATACAAGTCCATCATCCGCCGCATCCGCGCGGTGCGCCCGAACATGGCGATTTCGTCGGACTTCATCGTCGGCTTCCCGGGCGAGACGCAGGCTGATTTTGACGCCATGATGAAGCTGATCGCGGATGTTGGTTTCGACAACAGCTACAGCTTCATCTTCAGCAAGCGCCCCGGCACGCCGGCCGCCAACCTGGAAGACGACACGCCGCACGAAGTGAAACTGGCGCGCCTGCAGCAGCTGCAGGCGGCAATCGACGCCAACACGCGCAAGTACAGCCTGGCCATGGTCGGCAGCGTGCAGACCATCCTGGTCGAAGGGCGTTCGAAGAAGGACACGATTGATCGTGAACTGCAAGGGCGCACCGAGAACAACCGCGTGGTCAATTTCGACGCCGGCCCCGATGGGCTGCACCTGATCGGCCAGCTGGTCGAAGTGCGCATCACCGAGAGCCATTCCTACACCCTGCGCGGCGAACTTGTCGCCGGCGCCACCGCATTGAAAAGAGCCAGTTGAAAACCAAAGCCCCGATCCAGCCGCATTACTTCATTCCCGAGCCGCTCGACAACACGCGCCTGGCGCATTTGTGCGGGCCGCTCGATGAAAACCTGCGCCAGATTTCCGCCGCGCTCGACGTGACGATCTTCCGCCGCGGCGAAAAATTTATCGTCGGCGGCAGCAACGCCGAACGCGCCGTGGAAATCCTGGAACAGTTCTACGCCATCGCCAACAAGGTCGTGCCGCTGGAAGAAGTGCAGCTGGCCCTGGTGGAACAGCGCGCCGGCCTGTCGGCCGCGTCCGAACACCATGCGCACCAGGCCGACGCGCTGGCGTCGACCTTTGTCGAACCCGATATCGCCAGCCCGGTGCTGAAAACACGCCGCTCCGACCTGCGCGGGCGCACGCCGCACCAGATCGCCTACCTGCGCAGCATCCTGGAACACGACATCAGCTTTGGCGTCGGTCCGGCCGGCACCGGCAAGACCTACCTGGCCGTCGCCTGCGCGGTCGACGCGCTCGAACGCGACGCCGTCAAGCGCATCATCCTGACGCGCCCGGCCGTCGAAGCGGGCGAGCGCCTGGGCTTTTTGCCGGGCGACCTGGCGCAAAAGGTCGATCCTTACCTGCGTCCGCTGTACGACGCGCTGTACGATCTGCTGGGCTTTGACCGCACGCAAAAACTGTTTGAAAAACAGGTGATCGAGATCGCCCCGCTGGCCTATATGCGTGGACGCACCCTGAACCACGCCTTCGTGATTCTCGATGAAGCGCAGAACACCACCGTCGAACAGATGAAGATGTTCCTGACCCGCATCGGCTTTGGCAGCAAGGCCGTGGTGACGGGCGACGTGACCCAGATCGACCTGCAAAAAAGCCAGAAGAGCGGCCTGATCGACGCCGTGCAGGTCCTGAAAGACGTGCGAGGCATCGGCTTCACGCAATTTAACAGCACCGACGTGGTGCGCCACCCGCTGGTCGCGCGCATTGTCGACGCCTATGAAACGGCGCAGGCGGCCGATACCGACGCCGCCATCGTGCCTTTATTGAAACCAGCTGCCGCCAAAAATGTCCGAAAAAAATAAACTGTCCTTGTCCGTGCAATACCCGGATGCGCGCCTCGCCACCCTGATCACGCGCCCGAAAATCCGGCGCTGGGTGCAGGCGGCCCTGCTGGCACCGGCGGAACTGACGATACGCTTTGTCGATGCGGAAGAGGGCCGGATTCTCAACCGCGACTACCGCGAAAAAGACTACGCCACCAATGTGCTGACGTTTGCCTACAACGAAGGCGAAGCGCTTGATGACGACGAACCGACCCGTGCCGACATCATCCTGTGCACCGACGTGCTGGAAAAGGAAGCGGCGGAACAGCAGAAAAGCGTGGAAGAACACACGGCCCACCTGATCGTGCACGGCGTGCTGCATGCGCAAGGCTACGATCACATGGATGACGAAGAAGCAACCGAGATGGAGGCTCTGGAAACCGAGATACTGGCCAAACTCGGCATCGCCGACCCGTACGCGGACCAGAAGTAATCGCAAAGCTGGCTCACGCCGGCTTTTTTACGCCATCACCACGCGCTGTAATTGGCCGGCAGCCAGCGGTAGCCATCGCCCTTGTACTCCTTGACGATATGGCCGATACCTGGAAAGCTCAGGTGCGCCGCGCCGACCCAGTAACCGTTTTTCGCCGCATGGGCCATCTCGCCGGCGCGCTGCGTTTTCGCCGCTGCCGCATCGACATCGAAACGGATGGTGGTGCCGGGATGCGGAAACTGCACCGTACCCGCATGCAGCATGTCACCGAGCAGCAGCAGTTTCTGCCCGCCGCTTTCCACCGCATAGTAGCTGTGGCCCGGCGTATGGCCATGGGCCGCCACCGCGCGGATGCCGGGCACGATCTCGGCACCGTCCTGGAACGGGGTCAGCTTGCCGGCCGCCACATACGGCGCCAGCATGGCCTGCGCCTCGTCAAAACCGTGGCGCTGGCCTTCGGCGGCACCGGCCTGGTTGGCCCGGTTCAGCCAGAAGTCGCTGTCGTGCCGGTCCACATACACTTGCGCATTCGGGAACAGCCGCTGGCCATTGTGCGACAGGCCGCCCGAATGGTCGGCATGGATATGCGTGAGCAGCACCGCGTCGATCTGTTCGGGCGCATAGCCGGCATTGCGCAGGCTGCGCTGCAAGCGGCCCGCCTGCGCGCCCATCGGCAGCCCGAACAGGTCGCCCGCGCCCGTATCGACCAGCACCAGCTGCTTGCCAGTATTGATCAGGAAGGCATTGATCGAGGTTTCCGCCATCGGCCGCAAGTGCGCCTCGCGCAGGCTGGCGGCCAGTGTGGCCGGCTCGATTTCGGTCAGCAGCTTGTCGAGCGGAATGGTGACGGTGCCGTCGGACAGGGCCGTGACCTGGAACTGGCCCAGCATCATGCGATAGATGCCGGGCGCCGGCGTCTGGTCAAATGGCGCGGCGGCCAGCGCCGCATGGGATAACGTCAGGCCGGCAAGCAGCGCGGCCAGGGGGTTGATGGCGAACATGGAATCTCTTTCAAAAATGGTGATACGGCAGTAGACTCCTTTCCGATGCATAAATGAAATTGATTATTTGAATTGGAACCATCCAAATGCTGGATATTCGTGGTGTCGACCTGCCCCTGCTGGTATCGCTCGACGTGCTGCTGGAAGAAAAACACGTGACGCGCGCGGCCGCCCGCTTGCACCTGAGCCAGCCCGCCATGTCGGCCCAGCTGGCCCGCCTGCGCATTCTGTTCGATGACGCCCTGCTGGTGCCGGCCGATTCCGGGCGCGGCATGCTGGCCACGCCGCGCGCGCTTCAGTTGCAGGCGCCGCTACGTACGGCGCTGGCGATGCTGGGGCAGGCCGTACGCCGCGATGCGCCGCCGTTCGATCCGCGCACGGCCGAACGCACCTTTCATATCGCCGGCAACGACAACGCCGTGCTGATGCTGATGCTGCCGGTGGTGCAACAGGTGGCGGCGATCGGCGGACCAGGCTTGAAGCTGGCCTTCCGCACGCCCGAACCGGCACAGCTGGCCGAGCAGATGGAACGCGGTGAAATCGACCTGCTGGTCGGTGGCAGCCGCTTCGTCCCCGCCACCCTGCACAAGAGCCCGGTGCTGCTGGTCGAGCACCGCATGGCGCAGCGCAAGGGCCATCCGCGCGGCACCGTGCCGCTGGACCTGGACAGCTATTGCGCGCTGCGCCATATCGTCGTCTCGACCAATGGCAGCTTCCATGCTTTCATGGATGAACAACTGGCGCAGCAAGGCCGCACGCGCAGCGTACCTATCGCCGTGGCCCAGTACAACCTGGTGCCGCCGATGCTGGCGGCAACCGATCTGGTCTGCACGCTGCCGTCACGCTTCCTGGAGCGCTTTGAAGGCCAGCTCGACACGTTTGATTTGCCATTGAGCGTGCCGGCGCTGGACCTGTCGCTGGCCTGGCATCCGCGCAGCGAGCACGATGCGGGTTTGCGCTGGCTGCGCGAACAGGTGGTGGCCAGCAGCTGCGGCATGCCACAATAGCGCCATCGCACAACTACGCAAGGACAACTATGGGCACCTGGGCACTGGACGCCTTCGGCAACGACTACGCCATGGATTGGGCGCAGGACCTGCAGAAATATAAAACCCTGGAACTGGTCGAGACCACGCTTGACAACGTGATCGACAGCACCGAAGAAGAACTGGAAGCGCCATTCGCCGCCGAAGCGCTGGCCGCGCTGGAGGTGATTGCGCGCCTGGCCGGCAGACCGGGCGAACCGGATCCGGCTACCGAAGAGGTGGACGAATGGGTGGCCGCCTGCAAGAAGAAAATCACGCCGCCGCTGCTGGACAAGGCGCGCCTGGCGTTCGAGCGCATCGTGTCGGACTCGTCGGAGCTGCGCCAGCTGTGGCAGGAAAGCGAACACCACGAGGACTGGCTGGCCGAGGTAGCAGCCTTGCGCCTGCGCGTGCTGGGAGCGGCCGGCTGAAACGTCGGCAAAAAGCGTAGTAAATTCACATCAAAAGCGGGTAATTGCGGTAACGCCCCGCTTTTGGTGTATCCTGTACCCCTTCGCAACAACGGCTCACGCCTCCTATGCCCGAGCATCCTAGTGGCGTCAGAACTGACGTCAAGCCCCACCGGTCACTGTTTGAACGCCTGACCGCACTCATTTCCCCCGAGCCAGAGAACCGAGCGGAATTGCTCGAGGTTCTGCACGATGCGCACGAACGCAAGCTGATCGACGCCGACGCCCTGTCGATGATCGAAGGCGTGTTCCAGGTGTCGGATCTCTGTGCGCGCGACATCATGATTCCCCGTTCGCAAATGGATGTCATCGACATCAGCAAGCCGATCGAGGAATGGATGCCGGAAGTCCTGTCGACCGCCCACTCGCGCTTTCCCGCGATCGAAGGCGAACGCGACAAGGTCATCGGCATCCTGCTGGCGAAAGACCTGCTGCGCTATTACGCAGAAGAGTCCTTCGACGTGCGCGAGATGCTGCGCCCCGCCATTTTCATCCCCGAATCGAAACGCCTGAATGTGCTGCTGCGCGACTTCCGCGCCAACCACAATCACATGGCCATCGTGGTCGATGAATACAGCGGCGTGGCCGGCCTGATCACCATCGAAGACGTGCTCGAACAGATCGTCGGCGATATCGAGGACGAATACGACTTCGATGAAGCCGAGGACAATATCCTGTCGCTCAAGGAAGGCCAGTTCGGCCCGCGCTGGCGCGTCAAGGCACTGACCGAGATCGCCCAGTTCAACCAGGAACTCGGTTGCCGCTTGCTCGATGACGATGTCGACACCATCGGCGGCCTGGTCTCCAAGCACCTGGGCCGCATGGCGCACAAGGGCGATATCTTCGACCTGGGCGATTTGCGCTTCGAGGTGCTGCGTGCCGATGCGCGCCAGGTGCATGTGCTGCTGGTCGAGCGCCTGCCCGCCGTGCCTGAACTGGAACTCTGACATGCGCGTGCTGTAAATGCGTTTCCGACGCGTTGATCCCAACGCCGCCGCCAAGCCGCCCCGCAGCACGGGTTCACGCATGCTGATCGCCGCCATCGCCGGCGCGGTGGCGGTGCTGGCTTTCGCCCCTTTCGGCTACTGGCCGCTGCAAATCATCAGCCTGGCCGTGCTGTTCTACCAGGTGCTGCGCGCGACTGACATCAAAAGCAGCGCGCGCATCGGCTGGGCCTACAGCTTCGGCTGGTGCGGCGCCGGCACCCACTGGCTGTATATCTCGATGCACCGCTATGGCGACATGGCAGCGCCGCTGGCCGCCATCGCCGTGGCGCTGCTGGCGCTGCTGATGGGCATCTATGTAGCGCTGGCGATGGGTGCGGCCGCCTGGCTGCGCCGCCGCTGGGTGTTGTCGCTGCCGGCCATGACACTATTGGTGTTACCTACCCTGTGGACCCTGTTCGAATGGACACGCGGCTGGCTGTTTACGGGTTTTCCGTGGCTCGCTACCGGCTACGCCCACAACGCCAGCCCGCTGGGCGGCTTTGCGCCGATTATCGGTTCGTATGGCCTGGGCTGGCTGGCGGCGCTGTCAGCCGGCGCCCTGCTGCTGCTGACGCATCCGCTGCCGCGCACGCGCTGGGCCGCCCTGGCTGGCGTGCTGGTGCTGTATGGCGCCGGCATCGGCCTGCGCCACGTCGACTGGACCCATGCGGTAGGCCGCCCGATCACGGTGCGCCTGTTGCAGGGCAATGTGCCGCAGCAGCAGAAATTCGATCCTGCTTTCGTGCTGGGTGCCCTGCGGATGTACCAGCAGGCGATCACCAGCGCGCCGGCCGACCTGATTGCCACGCCGGAAACGGCCGTCACGGTATTGCCGCAGCAACTGCCGGACGGCTACTTGGAAGGCCTGGGCGCCTATGCGCAGCAGACCGGCAGCACGCTGCTGGTCGGCATGCCGGTGCTTGACGAAGAGCGGCGCTTTTATAATGCCGCCGTCGGCATCATGCCCAACAGCGCACCTGGTCCCTACTACCAGTACCGCAAGCACCACCTGGTGCCGTTCGGCGAATTCGTGCCGCCAGGCCTGCACTGGTTTGTCGCCATGATGGCCATTCCGCTGGGCGACATGGGCCGTGGCGCGCGCGTGCAGCCGCCGTTGCAGGTACGCGACCAGCTGGTGCTGCCCAATATCTGCTACGAAGACCTGTTTGGCGAAGAGATCGCCGGCCAGTTGGCCAATGCCCACCGCCATGGCAAGCAGTCGGCGTCGGTGCTGCTCAATATCTCGAACCTGGCCTGGTTCGGCGACTCGATCGCGATTCCGCAGCACTTGCAGATTTCGCAGATGCGCAGCCTGGAGACGGGCCGGCCGATGCTGCGCGCAACCAATACCGGCGCCACCGCCGTCATCGACGGCAAGGGCGTGGTACGCCAGTTGCTGCCGCCGGAGCAGCAAGGTACGCTGGCGGCCACCGTGCAAGGCATGGGCGGCATGACGCCGTATATCTTGTACGGCAACAAGCTGATGCTGGCCCTGAACGCGCTGGCCTTGCTCGCTGCCTTCCTGCTGGGCCGCCGCGCCCGCAAGGCTGGCGCCAAGGCGAATTGACACAAGAGTCACAGTAGCGTCATAAAACCCGCTAAAATTAGCAAAACCCCGGCCCGGATGGCTGCCTGCATTGCAGCACAGCCATCCGGGCTTCAAGCAAACCTTAACAAAGCGCAGCCTGTCGCGCGGCGAACTCATACGATGCTCACATTTCAACAAATTATCCTGACCTTGCAAACCTATTGGGACAAGCAGGGTTGCGCCCTGCTCCAGCCCTACGACATGGAAGTGGGCGCCGGTACCTTCCACACCGGCACCTTCCTGCGCGCGATCGGTCCGGAACCCTGGCGCGCCGCGTATGTGCAGCCGTCGCGCCGCCCGAAAGATGGCCGCTATGGCGAAAACCCGAACCGCATGCAGCACTACTACCAGTATCAGGTGGTATTGAAGCCGGCGCCGGAAAACATCCTCGACCTGTATCTGGGTTCACTGTCAGCGCTGGGCCTGGACCTGAAGCAGAATGACGTCCGCTTTGTCGAAGACGACTGGGAAAGCCCGACCCTGGGCGCCTGGGGCCTGGGCTGGGAAGTCTGGCTGAACGGCATGGAAGTGACGCAGTTCACCTACTTCCAGCAAGTCGGCGGCCTCGATTGCAAGCCGGTGCTGGGCGAAATCACCTACGGCATCGAACGCCTGGCAATGTATCTGCAGGGCGTCGAAAACGTCTACGACCTGGTCTGGACCGAGTGGGAAGAAAACGGTACCACCAAGAAGCTGACCTACGGCGACGTGTTCCATCAGAACGAAGTGGAACAATCAACCTACAACTTCGAGCACGCCAATACCGAGCTGCTGTTCGAACAGTTCGGCAACTATGAAGCGGAAGCGAAGCGCCTGATCGAGCTGCAACTGACCCTGCCGGCCTACGAAAAAATCATGAAGGCCTCGCACAGCTTCAATATGCTGGACGCGCGCGGCGCCATCTCGGTGACCGAACGCGCGGCCTATATCGGCCGCGTGCGCACCCTGTCGCGCCTGGTCGCACAGGCCTACTACGATTCGCGCGAACGCCTCGGCTTCCCGATGCTGCCAGCACAAGAACAAGCTGCCCCTGCAGCCTAATTTGACGCCGTACCAGACAAGAACACCATGAACCAAACACTGCTTATCGAACTGCTGACCGAAGAACTGCCGCCGAAAGCGCTGGCCAAGCTGGGCGCCGCCTTTGCCGCCGGCATCGTCAACGGCCTCAAGTCGCGCGACTTCCTGGAAAGCGACAGCGTCGCCACCAGCTACGCCTCGCCGCGCCGCCTGGCCGTCTCCATCACCAATGTGCGCGAAGTGTCGCCCGACAAATCGATCCGCGAAAAAGTGCTGCCGGTGTCGGTCGCGCTGGACGCGAACGGCAACGGCACCGCGCCGCTGGCCAAGAAACTCGCGGCCCTGGGCTTCCCCGACCTGACGGTAGCGGACCTGGAACGCGCCGTCGACGGCAAGGCCGAAAGCTTCTTCTACACCCATACGGCGCCGGGCAGCCTGCTGGCCACCGGCGCGCAGGCTGCGCTGCTTGACTCGGCGGCCAAGCTGCCGATTCCAAAACTGATGAGTTACCAGCGTCCGGATGGCAGCACCGTGCAATTCGTGCGCCCGGCCCACAGCCTGATCGCCCTGCACGGCATCAATGTGCTGCCCTTGACCCTGCTGGGCTTGACGGCCGGCCGCGAAACGCTGGGCCACCGCTTCCTGACCGACGGCCAGCCGATCATCATCAAGCACGCGGAAAACTATGCGGCCAGCCTGATCCTCGACGCCAGCGTGATCGCCAGCGTGGAAGAGCGCAAGGCCACCATCCGCGCTCAGTTGCTGGAAAAAGCCGGCGCGGATCAAGTCCTGATGCCCGAGTCCCTGCTTGACGAAGTGAGCGCCCTGGTCGAATGGCCGGTGGTCTACGAATGCCATTTCGAGGAAGAATTCCTGGCCGTGCCGCAGGAATGCCTGATCCTCACCATGCAGACCAACCAGAAATACTTTGCCCTGACCGACAGCGAAGGCAAGCTGCGTTCGCGCTTTTTGATCGTCTCGAATATTGCCACCGACACGCCCGAGCACATTATCGGCGGCAATGAGCGCGTGGTACGCCCGCGCCTGTCCGACGCCAAGTTCTTCTTCGAGCAGGACAAGAAAAAAACATTGGAATCGCGTTTGCCGCTGCTGGCCAATGTGGTGTATCACAACAAGCTGGGCACGCAGGCTGCGCGCACAGAGCGCGTGACGGCGATCGCCGGCGCGATTGCCTCAAAATTGGGTGGCGACGTGGACCTGGCAAAACGTGGCGCGCGCCTGGCCAAGGCCGATCTCCTGACCGACATGGTCGGCGAATTCCCCGAGCTGCAAGGCATCATGGGCACCTATTACGCGCGCCATGACGGCGAACCGGAAGAAGTGGCGCTGGCCGCCTCCGAGCACTACCAGCCGCGCTTTGCCGGCGACGCGCTGCCGTCGACCGCCACCGGCACGGCAGTGGCGCTGGCCGACAAGCTTGAAACCCTGGTCGGCATCTGGTCTATCGGCCTGGCACCGACCGGCGACAAGGACCCGTTCGCGCTGCGCCGCCATGCGCTGGGCGTGCTGCGCATGCTGCTGGAAAAACGCCTGCCGCTGTCGATCCAGGGCTTGCTGGCGGACGCCGCCGCGCAATTTGCGGCCATTCCCGGCTTCAGGGACCCGGTGGCGGACGTCACCGTCTTCATGCTCGAGCGCCTGCGCGGCATCCTGCGCGAACGCGGCTTTTCGCCAAACGAGATCGAAGCGGTGGTGGCGCAAAACCCGGACCGCCTCGACGATATCGTGCAGCGCCTTGATGCCGTGAAGGCCTTTGCCGCGCTGCCGGAAAGCGCCTCGCTGGCAAGCGCCAACAAGCGCATCACGAATATCCTGAAAAAGAACGAGGAAGCCGTGAGCCAGGTCGCCGCTGGCGGCGTCAACGTGGCGCTGCTGCAGGACGAAGCCGAGAAAAAACTCGCCGCCGCCGTCTCGCGCGTGCAGCCGCAAGTTGATGCGGCCTTTGTTCAGGGCGACTTCACGGGCACCTTGCAAACGCTGGCGCAGCTGCGCGACGATGTCGACGGCTTCTTCAACGACGTGATGGTAATGGCCGACGATGTCGCACTGCGCAACAACCGCCTGGCCCTGCTGTCGTCGCTGCATGGCATGATGAACCGCGTGGCCGACATTTCCAAGCTGGCGGCATAATGGGCGCGCCGGCGATGAAACTGATTATCCTGGACCGTGATGGCGTCATCAATCATGATTCGCCGGACTTTATCAAGTCGCCGGCCGAATGGCTGCCGATACCCGGCTCGCTCGAAGCGATCGCCCGCCTGAACCAGGCCGGCTACCGCGTGGTGATCGCCTCGAACCAGTCGGGCATCGCGCGCGAATACTTCGACATGACGGTGCTCAACGCAATCCACCAGAAGATGCATACCTTGGCGCAGCAGGTCGGCGCCGACATCGACGCCATTTTCTTCTGCCCGCATGCGGGCGCGGACAATTGCGACTGCCGCAAGCCCAAGCCGGGCATGTTCCATGAAATTTCGCAGCGCTACAACACCAGCCTGAAAGGCGTGCCGACCGTCGGCGACTCGCTGCGCGACCTGCAGGCCGGCTTCATTGGCGGCTGCGTGCCCTACCTGGTCCTGACCGGCAAGGGCGCAAGCACCAATGAAACCGGTGGCCTGCCTCCCGGCACCCAGGTCTTCGCCGACCTGGCCGCCGTGGTCAACCATCTGCTCAAGGCGCCGGCAGTTGCCGCGCCATCGCCCACCGTGGCATTCAGTATTTAATCCGGAGAACCGCTTGCGTACCATTTCCCTGTTCCTCAGGTCCCTGCTGTTCATGGTCATCATGATCGTGGCGACCATCGTCTGGGCCTGTGCCTGCTTCTTTGCCGCGCCATTCAGCTATAACAAGCGCTATTGGTTCACCTCGCGCTGGAACGTGTTCATCATCTGGTGCGCCAAGGTCATATGCGGCATCCGCTATGAAATCAAGGGCGCCGAGAACTTCCCCGATGCGCCGGCGATCGTGCTATCGAAACACCAGTCGGCCTGGGAAACCATCTTCCTGCTGCCCAGCCTGCCGCGCCCGCTGGTGTATGTATTCAAGAAGGAAATCCTGTACATTCCGTTTTTCGGCTGGGCCATGGCGCTGCTGCGCATGATCCCGATTGACCGCAAGCAGGGCAAGCACGCCTTCAAGAGCGTGGTCGCACACGGAAAACGCCGCCTCGCCGATGGCCAATGGATTATCATGTTCCCCGAAGGTACCCGTATCCCGGTCGGCCAGACGGGCAAGTACAAGAGCGGCGGCACGCGCCTGGCGATTGCCACCGGCGCGGTAGTGGTGCCGATCGCCCATAACTCGGGCGAGTGCTGGCCCAAGCAGTCATTTCTCAAGCGGCCGGGTGTCATCACGGTCTCGATAGGCAAACCGATTTCGCCGGAAGGGCAAACCCCGGACAGCATGATGCAACAGGTGGAAAATTGGATAGAATCAGAAATGCGCGTCATTTCGCCTCACGCCTACAACGCTGGCTAGACGGCATCAGCGCGGTCATCCAGGAGCCGACACTGCGTGAGCAGATGAAGACCATCAGGGTCGGCGACCAGCAACTGGATCTGTTCGCGCATGACGTCTCGACCAGCACGCCCGCGGTGGCGCGCCCCGTGGCGCCGCCGGCGTTGCCCGTGGCGCCACCGATCGTGGTCCAGCTGCCTCCGATTGCCGTGCCTGCCCCACCTCCCCTGCCTTCGCCACCACGCACCGCTGACGGCCCGCCGCTGCGCCAGCTGCAGCTCGGTCCACACCTGCTCGAATTCGCCCTGCGCCGCTCGACGCGCCGCTCGATCGGCTTCATGATCGACGACAATGGCCTGCGCGTGACGGCGCCCAAGCGCGTCACCCTGGCTGAAATCGACAACGCCATCCGCGCCAAGCAGGGCTGGATCATCTCCAAACTGCAGGAACGGGGCGAGCGCAAGATACAGCGCCAGCAGCGCCCACCGGTGGCATGGGTCGACGGCGCCGTGCTGCCCTACCTGGGCGGCGAGATTACCTTGCGGCTGCACCAGGCGCCGCGCCACCGCGCCAGCTTCCAGCGCGACACCGGTGAATTGCACGTGTGGGTCACGCCGACCGGCACCGAACAGCAGTTGAAGGAAAAAGTGAAGGCCTGGTTCCAGCACCAGGCGCGCCAGCTGTTCGAAGAGCGGCTGGACCTGTATGCGGCCAAACTGGGAGTGCGCTACGACTCGCTGTCGCTGTCCTCGGCCGGCACGCGCTGGGGCAGCTGCACCGTGCAGCGCAAGATCCGCCTGAACTGGCGCCTGATCCACTTTGCGCTGCCGCTGGTCGACTACGTGGTGGCGCACGAACTGTCGCACCTGCTGGAAATGAACCACAGCCCGCGCTTCTGGGCCACCGTGGAATCGATCTATCCCGATTACGATGGCGCCAAGCAGGCCTTGCGCAAACGCTCGCAGGAATTACCGGTTTTATTCGGGTAGGTCGGTAGGTCGGGTTAGCGCGCAAGCGCGTAACCCGACAACACCATGGTCAGAGTCAACACTGTTGTCGGATTACGCTACGCTAATCCGACCTACGCTGGATTGGCAGCAAGGGCCTGATCGCGTTTATGGTGCGCGGCGTGGCGCCACGGTGCTGCGCCGCAAACGCCAGCGCCCTGGCACCCATCTGCGCCAGACGGTCCGCATCCTGCAGCAGCGATGAAGCCTGCGCCATCAGCGCATCGGCGTCAAGCACCAGCGCGGCGCCGCCGGCCTCGATCGCCTGCTCGGTGACCAGCGCAAAATTGAAGGTGTGCGGCCCGATCAGCACCGGTTTGCCCAGCGCTGCCGGCTCGATCAGGTTCTGCCCACCAAGCGGCAGCAGGCTGCCGCCGACAAAGGCGCAGTCGCAGGCCGCGTAATAGGCAAACATCTCGCCCATCGAGTCGCCCAGCAGCACCTGCGTGGTCGCGGCAACCACAGCATCGCCGGCCAGGCCGGACCTGCGCTGCACGACCAGACCACGCGACACCACCAGTTTTTCCACTTCGTCGAAACGCTGCGGATGGCGCGGCACCAGCAGCAGCAAGGTGTTTGCCGGCAGGCTGGCGCAGGCAAATGCCTCGAGGATCAGTTCTTCCTCGCCTTCGCGCGTGCTGGCGCACAGCAGCACCGGGCGCTGGCCAATCGCAGCGCGCAGCCAGGCGCCGGTGGCCAGTGCGGCGGCGGGCACCATCACATCGAACTTGATGCTGCCGGTGACCACCACCTCCTGCACGCCCAGCTGGCGCACGCGCGTGGCGTCGTCCGGTGTTTGCGCGGCCACCAGCGTGATCGAGCGCGCCGCATCGAGGATCAGCTTGCCCAGGCGCTGCGCCTTGTTCAGGGAGCGCTGCGACAGGCGCGCATTGGCCAGCACCACCGGCACCCGGTAGCGCCGGCATTGATGGATCAGGTTCGGCCACACCTCGGTCTCCATCAGGATGCAGATGCGCGGCGCAAAGTGGCGGATAAAGCGCGCCGGCATGGCGCCGGTGTCGTACGGCAGGTAGCTTTGCACCAGGCGCGCGCCGTGCCTGGCGAACAGCGCGCGGCCGGTGGCGCGGCCGGTCGGCGTCATGTGGGTCAGGACGATGCGGCAATCTGGCCAGGTGGCCAGCAGCGCGTCGACCAGCGGTTCGGCCGCGCGCGTTTCGCCAACGGAAACGGCGTGCAGCCAGATGGTCATGGGCGCGGGCGCAGGCTTGCGGCCATAAAAGCCCAGGCGTTCGCCCCAGTGCTGGCGGTAGCCCGCTTCCTGGCGCCCGCGCAGCCACAGGCGCGCCAGCACCAGCGGCAGCGCCAGCCACCAGGCCAGGGTGTAGAGAAGTCGCATGGTGATCTTGTTACTGTGAGTTGGCCAGCAGCAGCCTTGCCGCCGCCAGCACTTCGGGCACGCCGGGCGGCTGGCCCTGGTCGCCCAGATTGATGATGTTGTCCGACCAGTTGCCTTCGGTTTTCCAGAGCGGCGAATCGGCGTAGATTTCCACCGTTGGCCGCACGAAGGCGGCGGCGATATGGGTCAGGCCCGTGTCGACGCCGACCACCAGCGCAGCATGGCGCGCCAGCAGGGTAGCGTCGCTCATCGACAATTTGGGCAGCACGCGCGCGTTCGCCAGGCTGGCCGCCAGCAGTTCGGCTTCCAGTTTTTCCTTGGGTGAGCCCCATGGCAGCAGGATGGTCATCGGCGCCAGCGCCTGGCCCAGGGCGATCCAGTTTTCCGGCGCCCACTTCTTGGCGTCGCGCGCGGTGCCATGAAAATACACGGCATACGGCGCCTGGCCCATCCAGTCGGGGCGTACCTCGCTGGCGGACAATTCGGGCAAGCCGAAATTGGCCGGCGTGTCGACCGTGTAGCCGAGCGCTGCGGCGGCCACCAGGCGGCCGCGAGCCACCGCATGCGTGCGCGGATCGAGGGGAATGCTTTTGGTATGAAAGATACGCGAAATGCCTTCGTAGCCCGAGCCTTCGCTGCCATTGGCCAGGCCCACTTTCTGGCCGCCCGGCGCCAGGCGCGCCGCGCCCATGATGATGCCGGTTTTCAGCAGGCCCTGGGTGTCGAACACATAATCGTACTGCGTCTGGCGCAGGCTGCGGAAGAAGGCGGCGATTTCGGCGCGCGTCTCCTGCTTGCCCAGGCTTTTGCGCCAGCGCCGCAGCGCGAACGGAAAAATCGTGCCGACGCGCGGGTTCAGGCGCACCAGGCTGGTATAACCCTCTTCCACCACCCAGTCGATGGTGGCGTCGGGATAGTGGCGGGCGATGTCAAACACCATCGGCAGGTTATGCAGCACGTCGCCCAGCGAAGACACGCGCACCAGCAGGATTTTCAAGGGCGCCCGCGCGCCCGCCTGGCCCGCCATGAGCTTAGAACGGCAGGACTGCGTCAGGCTTGGCGGCCAGGATCACGCTCTTGAACTGGCCCTGGATGCGCGCCAGCGCTTCAGGCGTTTCAGCTTCGAAGCGCATCACGATCACCGGCGTGGTGTTCGACGAACGCGCCAGGCCGAAGCCGTCAGCGTATTCGACGCGCAGGCCGTCGATGGTGATGATCTGTTCATTGCCAGGGAAAACGGCATCGCGGCGCAGCATGTCCATCAGCGCGACGTTTTCGCCTTCTTTCAGTTCCAGGTGCAGCTCGGGCGTGCTGTCCGATTGTGGCAGCGAGTTCAGCAGTGCCGATGGATCGCTTTCGCGGGTCAGGATTTCCAGCAGGCGCGCGCCCGAATACAGGCCGTCGTCGAAACCGTACCAGCGGTCCTTGAAGAAGATATGGCCGCTCATTTCGCCGCCCAGCGGTGCGCCCGTTTCACGCAGCTTGGCTTTCACCAGCGAGTGGCCGGTCTTGTACATCAGCGGCACGCCGCCATGCTTGGTGATGTACGGCGCCAGGTGGCGCGTGCATTTCACGTCATACAAAATCTGTTCGCCCGGATGGCGCGTCAGCACATCGGCGGCAAACAGCATCATCTGGCGGTCAGGGTAGATGATCTGGCCATCCTTGGTGACCACGCCCAGGCGATCGCCGTCACCGTCAAAGGCGATGCCGATTTCGGCGTCGGTCTCGGCCAGGCAGCGGATCAGGTCCTGCAGGTTTTCAGGGTGGGCCGGGTCCGGGTGGTGGTTCGGGAAATTGCCATCGACTTCGCAGAACAGTTCGATCACTTCGCAGCCCATGCCGCGGAACAGGTCGCCGGCGAATGCGCCAGCCACGCCATTGCCGCAATCGACGGCGATCTTGATCGGGCGCGCCAGTTTCACGTCGCCCAGGATGCGGTCGATATACGCCGAGCGGATGTCATGCGTGGTGTAGCTGCCAGGGGTGCTGCTTTCGCTGCCGTCGTGGTCGACGATACTCTGGTACAGCGACAGGATGGCTTCGCCATGAATCGCTTCGCCGGCCAGCACCATCTTGAAACCGTTGTAGTCAGGCGGGTTGTGGCTGCCGGTGACCATGATGCCCGACTTCGTATCGAGCACATTGGTGCCGAAGTAGACCATCGGCGTGGCGACCACGCCCAGGTCGATCACGTCGACGCCGGCCGCTTGCAGGCCTTGCGCCAGCGCTGCCGTCAGTTCCGGACCCGACAGGCGGCCGTCACGGCCGATCACCACGCGCTGTTCGCCTTTGGCCAGGGCGGCCTGGCCAAAGGCCTGTCCGATCTTCCTTGCCACGCTGGCATCAAGGGTTTTATCGATGATGCCGCGAATATCGTAAGCTTTGAAGATCGTTTTTGACAGTGGGAGCATGGTCTGAGCGTATAAGAAGGTAAAAGAGGAAGACATGGTACAGCGGACTTGCCACTGCGCCAATACTATACCGGATTATACCCGCAGCAGATCGATCGACTTGCCCGATTCCACCCAATGCCTGACCCACAGTGGCTGGCGGCCGCGGCCGGTCCATTCCTCGCTGGCGTTATCGGGATTGCGGTACTGTACCGCCACCTTGCCCACGCGCGGGTGCAGACCATCGAGAATCAGCTGTTTCAGCGGAATGCCCGCCTGTTGGGCAATCGCCATGATCTGTTCGCGCGCCTTGTTCAAATCATCGCGCTCACGATGGCTGACTTCCTGCTGTACCTTGTCCGCCAAATTACGTAATTCGGCCATGGTCAATGTCGATAAATTCATGCTTCACTTTCTGGAAAATTAATATGTATGACAAAACCCATGGAATATACACCGATTCAGGGAAACATATTAATTCTTCTTGTGCACAATCATCCAGCGCGGCGATTTGAAACGAATAATGCGCAGATATAACCAGATATAAGTGGCCATGAATATCAGCGAACAGCAAATCAGCAGCCAGCTATGGCGCCAGAATAATGAGGCGGGAATCACGGCCAGCAATGAAAACAGCCACAGATAAGGCGACGTCAGGGAATTGCGGCGCATCAGCGCACGCGCTTCCTTGTGGCCCACCGTCCACCGCACGATACGGCGGAAAATCAGGCTGTGCAAATGGATGCCATCGGGCATGACTGGCGATTTGCCTTGAATAAAGGCGCGGCGGTAGGCCGAAAACAGGGTTTCAAAGGAAGGATAAATCAGCAGCAATACGGCATACCAGGTCGACACTTCCGGATTGCGCATCACCAGCAGCAAGGTCAGTTCTCCCAGCATGAAACCGATGAAATACGCGCCGCCGTCGCCCAGGAAGATCAGGCCCACCGGATAGTTCCAGATCAGGAAACCGGTAATGGCGCCCGCCACCAGCAGGGCGGTGACCAGGATAAACGAATCATTGACCTGCAAGGCCACATACGCCAGTGACAACAGCATGCAGATCGACACCACGCTGGCCAGGCCATTGAAGCCATCGATGATATTGATGGCGTTGGCAATACCGGCCACGGCCAGCACCGTGATCGGCAGGCTGAGCCAGACAAAGGGGATGGCCCAGCTGGAAAACAGCCAGTCGATGCGATCGATGCGCGCGTCGACCAGGTAATAAGCCAGCAAGGCGCCTGCCATGGTCAGCAACAAACGGCCCATTGGGCTGACCTTGCCCGTGAAATCCTCGGCAATGCCGCCGACAAAAGCCATGGCCGAACACAGCAGCAACGAAATCATCCAGTAAGCCATGGCCGGCAAGCGCCAGATCGACAACGTGGCGCCAATCACCACTGCCAGGAAAATCGACAGGCCACCGATACGCGCCACGAAATGCGAATGCACTTTTTGTACACCATGAAAATCCGAATCGAGCGCAGATTTATGCAGATGCACCTGTTTTATGATTAACAGTGTCAATAAGGCAGATGCAACAAAGCTCACGATGAAAGAAAACATTTTTTTATCAATAAAAGATCGGGTTTGCCAACTATCGTAGCGCGCAAAAATCTGCCCTGATTCGCCTCCCGGCAGATATTGATCCAGCGATATCGAAAACAGGCATTTATTTTTTCGCAAGAAACCATGCATCTGATGTTAATATTATAATTTTATCAATATCGCGAACACACAGGACAGCTCTTCAGCTTGACGCGAGGCATGGTATCAACGCCCTCCACGATTGCTAACACTATTTACCATTTGATACACGGCTGATAGGTTTTTTAGCAAGCTCCAGGCGCAATCGCCAGCACGTTTGAGCTATCTCATGTCCCCAGGCTGGCAGCCAGCCTCATCCATGAGGTCACGCAGGCAAATTTCGTCTGGTACGATCATGCACAGATAGCCACAATCAACCACTGAATCCAATGAAAACTTACTTTATCGGCGACCTGCAAGGCTGCCATGACCAGACGGTGGCCTTGCTGGCCCGTATCGCCGACACGGCAAACGGACCTTACCGCCTGCTGTTTGCCGGCGACCTGATCAATCGCGGCCCCGATTCGCTGGCGACCTTGCGGCTGGTCCATACCCTGGCGCAACAGGGCCTGGCCGACAGCGTGCTGGGCAATCACGACCTGCACTTGCTGGCCGTCGTCAACGGCATCCGGCCCGAGCACGCGTCCGACACGCTGGCCGATATCCTGGCCGCGCCCGACCGCGACGATTTGATCGACTGGCTGCGGCGCCGTCCGCTGGCATTGTGGCGCGATGGCCATTTGCTGGTGCACGCGGGCTTGCTGCCGCAATGGAGCGTGGCGCAGGCCTTGTCGCTGGCCGGCGAAGTCTCAAGCATGCTCGCCAGCGACGGCTGGGTAGACTTCCTGGGCAGCATGTACGGCAACGAGCCGGCCATCTGGAGCGACGAATTGCACGGCGCCGACCGCCTGCGCTGCATCATCAACGCCATGACGCGGCTGCGTTTTTGTACCGACGAAGGCCGCATGGACTTCAAGATGAAGGAAAGCGGCAGCGCACCGAAGGAGTCCGGCCTGATGCCCTGGTTCGACGTGCCGGGCAGGCAAAGCGCCGGCGACACGGTGGTGTTTGGCCACTGGTCGGCGCTGGGCCTGATGCTGGGGCCCCGCTTGATCGGCCTCGATAGCGGCTGCGTCTGGGGCGGCAAACTGTCCGCGGTCTGCCTTGAGGACCGTACGCTGATCCAGGTCGATTGTCCCGAATTCCAGCGGGCCAGCGGCAAGGCCGCCAAATAACGCATATGCATGCTTGGAATCGGTCGTTTGCGCCTGCCGGCACGCCTCGTATGATCATGCTTTTGCCTTTGCGACCCGATGACTCCTGATACCGACCAGCTGGCGCGCTGGCTGCTGGGCAGCCTGCAACTGGACACCGCCGTGCTGCACGCGGGCCAGTATTGCGGCCGCTGGCGCGCCTCCACGGCCGGCCGGGAACTGGGCAGTTTTCACCTGGTGCTGGACGGCCACTGCTACCTGCATCTCGATGGCGCGCCGCCCGTGGCGCTGGGGCCACGCGACGGCGTATTCCTGCTGCGCGACCTGCCGCATTTTCTCAGCCCGCACCCGGACCCGCTGCAGGCGAGCGCCCCGCAGGCGATGCGCCCCTTGCATACGCCCGCAAACGGCCCCGCCACCGCGCTGGCCTGCGGCTTTTTCCAGTTCCAGGGCGCGGCCTCAAAACTGATCATCGACTCGTTTCCGCCCTACTTGCTGATACGCGGCGGCGCACCCGCCTTTGCCGCCGCCGCCGCGCTGTTCGACCTGATCCTCCAGGAAGCGGGCGGCGACCCGGAACAGCCTTCGCCCCTGATGGCGCGCCTGGTCGAACTGCTGTTCTTCTATCTGATCCGCCATGTGGCGCAGGGCGAACAGATGGCCGGCGGCCTGCTGTCGCTGCTGCAGCGGGCCGAATTTGCGCCGCTGCTCGAACGCATGCTCGACGCCCCGGCGGCCGACTGGTCGATCGAGAACATGGCCAAGGCCGCGTGCATGTCGCGCGCCAGCTTCTGCAAGCACTTCGCCAGCGCCAGCGGCCACCCGCCGGCCCAGTTCCTGCTCCTGCTGCGCATGAAGATCGCCGCGCGCCGGCTGCACGACGGCGCGTCCGTCGAACGGGTGGCCGAACTGGTCGGCTACCGCTCGCACGCCGCCTTTACGCGCGCCTTCAAGCGCGCCACCGGCGAGCAGCCCGGCGCCTATCGCCGCGACCAGCGCCAGCGCCAGCGCCAGCTTTCAAATTGAGATCAAGAATTTCAACATCGCAGACGAATGAGCAGAAAATGGCGACGTTGGCGTCTGTTACGCGCCCGGGCAGGCCGATATAATCAAGCGGTGACCAACCAACCTGGCAAGGCTTTCCATGTCCCGACTGACGCTGCATACCCCAGACACCGCCCCGGCCGAGAGCCGCCCTTTCGTGGAAAAGGCGATCGCCAACAATGGCTACCTGCCCAACCTGATCGGCGTGCTGGCCAATGCGCCGCTGGCGCTGGAAACCTATCTGACCGTATCAGGCATCAATGGCCGCGCCAGTTTGAGCCTGATGGAACGCGAAGTGGTGCAGATCACGGCCGCACGCATCCATGGCTGCGACTTCTGCATTGCCGGCCATAGCGCCATCTCGCTGAAAAAAGCCGGTGAAACACCGGCTACAGTGCGCGCGCTGCAGCATGGCCTGCCGACCGGCGACGTAAAACTGGACGCAGTGGCCGCCTTTGCCAGCGCCATCATCGCCACCCGTGGCGCCGTGACAGACGATGAGTTCCAGTCCTTCCTGGCAGCCGGCTACAACCAGCAACAGGCGCTGGAAGTGGTGCTCGGCATCAGCCTGGCCACCCTGTGCAACTTCACCAACAGCCTGGCCGGCACCCCCGTCAATTCACAATTGACACCCTACCTGCCTGGCGCCGTCTGAGATGGCGGACCTGATGCCGAACCTCACTCACTGGCTGCACCTGCATGCCGACCAGCTCGACGAATCGAACGAACTGGCCGAAAGCGTGCTGCCGGCGCTGGCCGCCGACCAGCTGCTGGCCATCGGCGTACCGCAGGAACAGGGCGGCGCGGGCGGCGACGTGCGCGACGCCATCGAAGCGATCGCCAAAGTGGCCGAGCTGTCCTTGACAGCCGCCTTTGTATTCTGGGGCCAGCGCTGCTTTATCGAATTCATGCTGCAAAGCCCGAATCGCGCGCTGGCCGAACGCCGCCTGCCGGCCCTGCTGGCCGGCACCCAGGCCGGCGCCAGCGGCCTGTCGAACGCGATGAAATTCTTGTCCGGCATCGAGCAGCTGCAAATCACGGCTGCGCGCGACGGCGATGGCCTGCTGGCCGACGGCGCGCTGGCCTGGGTGACGAACTTGCGCAAGGCAGGTTTCGTGGCGGCCGCTGCCGTTGCGCCAAATGACGGCACGCCACCGGTGATCGTCGCCTTTGACAGCCAGCTGGCCGGGGTGCAGCGCAACGCCGACCTGGACCTGATCGCCCTGCGCGGCAGCAATACCGCTTCGGTGAAACTGACGCAGGTGCGGATCGCGGCGGCCGATATCATCAGCGACAATGCGCCGGCCTGGCTGCCGCAGGTTCGCCCGGCCTTTTTGGGCATGCAGTGCGGCATGTCAATCGGCATCGCGCGCGCCAGCCTGGCGCAGGCGGCCCTGATCTCGCAAGGCTCACAAGGCCGGCACAATGCGCTCACGCCGCGCATCGAGGCACTGCAAGCGGCCCTGAAAAGCACTGCTGCCACCCTGCTGGCAGGCGTGCACGACGGCCGCTTCAAGCAAGAAGCGCCGGCCATGTTCCGCCTGCGCATACAACTGGCCGAGCTGCTGCAGCAAGCGATGATGCTGGAACTGCAGGCGATGGGTGGGCGCGCTTATCTCAGCACCCAGCAGCAGGGCTTTGCCCGCCGCTGGCGTGAATCGGCCTTTATCCCCATCGTCACGCCCAGCCTGACGCAATTGCAGTCGGCGCTGCAGCAATTCGACAGCTTGCAGGCAGCCAACGCGGCAGGCAAGGCATGACAGCTGGCGACTGGGCGCTGCAGGCGCAAAACCTTTCCTATGCCTACCCGGGCTTGCCGCCCGTGTTCCAGCAAGTATCGCTGGCCGTGCGCAAGCGCGAGATCGTCTGCCTGCTGGGCGGCAGCGGCTGCGGCAAATCGAGCTTGCTGCGCGTGCTGGCCGGCCTGCAGGCACCGTCCGCCGGCAGCATCGACTTCCTCGGTGCGCCGATGCGCGAACCCGACCCGCGCAGCGCGCTGGTGTTCCAGCAGGCCAGCTTGCTGCCTTGGCTGAACGTCAGCGGCAATGCCGGCTTTGGCCTGGATTTCAAGCACCAGCCCAAGCTCACCCGCGAGGCGCACGCCGCCCGCGTGGCGCAGGCGATCGAGGCGGTGGGCTTGCAGGGCCGTGAAAAACTGTATCCCTCGGCGCTGTCGGGCGGCATGGCGCAGCGCGTGGCGCTGGCGCGCGCACTGGCGCGCGAACCGGAACTGCTGTTCGCCGACGAGCCGTTTTCCGCGCTGGACGCCATCACGCGCGCCGAAATGCAATCACTGCTGGTCGAGGTAGTGCACCGCTGGCACACGGCCGTGCTGCTGGTCACCCACGATATCGATGAAGCGATCCTGGTGGCCGACCGCATCTTGCTGATGGGCGGCAAGCCGGGCCATATCGTGCGCGAGTGGCCGGTCGATATCGCCCAGCCGCGCATCGGCCACAGCGCCAATGTGATTGCGCTGAAGATGGAGATACTCGACGCCCTGCACCAGCTGCAAAAACCGCAACCTGCCGTCCCCCTTTAATCGAACGGAGCATCGCATGTCTTTCCAAGAAAAAAATCCCCTGCATATCTGCGCCTCGTCCGACTGCGATTGCGGCTTGACCCGCCGCGACTTTTTGCGCATGTCGGCGCTGGCCACGGCCAGCGTCGCCTCGCCGCTGCTGTTCGCCGGCGACGCCATGGCCCAGCAGGGGCCCAAGGGCGACGACCAGCCCGTGAAGATCGGCTATTTGCCGATCACCGATGCGACGCCGCTGCTGGTGGCCCATGCGCGTAAACTGTTCGAGGCCGAAGGCCTGCAGGCGGAAACGCCGCGCCTGTTTCGCAGCTGGGCGCAGATCATCGAAGCGTTTGTCGCCGGCCAGGTCAACGTGATCCATCTGCTGTCGCCGGCCACCTTGTGGGTGCGCTATGGCGCCAAGTTCCCCGCCAAGGTGGTGGCCTGGAACCACGTCAACGGCTCGGCGCTGACGGTGGCCAACGAAATCAACAAGGTGCAGGACCTGGGCGGGCGCACGGTGGCGATTCCGTTCTGGTATTCAATCCACAATATCCTGCTGCAGCAGATCCTGTCGGCCAATGGCTTGACGCCCGTCACGCGCGCGCGCAACGCGGCCATCAAACCGAACGAAGTGAACCTGATCGTGCTGGCGCCGGCCGAAATGGTCTCGGCCCTGGCCAGCAAGGCAATCGCCGGCTATATCGTGGCCGAGCCGTTCAATGCGGCGGCCGAAAACGCCGGCATCGGCAAGATCTTGCGCTTCTCGGGCGACGTGTGGAAAAACCACGCCTGCTGCGTGACGTTCTTGTCCGAGCGCGACATCAACACCCGTCCCGAATGGGCGCAAAAGGTCACCAACGCCATCGTCAAGGCGCAGCTGTGGACGCGCTCGAACCAGGTCGACACGGCCAAACTGCTGTCGAACGTGGGCGAACACCGCTACACGCCGCATCCGCTGCAGGTGCTGACCAAGGTGCTGGCCACCACCGACTACGCCACCTATGAAAAAGCGGGCCTGATCGTGCACAAGAACTGGCAGCAGCGCCGCATCGACTTCCAGCCGTATCCGTTCGCGTCCTACACGGAAGAACTGGTGCGTGCGATTGGCCGCACCAAGGTCGAGGGCGACACGCGTTTCCTGGCCAGTCTCGATCCGAAGTTCGCCGCGCGCGACCTGGTCGATGACCGTTTCGTGCGCAAGGCGATCAACGCCGTTGGCGGCCCAGCCGCCTTCGGCTTGCCGGCCAATTTGCTGCGCAGCGAAACCGTGGTGGTCTGACGATGGCAAGAACGTGGTTGATGCGCCTGGGACTGCCGTTGGTGGGGCTGGCATGCGCCTTGTTGCTATGGTCGCTCGGTGTGTGGCAACTGGAAAAATCCACGCCGATCGCCACCGCGTTTGCGCCACTGCCCACGGCGCTGGCGTTTCGCGACCTGCTGGCGGGCAGCGATATCTGGCTGCACGTCACGCTCAGTTTGCAAAGGGTGGCGGTCGGCCTGGGACTGGCGATCGCGGTCGGCGTGCCGCTGGGCGTGCTGGTGGCGATGTCGAAAGGTTTTTCGGGCGCGGCCATGCCGCTGTTCCAGTTGCTGCGCATGATATCGCCGCTGTCGTGGATGCCGATTGCCGTGATGGTGCTGGGCGTGGGCGACGCGCCAGTGTATTTCCTGCTGGCGTTTGCGGCGGTGTGGCCGATCCTGCTCAATACGGCGGCCGGCGTGGCGCGGCTCGATCCGAACTGGCTGCTGCTGGCGCGCAGCCTGTCGGCCACGCGCCGCGAGATCGTCTTCAAAGTGATTTTGCCGGGCATTACAGCCGATATCCTGACCGGCGTGCGCCTGGCCATCGGCATAATCTGGATCGTGCTGGTGCCGGCGGAAATGCTGGGCGTGTCGGCGGGCCTGGGCTACTTTATCCTCGACACGCGCGACCGCCTGGCGTATTCCGAACTGATGGCGGCCATCGTGCTGATCGGCATACTGGGTTTCATGCTGGACTATCTGGCCCGGGCCGCGCATGCGCGCTGGCTGCATCTCAAGCGTTAGCCGCAGCTTTCTCCACCACGCCCAAAGAGCTGGCGACGGCGGCATGCGCCGCCAGCGCCAGTTCGCGCCGGTGCGCGCCGACCGTGGCGATCGGCGCCAGGCATTCCAGTCGCGCAATGACAGGCCGGCCACCGAGGATGCGCACCATGCTTTGCGCAAATGTCATCTCACCGATAAAGTCGATCGAGTCGTGCGGCACGCCCGCCGCATCCACGTAGGACACGGCAAACGGCTGCACCGGCGCTTGCGCGTCGATCGCCGCTTCGAACAGATTGGCGTGAAACGGCAACAGGTTTCCTTGCGCCGCCGTGGTCCCTTCCGGGAATACGCCGATCCGTTCACCCTGCTGCAGTTTGTCGACCAGCCCCTGGAATATCTTGCGCAGGTCGCGCTTGTTGCCGCGCGAAATAAAGATCGTGCCGGCGCGCGCCGCCAGCCAGCCCAGGACCGGCCACGCGCGGATCTCGGCCTTGGCGACAAAGCGGCAAGGGTGGACCGCGTCGATCACAAAGATATCGAGCCAGGACACGTGGTTCGCCACCACCAGCGCATGCTCGAGCGCGGCCGCATGGCTGGCGGACGATTCCACCGTGACGTTGCAGATGGCCAGCAGCTGGCGCGACCAGGCGCGGATGCGCCGGTTGCGGCCCGCCACATCCAGCCAGGGGAACAGCACCAGGCTTTTGCTCATGCCGATGGCAAGATGGATGGCCACGCGGGCAAGGCGGTAGGTAAGCAGAAGTTTCAAATCACACCAGATCAGCGTTGAAACGCCACCCGACCCGCGACGATGGTCGCCTTGACCACGCCGCTCAGCTCATAGCCGAGGAACGGCGTGTGCTTGCCCTGGCTCGCCAGCGAGGACGACGATACGGTCCAGCGCGCGGCGGGGTCGAACACGCAGATATCGGCCGCTTCGCCGATGGCCAGGCTGCCGGCCGGGATGCCGGCCACGCGCGCGGCGTCGGCGGTGACCTTGGCCACGGCGCGCGCCAATGGGCGGGCGCCGGCTTGCGGCTGCGCCAGCGCATAGTCGTCGGCCCATTTCAGGGCCAGCGACAACAGCAGTTCCAGGCCGGTGGCGCCCGGCGACGCTTCGCCGAACGGCAGCAGTTTTTCATCGTCGTCGACCGGCGTATGGTCCGAGCACATGGCGTCGACGGTGCCGTCGAACAGCGCGGCGCGGATCGCGTCGCGGTCGCGCTGGCTGCGAAACGGTGGCGTCACGCGCGCGTTCGGGTCAAAGAAGCCGATGTCGGCATCGGTCAGGTGTACATGGTGCACGCCGACGTCGCAGGTGACGGGCAGGCCTTCGGCTTTCGCCGCGCGGATCAGGTCCAGGCCGGCGGCAGACGAAATGCGGCACAGGTGCACGCGCGCGCGGCTGGCGCGCATCAGTTCGAAAATCGTGTGCAGCGCGATGGTCTCCGACATCACCGGCACGCCCGACAAACCCAGGCGCGAAGCCAGCGGGCCACTGTGGGCAATCCCGCCACGGCCGATATGCGGGTCCTGCGGGCGCAGCCACACGGTGTAACCAAAGGTGTTCGCATACTGCATCGCGCGCAGCAGCACGGTGGTGTCTTCGATCGGCTCTTCAGCTTGCGCAAAGCCGATGCAGCCCGCTTCCGTCAGTTCCGCCATTTCCGTCAGCGACTGGCCTTTCAGGCCCATCGTCAGCGCGCCCAGCGGGTGCACATGCGCCTTGTCCTGCGTCTTGGCCCGGTATTTCAGCATTTCGACCAGGCCGGGTTCATCGAGCACCGGGTCGGTATCTGGCGGGCATACCAGGCTGGTCACGCCGCCCTGCAGCGCCGCCTGCAGCTCGGACTCGAGCGTGGCCTTGTATTCGTAGCCCGGCTCGCGCAGGCGCGCGGACAGGTCGACCAGGCCCGGCGAAACCACCAGGCCGGCGGCGTCAAAGGTGGTATCGGCAGTAAACCCGGCCGGCGCGCTGCCGACGGCAACTACCTTGCCGTCGGCGATAAACAGGTCCTGCAGGCCATCGATGCCGTTGGCCGGATCGATCAGATGGCCGTTCTTGATATGTAGTGTCGTCATGCTTGCTTCTCGTCCTTGGGCCATCAGCCCTGATTACCAGCCAAAATACTCATCACCGCCATGCGCACGGCGATACCGAAGGTCACCTGCGGCAGGATCACCGCCTGTGGACCGTCGGCCACCGCCGAATCGATCTCGACGCCGCGGTTCATAGGCCCCGGGTGCATCACGATGGCGTCCGGTTTCGCCAGCGCCAGGCGCTCCGGCGTCAGGCCATAGCTCTTGAAGTATTCCTGCGCCGATGGCAGCAGCGCGCCGCTCATGCGCTCGTTCTGCAGGCGCAGCATGATGATCACGTCGACGCCTTTCAGGCCTTCATCCATGTTGGTGAAGGTGCGCACGCCCATCTGCTCCAGGCCACCCGGCAGCAGCGTGTGCGGGCCGATGGCGCGCACTTCCGGCACGCCCAGGGTGGTCAGGGCATGGATGTCGGAACGCGCCACGCGGCTGTGCAGGATATCGCCGACGATGGCCACCGTCAGGTTGGTGAAATCCTTCTTGTAGTGGCGGATCGTGTACATGTCGAGCAGCCCCTGGGTCGGGTGCGCATGGCGGCCGTCGCCGGCATTGACCACGTGGACATGCGGCTGCCTGGTGTCGATCAGGTGCTTGGCGATCAGGTAGGGCGCGCCCGACTGCGCATGGCGCACGACGAACATGTCGGCATGCATGGCCGACAGGTTGTCGATGGTGTCGAGCAGGGATTCGCCCTTGCTGGCCGACGACGCCTGGATGTTCAGGTTGATGACGTCGGCCGACAGGCGTTTCGAGGCGATCTCGAAGGTGGTGCGGGTGCGCGTGGAGTTTTCAAAGAACAGGTTGAACACGCTTTTGCCGCGCATCAGCGGCACTTTTTTCACATCGCGGTCGGAGATGCCGACAAACGAAGAAGCCGTGTCGAGAATATGGTTGACGATAGACTTCGGCAAGCCTTCGATCGTCAACAGGTGCTGCAGTTCGCCGTGTTTGTTCAGTTGCGGATTAAGCATGGTGGGTGTCTATGGTGAGCGTGAATTTATCGCCGGCCTGCTTCAGGACCAGCGCCTGGCCCGGCGGCACGGCGGTAAAGGCGGCCACGAAATCGGCGGCCACCGGCAACTGGCGCTCGCCCCGGTCGACCAGCGCGGCCAGCATGATCTTGGCAGGACGGCCGTAATCGAACAACTCGTTGATGGCCGCGCGCGTGGTGCGGCCCGTGTACAGCACGTCGTCGACCAGCACGATGGTGGCGCCGGCCACGTCAAACGCAATTTGCGTCGGCTTGACGTCGGCATGCAGGCCCTTTTGGGCGAAGTCGTCGCGGTAAAAGGACACGTCGAGCACGCCCAGGCGGGCCGTCAGGTCCAGGTCGCGCGCCAGGCGTTCGGCCAGCCAGGCGCCGCCCGAGTGGATGCCGACGATGGCCACGTTGCTGGCGCCGGCCAGGCCGCTGCGCACTTGCTCGAGCAGGACCCCGTACAGGGCCTCGGCGTCGAGTTGGGAGGGGTTCACAAGATTGGACATAAGTGGAGGAGTAGTCAAAAAAAACGGTTCAGGACTGCGCGTCGAAATACTGCTGCAAGATCACGGCGGCGGCGCGGTCATCGATCACCTCGCCGCGCCGGGCGGCAATCACGGCCGAGGAGTAGCGCTCGTCGACCAGTTCCACCGGCAAGCCGAAGCGGCCGTGCACCTGGTTGGCAAAGCGCCGGCAGCGCGCGCTCATCTCGTGTTCGGTGCCGTCCGGGTGGCTGGGCAAGCCCACCACGATGCGGGTCGCGCCCCATTCCTTGATCAAGCCGGCGATGGCGGCAAACTTCGGTTCGTTGGCAATCGCGGTGATCACGCTCAGTGGCTTGGCCTGGCAAATCATGGTATTGCCAATGGCCACGCCGATGCGTTTCAGGCCAAAGTCGAAAGCGAGGATGGTGTCGATGGCCTCACCGCTCATGCGTGGCCGGCTTCCGAAGCGAGCATCAGCGGATCGATGCCCAGCAGCTTGATGGCCGCCACGTAGCGTTCGGCGATCGGGAAATCGAACAGGATATCGGCCGAGGCGCCCACCGTCAGCCAGCCGTTGCGGCCGATCTCGTCTTCCAGCTGGCCCGGGCTCCAGCCCGAATAGCCGATCGAGACCAGCATGCGTTCGGGGCCTTCGCCCTTGGCGACGGCTTCGAGCACATCGATCGAGGTGGTAAACGCCACTTCGTCGGTCACCGTCAGCGACGAGGAATAGCGCGCGCCCGGCGTGTGCAGCACAAAGCCGCGGTCGTCCTGCACCGGGCCGCCGAACATGATCGGTTCATTGACGATGGGCGCGTCGCTGCCGGCCGCCAGTTTCAGGTCGATGCGCTCGAACAGCACATCCATCGTCATGTCGGTGGGCTTGTTGATGACCACCCCCAGTACGCCGTTTTCATTGTGTTCGCACACATAGACGACGGTGCCGCCGAAGATCGGGTCTTGCATGGCCGGCATGGCGATCAGAAAATGGTTGGCCAGATTCAAGGTGGACGAACCGGTGACGGCGCCTTCGCTGGCGCTCTGCATCAAACGATGTCCCGGCAGCGTGTGGTCGATTTTACTCTTTTTCATACGCGTTGCTCTCTCTGTGGGCTTGCTGGCAAGACACCTTACCCCTGCTGTCATTATTGTTATTGGTGCGCGTGACTTGCGTGCGGAGGTCGATTGTAAAATCGTTACCGTTCTGCTGGCGCACACGCAAGCACTGCGAAATCAGGCGCTAGTTTACACTGAATTGCCATACCGGCGACGCCCAAGGCGCGGCGCGGGCAGGCATAATGCGCCGCAAGCGGCGAAAAATCGCTCTTTCTTGACCTTTTACAACGCAAATACGCCCAATCTGCCACCAATGACACTCAATACTTCCCTGGTCTGGTTCCGCCGCGACCTGCGCGCGTTTGACCATGCTGCACTGCACCATGCCTTGCGCCAGAGCCAGGCCGTACACTGCGTTTTCGTCTACGACAGCGCCATCCTGGACAGCCTGCCGCGCCGCGACCGCCGCGTCGACTTCATCCACGCCAGCCTGGCCGAACTGGCCAGCGAACTGCGCCAGCTCGGTGGCGACCTGATCGTGCTGCATGACGATGCGGCCACCGCCATCCCGCGCCTGGCGGCCGAACTGCAGGCCGATGCCGTGTTCGCCAACCACGACTACGAGCCGCAGGCAATCGCCCGCGATGCCGTTATAGCCGAGGCGCTGACGCTGGACGCGCGCCTGTGGTTCAGCTTCAAGGACCAGGTGATCTTTGAAAAAGACGAAGTGCTGACCCTGTCCGACAAGCCGTACACCGTCTATACGCCATATAAAAACGCCTGGCTGAAGAAAATGCGCGCCGACCCGGCGTGCCTGGCGCCTTTTGATATCGAGCCGCACGCAGCCAGGCTGGCGCCGCCGCGCGGCAAGCCGGCCGCCCTGCCGGCGCTGGAAGAACTGGGTTTCGCGCCCAGCAACCTGGCCGAACTGGCGATCCCGACCGGCATGTCGGGCGGCGCAAAATTGTTCGAGGATTTTTTGCCGAGGGTGGAAAAATACGATGTGGCGCGCGACTTTCCTGCCCTGAAAGGGCCGTCCTACCTGTCGCTGCATTTGCGCTTCGGCACCGTGTCGCTGCGCTACCTGGTACGCACCATGGTCGACCTGATGGCGCGCGGCGGCGGTGGCGACGGCGCGCCGGTCTGGCTGGCAGAACTGATCTGGCGCGATTTCTACGCCATGATCCTGTACCAGAATCCTCAGGTGGAGCATGGCGCCTTCAAACCGGCCTATGACGCCATCGCCTGGGAAACCGGCGAACTGGCCGACGACGCATTTGCCGCCTGGTGCGAAGGGCGCACCGGTTATCCGCTGGTGGACGCGGCCATGCTGCAGCTGAACCAGACCGGCTACATGCACAACCGCCTGCGCATGGTCACCGCCTGCTTCCTGATCAAGGACCTGGGTATCGACTGGCGCCGCGGCGAAGCGTATTTCGCGCTGCACCTGAACGACTTCGACCTGGCCTCGAACAACGGCGGCTGGCAGTGGGCCTCGTCGTCGGGCTGCGATGCCCAACCGTATTTCCGCATCTTCAACCCGATCACCCAGTCGGAAAAATTCGACGCCAACGGCCGCTTTATCCGCCGCTACCTGCCGCAATTGAAAGCGCTGGGCGACAAGGAAATCCACGCGCCGTGGCTGGTGCCGCGCATGCTGCTCGACCAAAAGAATATCGTGCTGGGGCGCGATTATCCCGCGCCCATCGTGCAGCACGATGAGGCGCGCAAGGAGACGCTCGAACGGTATGAAATAGTAAAAACCGTCAAGGTCGCCTAACTGCCGCTCAACAAACGATCCACCTCCGCCAGCAATTCCGGCTCCTGGAACGGCTTGCCGAAATACGCATTCACGCCCAGTTCCAGGGCGTGCTGGCGGTGCTTGTCGGCGCTGCGCGAGGTGATCATGACGACGGGAATCGCGCGTGTGCGCTGGTCGCTGCGCACATTGCGCGTCAGGTCGAAACCGTCCATGCGCGGCATTTCCACGTCAACCAGCATCAGCGCCGGCAGCGCCGCCGGTTCCAGCTCGTGCAGTTGTTCCAGCGCGTCGACGCCGTCCTTGGCCAGCAGCACCAGGTAGCCTTCGCGCTCGAACAGGCGCTGCATCACGCGGCGCACGGTCAGCGAATCGTCGACCACCATCACGCAGGCGCGCGGCGCGGGCAGCGCCACGCGGCCTTCGCCGGCGGCCGCCGCATACTGCGCCAGCAATTCAGGATGATGGCTCAGGTGCTGCGCCAGCGCCACCGGATTCAGGATCAACACGATGTCGCCGGTACCGAGCACGGTGGCGCCGGCGATGCCCGGCATGCGCGCCAGTTGCGGGCCCACGTGCTTGACCACTACTTCGCGGTTGCCCACCACATCGTCGACCTGCAGCGCCAGCCTGTCGTTGCCATTGCGTAGCAGCAGCACCGGCGCATGGCGCAGGCTCGATGGCGCTGTCGGCGGGTCGCCCAGCATGGTCGACAGCTGGTGCAGCGCCAGCAACTGGCCGTGCGCATCGATCTGCCCGGCTTTGGTCACCTGTTCCAGCTGCTCGCCCTTCAGGTGCAGTACCTGCTCGACCAGTACCGAGGGCAAGGCATAGGTCTTGCCATTGGCGGCCAGCAGCACCACTTGCGTCACAGCGAGAGTCAAGGGCAGGTGGATGGTGAAACGGATGCCCTGGCCCGCTTCGGTCACGGTGTCGACCCTGCCCCCCAGCGCCAGCGCTTCCGAGCGCACGATATCCATGCCGAAGCCGCGCCCGGCCAGCTCCGTCAGGCTGTCGGCGGTTGACAGGCCGGGGGCGAAGATCAGTTCGGCCGCCTGCGCGTCGCTGATCTCGGCATCGTCGGCCACCAGGCCGGTGCTGCGCGCCCTGGCGCGGATGCGCTCCAAGTCCAGGCCGGCGCCATCGTCCGAAAACGCGATCGCCACTTCATTGCCCTGCTGGCTGACCTGCACCAGCAATTCACCCGTTTCGTTCTTGCCGGCCGCCAGGCGCGCCGCGCGCGGCTCGATGCCGTGCACGATCGCGTTGCGCAGCAGGTGTTCGAACGGCGCGGCCATGCGTTCCAGTACGCTGCGGTCGATCTCCACATTGCCGCCACGGATATCGAGGTTGACGCGCTTGTCGACTTCCTTGGCGCTTTGCCGCGCCACGCGGAACAGCCGCTCGGCGATGCTGGCAAACGGCACCATGCGAATCTGCATCAGGTCGCGCTGCAGTTCGCGCGTCAGGCGCGCCTGCAGCACCAGGTCGTCGCCCACGGTGCCCACGCTCTGGCTCAGGTTTTCGTGGAACGAGGCGACGTCGCTGACGCTTTCGGCCATCATGCGCGTCAGTTCCTGCAAGCGCGTAAAGCGGTCGAATTCGAGCGGATCGAAATCGCGCTCGCTGCCGACTGCCATGCGCGAGGCGATCTGCGATTCGGCCTGCATTTCCACTTCGCGCAGTTGGCGCCGCAAGCGCGCCAGGTTATCGGAAAACTCGCCCAGCGAAGCACCCAGCACGGCCACCTCGTTTTCGATCTTCGAGCGCGTGATCGACACTTCGCCGGCCTGGTTCACCAGGCGGTCGAGGATGTCGGCGCGCACGCGCACCAGCGCCGCCTTCGGTTCCGGTGGCGGCGTGTCTTCCATGCCGGGCAGTGGCAGCAAGGGCTGCTGCAATTGTTCGAACAGGTGCAGCGCATGGTCGTAGTGACCCAGCAATTCCTCGAACGCCTGCGGCGTGGCCGTGCCCGCGTGCAGCATGTTTTCGATATGCGTTTCGATCTCATGCGCATGCTGGCCCAGGCGCATGGCGCCGGCCATGCGCGCGCTGCCCTTGACCGTGTGCAGTGTGCGCAGCAGCATCTGCGCCTGGCTATTGTCCTGTGGCTGCTGCTGCCAGTTGCGCAGCGCAGCGCCAATCTGCGGCAGCAAGTCGGCGCCTTCTTCCAGGAACACCGGCAACAAGTCCAGGTCCAGTTCATCGCTGATGCCGGCGCTGGCGGCCAGCAGGGCCTGCGCATCGGCCGGCGCCATCGCTGGCGCCTCGGGTTCGGCTTCAGGCTCCGGTTCCGCCGCGGCTGCCGCTGGCGGCGTATCGAACACGGAATCGAACAGGTCGTCGATGGCGCTGGTATCGGGCGCTGGCGGCAGCTTCATGCGTGCCGGCGGCGCCTCTTGCGCCGGCATGCCGCCCTGGCCTGCTCCATCTGCGATGATGCTGGCGTAGGTGGCGGCAAACAGCGCGTCCAGGCTCGACACCGGTGGCGCAGCGCTGTCGTCCATGATGCTGGCATAAGTCGCGGCAAACAGCGCGTCAAGGCCAGTCCCGGGCACTGGCGCGGTAGCTGCTGGTGGCGGCGCTGTCAATGCGCGCCACAGCGTATTAAGTTCCTCGATCAGCGCCGGCTGCGCCGGCGCCAGGTCGCCCAGGGCAAACGCCTGCAGCATCTGGCGGATGCCATCGGTGGCGTGTTCCAGCACGTCGTGCTGCGCGTCGGCCAGCCCGGCGCGCGGCGGCACCACCGTTTCGATGGCGATCTCCAGCGCATGTGCCAGGTCGCGCAAGGCGGCAAAGCCGACCGTGCCGGAGCTGCCGGCCAGCGTATGCACGGCCTGCAGCGCGTCGGCGCTGACGGCGCGCGCTTCGTGGCGCCATTCGCCGAAGTCGCGCGTGAGCAGGCGCAGCAGCTCGTCGGTTTCGGCCAGGTAGATGTTATACAGCGGCAGGCTGATGCGCAGTTCGCCCACGTGTTTCAGGTTGTCGTCCGGCGCTTCGTGCACAGTGGGCGCGGTGGCCGGCGGAAAGCCGATCACATTGCCGTTGCCGGCAGTGGCTGGCGTGGCCGGCGCCGGCGCGTCCTTCGCCAGCGGGCGCCGCTTGCGCAGCTCGAACGGCCCGCCTTCGCGCACCCGCTCGGCCGCATCCGGCAGCATGCCCGCCTCGCGCCCGCGTGCGCCGCCGCCTTCCAGCTCGGCCACCCATTCGCTCAACTGGTACCAGCCATAATTGAGCAGGGTGTACAAATCATCGCTGCCCGCACGCGCCTCGGCCAGCCAGGTATTGAGCACGCTTTCAATCGCGCCGGCCGCTTCGGCAAACTGCGCCAGGCCGATCATGCGGCTGCTGCCCTTCAGGGTATGGTACGAGCGGCGCAGCATGGCCAGGTGTTCGCCATTGCCGGAATCGGCGCGCAGCGCGGCCAGGGTGGTTTCAACAAAGGCCAGCACTTCGCGCGCCTCGGCGAGAAAAATATCGAGCATCTCGGCGTCGATATCGCCAGTGGCGGGCGTTGCATCCGGCGCCAGCGATGGCGCTGGCGGCAAAGGATGGTCGAGCACCGGCACCGGCACGCTGCCGCTGGCGGCCACCTTTTCAAACGGCAGCGCGCGGAAGGCGCCGCTGGCGGCGTCGAAATGAAAACGCGCGCTGGCCGCCTGCGCATTGCGGCCCAGCATGTCGACAAAAAAGCCCAGCGCGCTGACGTTTTGCGCGATCTCGTCAAGAGCCTCCATGGGTGCCTGGCTATCCGCATCCAGCAGCCGCTGTACGCTGGAGACCACCTGTTGCATGCCGGCGCTGGCGGCGCCCTGCCCCAGTTCCTCCAGGGTCTGCCGCATCGGCTGCAGTAGCGGCGCCACGCCGGCCAGCTCCGCACGCCGGCCAATATCGGCGTAATAGGCGTTCAGCAGCTGCTCGACCTGGCGCAAGCCCGCCTTCATGGACTCGGCCAGCGCAGCGGCTGTCTGCCCCTGTTCGATCTGGCGCGACAGCTCGCCTTGCGCCGGCGCCGCTGGCACCTCGCCGTCAAGCAGCGCCTGCAGGCGCGCGGCGATGGTTTCGGCATTGCTGGCAAAGTCGTCGGGCAGCCTGCGCAATTGCTCCAGGCCGGTTTCGGCAAACAGCAGCGCCGTCTCCATTTCCTGCGCCAGCGCCGGCTGGCGGCCACTGGCGGCTGCCAGCCGCGCCACGTCCGCGCCCTGGCGCAGCAGGCCGGCCAGGGCCGGCACTTTCAAGGATTCCGCCTGCGCCGCCACCTCATCGAGCGCGCCGCTGAAGGCCTCGCCGGGCGCCGCCTCGCGCCAGTGCGCGCGCGCGCGGGCCAGCGCCGCGCGCGCATTTTGCAAGGCGGCTTGATCGACCTGTCCATAGCGCCGCGCTTCGACGTCGTCCGCCACCAGGCCCTCGAGTTCAAATACCTCACGCAACTGGCGCGCTGCCGGCGTCGGTTCGGTAGCGGCCGCGATCAGGTACAGCGCATCGCGCAGCAGGGTGCCGGGCAAGCCGGCCGTGCCTTGCGCCAGGCGGCGCAATTGCAGGTTGATCAGGCCGAACAGCTGTTTCATGTACAGGCTGTCGCCACCCTGGCCCTGGGCTGCCAGGCCGGCCACGGCCTGCATGGTGAACCAGAAGGTGCGCGCCGCCCCTTCCGTCTGCGCGTCGGCCACCAGTTCCAAGGTATCGTGCAGGGCTTGCGCATGCAACTGGCGCGCCTCGGCATCGGGTGCCCTCAGGAACGGCAGCAACGACTTTTCAAAGCGGCTGCGCCAGGCCGGATAGTCGGCGGCGATCACCGGCTCGGCCAGCGCGATCGCGTGATGCTGGTCCACCTCCGGCGGGAAAAACAGTTCGGCCGGATGCACGCGTTCCACGCCCAGCAGGGTCTGCAGCGCGCGGTAGTAGGGGAACAAGCGGGTGGGCTGCGGCGGCGTGCCGGCCAGCAGGTCTTCCAGGTATTCGCTCAAGGCCTGGTACAGTTCGGCCACCACTTGCGCATGGTCGACCGTATATTCCAGGCTGCCGTCGCGAAAACGCGTCAGCGCCTGTTCCGCGCCCGCCGTCAGCAGGCCGGCGCCGGCCACGTCGACCATCACCAGCGCGCCGTGCGCCTGGTGCAGGTGCGAGCGCGCATGCTGCAGCGCGGTGGCGCGTTCCTCGCGCTCGCGCCCGCCCGCTTCGAACAAAGCCGTCCTGGAACGGGCCAGCGCTTCGCGGATTTCCACCATCACCCAGGACAAGGGCTCGCTGTCGAACGGCTTGGACTGCTGCGGCCTGGACTGCTGCGGATTATCTGGTGTGCTCATGCCTGCCTCGGTAAAGAATTCATAACGCAAAAATCGGCACGCGCCGGGCGCTGGCTCAGGCGGCGACGCGGAAACGCGACACCGAATTTTTCAGCTCCTGGGCCAGCAGCGACAGTTTATGGATCGACTGCGCCGTTTGCTGCGTGCCATCCTGGGTCTGTTCCGTCACGCTCAGGATATGCTGGATATTCAAGGCCACGCCGCTGGCCGAACCGGCCTGCGTGCCGGTGGCGAACGACATGCCCTGGATCAGTTCGGCCAGGTGTTTCGACACCTTGCTGATATCGTTCAGGGCCGCGCCTGCGGCGTCGGACAAATGCGCGCCCTCGACCACGCCCTGGGTCGATTTTTCCATCGCCCGCGTCGCATCCCGGGTATCGGCCTGGATGGTACGCACCAGCGCGCCGATCTGCTTGGCCGCGCCGGCCGAGCGCTCGGCCAGGCGCTGCACTTCCTCTGCTACCACCGAAAAGCCGCGCCCCGCCTCGCCGGCTGAAGCGGCCTGGATGGCGGCGTTCAGCGCCAGCACATTGGTCTGCTCGGTGATGTCGGAAATCAGTTCGGTGATCTCGCCGATTTCCTGCGACGATTCGCCCAGGCGCTTGATGCGCTTGGAGGTGTCCTGGATCTGGTCGCGGATCTCATGCATGCCCTTGATGGCGTTTTCCACCGCCGTCGAGCCTTGCAGCGCGGCCGCCACCGACTGGCGCGCCACGTCGGCCGAGACGCTGGCCGACTTCGACACTTCCGTGATCGCATTGGCCATTTTCACCACCGTGGCGCTGACGCCCTGGATTTCACGCGACTGCTGCTGCGAGGCGATCAGCAGTTTGCTGGAAATACTTTGCGCCTGGGTCGAGGCGCGGTTGACCTGCTCGGCGGTAGCCGTCACCCTCCCCACCAGGCCGCGCAGTTCCTCGACCGTGTAATTGACCGAATCGGCGATCGCGCCGGTGATGTCTTCCGATACCGTCGCCTGCACCGTCAGGTCGCCATCAGCCACCTTTTGCAGCTCGTTCATCAGGCGCAAAATAGCCCCCTGGTTCTGGTCGTTCTGCGCCTTGGCCGCTTCTTCTTTTTCCTGCGCCAGCAGGCGGCGGATCTCCGCTTCCTGGCGCCGCCGCTCGGCATCGCGCGTGCGGTTGACGGAGTCCTGCAGCAGCACGCGGCCCATGCCGGCCGCCGCCACCAGGGTCAGCAGCACGCCGCCCACCATCAGCCAGAAGGCAGCGCCCAGGGTTTCCTGGTTCACATGGTACAACTGCTGCAGCAGGGTCAGGCGCTGGCGCAGGTCTTCGTTCTCGCTGAAGATCAGCTGCTCGGCACTCTTGGCCGCGCTGAATTTGTCGAGACCGTCGAGCAGGGAGGAGACCAGCTTCTGGTAGCTGTCGAAGCCCGCCTTCAGCGCTACCAGCTGCTCGCGCAATTGCGCGTCGCGCGTGGGCGCCAGCTGCAAGGTGCCGCTGCCATTGAGCAGGCCGTCGACGGCGGCGCGGAAATACGTGGTGTCGCGGCCCAGCGCGAACGCGGTTTCCGAACTGATGCTGCCCGAGGCGACAAAGCCGCTGGCGCTGCGGCTCATGCGCTGGGTCAGCATCATCAGCCGGCCGATCACGGCCAGCTCGCGCCCATTGCCGCCGCGCTGCACTTTCAAGGCGGCGATTTCCTCGGTTTGCGCCAGCAGCGCCGGCGTGCGCGCATTCAATTGCTGCAAGGTCTGGTCGAACTGGCCCAGTTCCGCCTTCAGGCGCAAGATGGTGCCGGCCGCGCGCTCGCTGCTGGCCCATTTTTTACGCGCGTCGGCCACCGCCGCCAGCAAGCTGGCGCGCGACTCGCCGATATCGCGGCCGTGGTAGGTGCCGCCGCGCACCATCAAACGGAAATCCTGGTTCAGCTCATTGCGGCTTTCTTCCAGCTGGCGGAAGGCCTCGGGATTGCCCTGCACCGCGTTCGGCGCTGCTTTCCCCAGGCGCTGCGAGTGCATCAGCGCGTCGCTGGCCAACTGCGTCTGCGCCGAGGCGATATTGCCGCTGCGCGTATTGAGGGTGACAAACAGCAGGCTGGCCGCCAGGCTCAGGGCCATCACGGTGGTCAGTACCGACAGCTGTTTTTGCAGCGGCAAATGGCCGATCAGCGGCAGTTTCAGGTCGGCCGCCGGCGCGCTGGCCAGCGTCTTGCGCCGTCCCAGCGCATCGCGCAGGCGCAAGGGCAGATCGTCGGGCGAGATGGTGGCGGCAGGCACGGCGCCGTCGGCCAGGATCGAAGAATGGTCGCCCATCAGCGCAGTTCCTTGTAATTGTGAGCGAGGTGGGCGCCGGCAAAACCGGCATCGAGAAAACGCTCGGCTTGCGCCAGCTGCGCCAGGTCCAGCCGCAGCCAGCTCTGCTGTTCGCTGTCGCGCAACGCGTGCGCAGCCCAGGGATAGGCCGCAACATCTGGCGGCGTGGACGCAGCCAGCATGCCGCGCTGCTGGCGCAGGCCCAGCACGCGCTCGACCAGCACGGCGCAGTCGAGCCCCAGGCGCGGCGCAAACGTGATCAAGCGGCTGTCGCCTTGCATGCTGCAAGCGGGCTGGCCCATGTAGCGCGCCAGGTCGATGACGGCCGTCAGGCGCCCGCGCATGGCCGCCAGGCCCAGGTACCAGTCCTGCGCCAGCGGCACGCCCTGGATTTGCAGGCCGGCCGGGATCACGATCTCGCCCAGTTGCGTGAGGTCGAGCAGGCAGTGGCGCCCGCCCAGCAGCACGCCCAGGTCCTTGCGGCCGGCCAGCGCGCCGCTGCGTGCGGCCTGCACCCTTTCGTGCAGCTGCAACTGGTACTGGCGCAAACGCCCGTGCCGCGCACCGCCTTCAAAGGGCGGCGATCCGGAGGCGGCGATGCCGGGCGTGATCTGCATGGCTCAGGACAGCGCCGCGATCTTGGCCAGCAGGTCCGCTTCGACCACCGGCTTGACCAGGTAGTCGCGCGCGCCCTGGCGCAGGCCCCAGATGCGGTCCGTCTCCTGGCTCTTGCTGGAACAGATAATCACCGGCACATGGGCCAGCTCGGGGTCGCGTGCGATGGCGCGCGTGATCTGGAAGCCATTTGCGCCCGGCATCACCACATCCATCAGGATCAGGTCGGGCCTGTCCTGCTTGAGCCGGGCCAGCGCGTCGGCGCCGTTTTCGGCGGTGGACACGGCATAGCCGGCGCGCACCAGCATCTCGCTCAGGTAGTAGCGTTCCGTCGGCGAATCATCGACGATCAGAATGGTATGTATGGACATCAGCTTCCTTGCTGCATTGGTGGTTAATAACGACTAACGGCGCTACCGCGGCGCACTTGCTGCCAGGTGCTGCCGCACGGCCGCCAGCAGCGCCTCGCGCGCCAGCGGCTTGGCCAGGCAGGCGCTGGCGCCGGCCAGGCTGCCGCGCGCGCGGTCGAACAGGCCCTCTTTCGACGACAGCATCAGCACCGGCGTGGCGCGAAAACCGGCACTGGCGCGTATCAGGGCGCAAGTGCGGTAGCCATCGAGACGCGGCATCACCACGTCGCACACCACCAGTTCGGGCCTGCAGTCGCCCAGCTTGGCCAGCGCATCGAAGCCATCTTCGGCCAGCACCACCTGGTAGCCGGCGTCGCGCAGGTAACCGGCCACGCAGGTACGCATGGTGGCGCTGTCGTCGATTACCAGGATGGTGGCGCCGCCGGCGTCCGGGAAAGGGCTGCTCAAGGGTGGCTCAATGTAATCATTCGGCAATTATTCACACCATAACATAGGCCGGCGCACGCTGCCGCATGGCAGCGGACATGGCGCCAGGCATGACTATCGTATAAAATTGCTTAAATAGCCACCATCTCGAAGTCGTCCTTGCGCGCGCCGCATTCCGGGCAGGTCCAGTTCATCGGCACATCGGCCCAACGCGTGCCGGGAGCGATGTCTTCGTCTGGCAGGCCAGCCGCTTCATCATAAACCCAGCCACAGATAAGACACATCCACGTCTGGAATTGCTGCGTTGTTTCGTTGCTACTCACGTTCTGCCACCCTTCAATCAAGTAAAATGCTGAATTAGGTATCTTAATCTACCCGCCGTGCAAAACCAAACTTCTCCCCTCATATTAAGCTTCGGCGTGTCCGATCCCGTCGGCGCGATCGGCATCCAGGCCGACCTGGCCACGTTTGCCTCGTTCGGCTGCCATGGCCTGTCGGTCACCACCGGCCTGTTGATCAGCGATACCGCCCGCGTTGAAGACGTGCAGGCGGTCGACCCTGACTGGGTCTCCGACCAGGCCCGCGTGCTGCTCGAAGACATGTCGGTGGCCGCCATCAAGATCGGCGCGCTGGGCAGCGTGGAAAACGTCACGGCGATTGCCGAAATCGTTTCCGACTACCCCGACGTGCCGTTGATCCTCGACCCCTTCATTTCGGCGCTGCCGGAACAGGGCATGGACGACGAAGACATCCTGACGGCCGTGCGCCAGCTCCTGATCCCGCAAACCACCCTGCTGGTGCTGTCGCCGGTGGAACTGGAACGCCTGGCCGAAACCTGGCGCGACAGCGACCCCTCCGACACCTTGCAAAATGACGTCGACTACCTGGTCGCGCTGGGCTGCGAATACGTGCTGGTGACCTGCATGCAGGCCGACGCCAGCAAAAGCGGCACCGGCGAAGGCAAGCTGCGCGCCAATACCCTGTTCGGCGAAGACGGCGTGGTGCGCCACGACGTATGGCGCCACCTGCCCGGTATCTTCAACGGCGCCGGCAGCACCCTGTCGGCAGCGGCCACGGCGCTGCTGGCGCTGGACCAGGGCGGCGGCGATGTCGACAGCGACGTGCAGCAGGCGGTGGTGGCGGCCCAGGAATACACGGCCGGTGCGCTCACGCATGCGCGGCGCTTCGGCATGGGCAAGCTGGTACCGAACCGCCTGTTCAAGCCCGGCGCCTGACGCCTGGCACCCTTACAACCCATTCAAGGCAACCTCATGACGACTTCGCAAAACGATACCCTGTTCGCCCGCGCCCAGAAAACCACGCCGGGCGGCGTCAACTCACCAGTGCGCGCCTTCCGCTCGGTGGGCGGCACGCCGCGCTTCATCACCCGCGCCGAAGGCCCGTATTTCTGGGATGCCGACGGCAAGCGCTATATCGACTACATCGGCTCGTGGGGCCCGGCCATCGTTGGCCACGCCCACCCCGAGGTGGTGAAAGCGGTGCAGGACGCAGCCGCGCTGGGCCTGTCATTCGGCGCGCCGACCGAAGGCGAAGTGCTGATGGCCGAGGAAATCACGCGCCTGGTGCCGTCGATCGAACAGGTACGGCTGGTCTCGTCGGGCACGGAAGCGACCATGAGCGCGCTGCGCCTGGCGCGCGGCGCCACCGGACGCGACAAGATCGTCAAGTTCGAAGGCTGCTACCACGGCCACGCCGACTCGCTGCTGGTGAAAGCCGGCAGCGGCCTGCTCACCTTCGGCAACCCGACCTCGGCCGGCGTGCCGGAAGATTTTGTCAAGCACACGCTGGTGCTCGACTATAACAACGTCGAGCAGCTGAAAGACGCCTTCGACAGTTTTGGCAGCGACATCGCCTGCGTGATCGTCGAACCGGTGGCCGGCAACATGAACCTGGTAAAAGCCACGCCGGAATTCCTGCAGGCAATGCGCGAGTTGTGCACGCAGCACGGCGCGCTGCTGATTTTCGATGAAGTCATGTGCGGCTTCCGCGTGGCGCTGGGCGGCGCGCAGGCACTGTACAACATCAAGCCTGACCTGACCGCTCTGGGCAAGGTGATCGGCGGCGGCATGCCGGTGGCGGCCTTTGGCGGCAGCGCGGCGCTGATGCACAATATGGCGCCGCTGGGCGCGGTCTACCAGGCCGGCACCCTGTCGGGCAATCCGGTGGCCGTGGCAGCCGGCATGACCACCCTGAAACTGATACAGCAGCCAGGCTTTTATGAAAAGCTGGGCGCCACCGCACAACGCCTGGCCGATGGCTTGACGGCGGCGGCGAAAGAGGCCGGCGTGGAATTTTGCGCCGACTGCATCGGCGGCATGTTCGGCATTTATTTCAGCGCCACGCCGCCGACCAGCTACGCCGAAATGATGGCGGGCGACCGCAGCAAGTTCAACGCCTTTTTTCACGCAATGCTGGACGAAGGCGTGTACTTTGCGCCAGCCGCGTTTGAAGCGGGCTTTGTCTCGGCGCAGCATGACGACGCCGTGATCGACGCCACCATTGCCGCCGCACGCAAGGTGTTTGCCAATCTGAAGTAATCGTTACCCGCATTGTTCGCGGCGGCCGTCCTGGCCGCCGCACCCCGCCCCATTTTCTGCTCTCTCCTGCTATATTCGATATATAAAAAAGGAGACTGCATGGACTACATCATCGGTGTCGATATCGGCACCCAAAGCACCAAGGCTTTACTGGTCGACCGCACCGGGGTCATCATCGCCCAGCATGCGCACGGCTACCAGGTCGATACGCCAAAACCCCTGTGGGCAGAACAGTGGCCGGCCGTCTGGTACCAGGCCGTGCTTACCTGCGTGCGCGAAGTGGTGCAAAAAAGCGGCGTGCCGGCTGCAAGCATCAAGGCGCTCTGCGTCAGCAGCCTGTACGGCGGCTCCGGCATTCCCGTCGACGAGGCCATGCAGCCGCTGCACCCCTGCCTGATCTGGATGGACCGGCGCGCCACCGATGAGGTGGAATGGGTGAACCGGCAGATCGACCTGCAGCGCCTGCACGCGATCACCAGCAATGGCGTCGACAGCTATTACGGCTATACCAAGATGCTGTGGTTGAAAAACCATCGGCCCGACATCTGGCAGCGTACGCAGTATCTGCTGCCGCCAAACAGCTATATCAACTACCTGCTGTGCGGCGAGGTGGCGGTCGACCATAGCTCGGCCGGCAATATCGGCGGCGTGTACGACATGGCGGCGCGCAACTGGTCGACCGAGATGCTCGATGCGCTGGGCATCCCGGCGCGCATGATGCCCGCGCGGCTGGTCGACTCGTCCGAGGTAGTCGGCGCCCTGCTGCCGGCGGTGGCCGAACAGCTGGGCCTCCTGGCTGGCACGGCGGTGGTGGCCGGCGGCGTCGATGCGGCCGTCGCCACGCTGGCGGCAGGCGTCAGCCGCGCCGGCCAGCATGTGGCGATGATCGGCACCAGCATGTGCTGGGGCACCATTCGGCAAGAGGCCGATGCCAGCCATGGCCTGATCAGCATGCCCCATGTCTTCAACAGCGCGCACGATTTATATGTGTTTGGTGGCGCAATCACGGCCGGCGCTTCCGTCAGCTGGTTCCGCGACGCCTTCTGCCAGGCCGATATCGATGACGCCAGGCGCCAGGGCTACGACGATGTGCACCAGCTGATGGAAGAAAACGCCGCCAAAGTGCCGCCCGGCGCCGACGGCGTGCTGTTCCTGCCTTACCTGATGGGCGAGCGCAGCCCGATCTGGGACGCGAAAGCCAGCGGCGCGTTTTTGGGCCTGAACCTGTACCACGGCCGCTCGCACCTGTACCGCGCCGTGCTCGAAGGCGTGAGCTTCGCGCTGAAACACAATATTGACGCCGGCAGCCAGGGTGCGGCCACCCTGGACGACAAATTGATCGTCGTTGGCGGCGCCGCCCACTCGCCGCTGTGGCTGCAGATCATTGCCGACATCACCGGCTACCAGGTATATACGATTGCCGAAAATGTCGAGGCGGCGCTTGGTGCTGCCTTGCTGGCGGCGCTGGGTACGGGCCTGATCTCGCGCGAGGCGGCGCAGCAGGGATGGGTCACGCTGGTGCCGCGCAGTACGCCACAGCCCGAGGCCAGCGCCACCTACCGGCGCGCGTTCGGGCTATATCGCGATGCCTATCCGGCACTGCAAAGCCTGATGCACGGCCTGCAGCAGGGTGCGCAAGACTGAACTGCGCAAAATACAACAGCCGGCATAATTGCCAAGCAAGCGCTTCCAGCATTACAATGAGAATAATTCTTATTTGCAATCACGAAGCGACTGCCCATGCCGGCTGCCCCAGCGTCACCACCACCCGTCGAGACCCTGTATGCCGACCACCATGGCTGGCTGCAGTCACTGCTGCGCCGGCGCCTGGGCAATGCGTTTGACGCGGCCGACCTGGCGCATGACGCGTTTGTGCGCCTGCTAACCAAACCGCGCAGTTTCGACAGTTTCGAGGGCGCGCGCGCCTATCTGAGCACGGTGGCGCGCGGCCTGTGCGTGGACCTGTGGCGCCGCCGCGAGATCGAACAGGCCTGGCTTGCCGCGCTGGCGGCGCAGCCTGAAGCCCATGCCTGTTCGGCCGAGCAGCAGGCCAGCGTGCTGCAGGCGCTGGGCGAAATCGACGCCATGCTGCGCAGCCTGCCGGCCAGGGTGGCGCAAGCGTTCGTGCTGGCGATGGTGCATGGCATGACGGACAAGGAAGTGGCGGCGCAGCTGAACGTATCTGACCGCATGGTGCGCAAATACATGGCCAAAGCCCTGTTGCACTGCATGCTGCTGGAACAGCGCCTGGAAGCATCATGAGTACCTCGCATGCCGCCATGCGGCAGGCGGCCGAGTGGTTTGCCCTGCTGCGCTCGGGCGAGGCCAGCGACAGCGACCGCCATGCCTGGCAAGCCTGGCTCGATCAGAAAGGCGAGCACCGCGACGCCTGGGCCCATGCCGAAACCATCGCCAGCCGCTTCGAGCCGATGCGCGCACCGGAAACGCGGCACGCCGCCGTCGATGCGCTGCACGGCGCGCGCGCCAGATCGCTGTCGCGCCGGCGCGTGCTGGGCGCGATCGCCCTGCTCGGCGGCGGCGCGCTGCTGGGCCTCGAAGCCTGGCGCGCCCATCCCCTCTATCTGCTGGCGCAATACCGCACCGGCACCGGCGAGCTGCGCACGCTGACCCTGGCCGACGGCAGCAGCGTCTGGCTCAATACGGCCAGCGCGTTTGACACCGACTACAGCGCCAGCCTGCGCCGGCTGCATTTGCTCGATGGCGAAATGCTGGTCGATACCGCACATGACAGCACGCGCCCGTTTGTTGTCGACACGGTGCATGGCCGCCTGCGCGCGCTGGGCACGCGCTTTGCCGTGCGCCTGCTGGGCGAGACCACCTACGTGGCCGTGTATGGCGGCGCGGTCGAGGTGCGCAGCGGCGGCGGCGCCACGCGCATCGTCAGCGCCGGCAGCCAGCTGAGTTTCACGGCTGGCAGCATCGGCGCCACGCAGGCGGCCGATCCGGCGCGCGAAGCCTGGTCGCGCGGCGTGCTGCTGGCCGAGAATATGGCGCTGCAGGACGTGGTGGCCGAATTGAACCGCTATCACCATGGCCATATCGGCGTGTCGCCCGAGGTGGCGCAGCTGCGCGTGCTGGGCGGCTACCCGCTGCATGACGCCGACAAGACCTTGCGCATGCTGGCGGCCGTGCTGCCGCTGCGGATCAAGCGCACGCTGCCGTGGTGGACCACGCTCGAAAAAATTTGAAAAGATGGCCGTTTGCGGTTCCGCATTTGGCGCACTGGTTCGATACACAGGATAAGACGGCATCGCCGCATCCTTTACCGAACCCCTGACCCAAACCTATCCATGTCCAACTCCTCCTACCTGATGCGCCTGGCCGTTGCCGGCGCCCTCGGTGCTTTTCTGGCACCTGTCGCGGTGTACGCCCAACAAGCTGCGCCAGTCCGCGCCTACCAGATTCCCGCCGGCCCATTGAGCACCGCGCTGGCGCGCTTTGTCGGCGAGTCCGGCATCCTTTTGGCCGGCAGCACCGAACCGGCCAATGGCAAGACCAGCGGCGGCCTGCAAGGCAGCCATGGCGTCGACGCCGCCCTGGCGCAGCTACTTTCCGGCAGCGGCCTGGAAGCGCTGCGCAATGGCGACGGCAGCTATACCCTGCGCCGCGCCGCGCCGCCAGCGCAAGTCGACGCCACCGGCTTGAAAACCATGGCCGCCATCAGCGTGGTCAGCGCGCGCGACAGCACCAGCGAAGGCAGCGGCGCCTACAGCGGCGGCGCGTTGTCGCTGGGTAAAAACAACGCCAGCCTGCGCGAAACGCCGCACAGCGTGACCATCATCTCGCGCCAGCAGATCGAGGACCAGGGCTTGAGCGACCTGACCGACGTGCTGCGCAGCACGCCCGGCATCGAAGTGTTCAATACCGATTCCGAGCGCGTGGGCTATTACGCGCGCGGCCAGGAAATCACCAACGTGCAGTTCGACGGCAACGCCGCCATCACGCCGGGCAGCGGCAACGGCTTTTATATCCAGCCCGACATGGCCACGCTGGACCACGCCGAAGTGCTGCGCGGCGCGGCCGGCCTGATGCGCGGCGCCGGCAGCCCCTCGGGCGCCGTCAACCTGGTGCGCAAGCGCCCCACGGCGCAGTTTGCCGCCTCGGGCGCGGCCACAGTCGGCAGCTGGGATACCTGGCGCGCCGAAGCAGACGTGTCGGCGCCGTTGAACGCCTCGGGCAGCGTGCGCGGGCGCGTGGTGGCGGTGGAAGACCGCCGCCACCATTTCCAGAAAGCCCGCAAGTCCGACAAAAGCGTGCTGTATGCGGTAGTCGAAGCGGACATCGCGCCGGCCACCACCTTGCTGGCCGGCCTGGAATGGTCGACCCTGAAAACCAATGGCGCCTGGGGCAACCTGCTGGCCAATATCGACGGCAGCCCGATGCAGTTTTCGCGCGACACCTACCTGGGTTCCTCGGAAAACCACTGGGACCGCGAAAACAAGCAGGCTTTCGCCAGCCTGGAACACCAGTTCGGCAATGGCTGGAGCGCCAAGGCCAGCTTCGCCTTCATCAACATGAAGCGCATGAATGGCGCCGACGGCTATGTGCAGACGCTGATCTCGCGCAATGCGCGCGACCCCTCGAAAATCAATTACCAGATCAGCCGCTGCGGCGAAAAGGACTACACCGCCCAGCAGACCAGCTGGGACCTGTACGCCAGCGGCCCGTTCACCCTGCTGGGCCGCCAGCATGAACTGGTGGTCGGCGCCAACGGCTCGCGCGACTATGCGCAACCGACCGCCGGCTCCTGCGCCACCCTGGCCGGCCTGCCGTCGATGACCGGCCTCGATCCTTACACCTGGGACCCGTACAACGTGGCCATGCCGGCCATGCCGGCATTCACCGGCACCTATGTGAAAAACCTGACCGAGCAACAGGGTGCGTATGCGACCGCGCGTTTCAGCGTCAGCGACCCGCTGACGCTGATACTTGGCGCACGCATGAGCTGGTGGGACTACAAGCCGAACAACCGCGCCGGCGCCTACAGCGTCGACGCGGAATTGACGCCCTATGTGGCAGCGCTGTATGCGCTGAACCAGAACCTGAGCGTCTACGGCAGCTACGCCGACGTCTTCACGCCGCAGCGCGCGTTTGAAAAAACCGGCAAGGCGCTCGCGCCGATCACCGGCCGCAATCTCGAGCTTGGCGTGAAAGGTGAATTTTTCAATAAAAAACTCAATACCAACCTGGCCATCTTCCAGCTGGAGCAGAACGGCAAGGGCGTCGATGACCTGAGTTCACCGAACCCCTGCCTGCCCGAGTACAGCAACGGCTATTGCCAGGTCGCCCAGGGTGAACAGCGCAGCCGTGGCGTGGAAGCGGAAGTGTCGGGCCAGGTCGGCGCCAACTGGAACCTGTCGGCCGGCTATACCCTGAACAACACGAAAAACCTGCGCGACACGGCCAGCAATACGGGCAAGGCGATCCGCACCACCACGCCGCGCCATTTGCTGCGTTTGTTCTCCAGCTACACCCTGCCCAGCGAGCTGCATGCGTGGTCGGTCGGCGGCGGCGTCAACCTGCAAAGCGAAATCACCAGCCAGAGCGGCACCGCGTTTGCGCGCCAGGGCGGCTATGCCACCGCCTCGGCGTTTGTTTCGTATCGCATCAGCCGCAACCTGCAGGCGCAGCTGAACGTCAGCAATCTGTTCGACAAGGTGTACTACGAGAAGATCCGCGAGTATGGTCCCGGTTACTACTATGGCGCGCCGCGCGGCGCGATGCTGACGGTACGCGGCCAGTACTGATCAAGCCCGGGGGCGGCTTTTCAGTTTCATTGCCGCTCCCGCCAGCAGCAGCCCCACCACCAGCGCCACCCAGTCGAAACCCGCCAGCGCCACCGCGGTGGTCGCCAGGGTCAACGGCATCAAGCCGCACCACAATCCCGCTCCCAGCCACAATTGACAGCGCCACATGGCGCGCGTCGGGCGGATTTGTGCCAGCACGGCCGCCAGCGCCCAGGCGCCGAAGAAGCAGGCGATTTCCAGCTTGGCGCGCTGTGCCAGTGCCAGCGGAAGCAGCCGGTTGGCCCAGAAAAACGCGGCAAAGGCGATCGGCAGGCCGGCAATCGCGCCGATATTCAGGGCTTCGACCAGGCGCAGCCCAAAGCCCATGCGCCCGGCTTTCACCGCCTGCGCGCGCGTGCGCACGCCCCACAGCACGGCGCCGGTGGCGACCATGGCGCAGCCGGCCAGGCCGCACAAGAAGAACAGCGCGCGCAGCAGCGGATCGGCAAAGCGCCCCAGGTGCAAGCCATACATGGCGCGCCGCGCTTCCGACGGCGTGATGGCGTCGTAATCGGTGACGCCGATCAGCTGGCCGGTGGCGCCCTGGAACAGCACGACCGGCTCGATATTTGAAAATGATTGCCCCGCCTGCCGCGCAACCGCAATGGTGGCGCTGGCGTTGCCGGGATAGTCAATCACGATGCGCCCCACGGCCGCACCCTGCCAGCGACTGCTAGCCTGCGCCAGCAGCGGCGCCAGCTGTGTCAACGGTGCAGGCTGGCCCGACGGCGTGACCTTGCGCGCCGTCTGCGGATACGCCTCCTTGAGCCAGGTCTTCTGGTCGCCGCCATACAGCGCCTGCTTGGGCGCCGGCATATACATGAACATCAATGTCACCAGCCCCGTATAGGTGATCATCAGGTGGAACGGCAGCGCCAGCACGGCCAGCGCATTGTGCGCGTCCAGCCATGAGCGCTGTCCCTTGCGCGGCCGGAAGGTAAAGAAATCCTTGAAAATGCGCCGGTGCGTGATGACGCCGCTGAGGATGGCCACCAGCATGCCCATGGCGGCGATGCCGACGATCCAGCGGCCCCAAACGATCGGCATATAGTGCAGATCGAAATGCAGGCGAAACAGGAAGTCGCCGCCTTCGGTGGCGCGCGGCGCCGGCAGTTCGATGCCGCTGGCCGGGTCCAGCAGCAACTGCTCCTGGCGCGCGCGGCGCTTTTTCGCCACCGACTTCGGGTCGACCCAGCTGACCGCCAGCGCGCTCTGGCGGCTGCTGGGCAGCTCGATCACCCAGCGCGTGGCGTCGGGCGCGTGCTGGCGCAAATAGGCCAGCGCCGACTGCGCCGACTGCGCCGGCGGCACTGGCGCAGCGCTGGCAGCGGCCTGCAGTTCCGGCTTCATCCACAGCGTGATTTCATCGCGGTAGTACGAGGCCGTGCCGCTCATGAACACCATCAACAGCAGCCAGCAGACGAACAGCCCGGACCAGGTATGCAGCCATGCCATGGCCTGGCGCCAGTGGCCGCGCTTGCCGAAGACGCACAGGATGATGGCGGCGTAGACCAGGAACGACAGCAAGGTGGAAGTCATCACCGCGTCGACGCGGCGCGCCGGCAGCAACACGGCCAGCAGCCAGGTAATGGCGGCGGTCAGGACATAGCCGCCGGCGATGGCGGCCAGCAGGCGCGCAGCAACGCCAAGGCGGTAGCGGGTGGAGTGGTGCAATGGCATGGAATGGTGGCTTTCATCGGTTCATCGGTGGCGCGCGGGCGCCTTGACGAAGGAATCGAATGAAACCGTAAAAGCCGGAACCACTCCCGGCCAGAAATTACACGGCCACGCCTTCCACGATGGCGGTCACCAGCGCCGGCAAGCTGGCCATATCGCTGAACACATGGCTGGCGCCAGCCGCCTTCAGCCGTTCCTCCTGGCCAGCAGCGATATGGCCGCCGCCGATAAAGCCCAGCACTGTCATGCCGGCGGCGGCAGCGGCGGTGACGCCGGTGACGCTGTCTTCCAGCACCAGGCACTGCGCCGGCGGCACGCCAAAGGCGGCGGCCGCCGCCAGGTACAGGCCCGGATGCGGCTTGGCGTGGCCGACCAGGTCGGGCGTGAAGTAGCGCCCGCCAAACAGGTCCACCATGCCGGTGCGGGTCAAGGCGGCGTGCACGCGCTCGCTGACGCTGTTCGAGGCGACCGCTTTCGGCAGGTCGATCGCGGCCAGCGCCTGCGCCACGCCGGGCACCGCGCTCAGGTGCGTGTCACACATGACATTGACGGCGTGGCCGATGGCCAGCACTTCGTCTTCCGGCAGTTGCGGCAAGCCCAGCTGCGCGTAAATATCATGGATCAGCGGCACCAGGCGCAGTCCCAGGCGCGGTTCGATCAGGCCTTGCAGGGTGACGCCTGCGGGCAAATTCGGCAGGCGCGGCGCCAGCAGGTCCAGCAGCGCCTGCAGGGCCACGGCTTCGCTGTCGATCAGCACGCCATCGCAGTCGCTGATCAGGTGGGTGTAAGGAAAGTGATTGGTCACGGCGTCCGGCATGCATGCTCCAGTTGGTACGCCATCAGGGAGCGATGACGTGGATGGTTTCGGCACGCAAGCTGTTGCTTTTTTCTACATCCACGGCATACTTCAGTTTGTTCTGATCGATTGAATCAGACCCAACCGGAACCCATGCCATGAAACACAACTGCTTGCAAAACCATCGATTATCGCTGATTTCGGCCGTTGCCGCGTTTGCGCTGTCTGCGACAGTCGCACTGCCGGCGCTGGCGGCCGACGACGCGGCCGATGTTTTGACCCTGGTGCGCCAGCACGTGGCGGCGCAGACCCAGTTCGACGTGCCTGCCCTTGCCGCGCTGACGGCCGACAATTACGTGGAAGTGTCGCCGATGGGCGAAGTCGACACGCGCGAAAAAATGCTGGCCTTCTATGCGCCGGAAAAAAAGACCGCCACCCCCGTCATCACGGTCGAGGAACCACTGGTGCGCGTGACGGGCGGCACGGCCGTGCTGATCGGCAGGCTGGCGATCTCGGTCAACGCCGGCGGACAGCAGCGCCAGATGGCGATGCGCGCCAGCTATGTGGCGGTCAAGGAAGGAGCGGCCTGGAAACTGATGTCGGCCCAGTACACGGGCATCGCGCCGAAGCGGCCGGCGCAGCCGCAATAAAAAAGGGCCGCAAGGCCCTTTCTTCACTTCAACCAGCCGCGATGGCGGAAGTATAAAAATGGCGCAATCGCGCTGGTGATCATCAAACCCCAGGCCCACGGGTAGCCAAAGGTCCATTGCAGTTCCGGCAGGAACTTGAAGTTCATGCCGTACACGCTGGCGATCAGGGTCGGCGGCAAAAAGGCCACGCTGGCCACCGAGAATATCTTGATGATCTTGTTCTGGTTGATGTTGATGAAGCCGACGGTGGCGTCCATCAGGAAGTTGATCTTGTCGAACAAAAACGAGGTATGGCCGTCCAGCGATTCGATATCGCGCAGGATCTGGCGTGCTTCCTCGAACTGCTCGGAATTGAGCAGCCGGCCGCGCATCAAAAAGCTGACGGCGCGGCGCGTATCCATCATGTTGCGGCGGATGCGGCCGTTCAAGTCTTCCTCGTGGGCAATCGCGTTCAGCGCTTCGGCAGCGTGCGCATCGGTAAATTCCTTTTGCAGCACGCGCGTGCTGACTTCTTCCAGGTTCTGGTAGATGCCTTCGAGCACGTCGGCCGAATATTCGGCGTCGGTGGCGTACAGGTCCAGCAGCACGTCCATATAGTCGGCGATCGAACCGGGCCGCGAACGGGCGCGCATGCGCACCAGGCGGAACACGGGCAGGTCGTCGGTATGCATCGAGAACAAAATCTTGCGCGCCAGGATAAAGGCCACCGTGATCACGCGCGACGGGCCGTCGTCTTCTTCCAGCAAGAAATCGGTACGCAGATGCAGGTCGCCGTTTTCCGCTTCGTAGTAGCGGGCTGACGCCTCGATATCCTTGACTTCGTCTTCGCCCGGCAAGGTAACGTTGTAGGTTGCCTTGACCCAGGCCCGTTCATCATCGGTCGGATCGGTCAGGTCGACCCACACCGGTTCGGCATTTTCAAGGTCTGCGCGGCTGTCGATCGGCACCTGGTTGAGCCGGCCATTCTGTAATACAAAGACATTGATCATGCGCGCTCTCAGCCGGATGTGGGGTTATCGTGGTGGGTGTGGCGCTGGCGCCAGAAATCAAAACAGCGCAAGTGTACTCGCAAAGCCCTTTTCACGACCACCCCCGCGCCGCCCTTTTTCACCGAAATAGTGCGGCGCAGCATCCATACCACGCTGTCTTTCTGACATGCTTGCCTATTCGAACACGCCGGTCACTGTGGCAACTCGGCCGCGCCCATGCGGCGCAGAATCACGCCGGTGCGCCGGTTCAGGTAGCCGGTGTCGCGATGGCTGTCGTAATAACGCGGATTGGGCAGCATCACGGCCAGCCTGGCAGCCTGGCCGGCGTTCAGCCTGGCCGCGCTGGTGCGGTAATAATGGCGCGCCGCCGCTTCGGCGCCAAAGGTGCCGCGGCCGAACTCCACCACATTCAAGTAGATTTCAAAGATGCGCTGCTTGTCCATCAGGCTTTCCAGCATATAGGTGATGATCAGCTCCTGGCCCTTGCGCACATAGCTGCGCGAGCCGGACAGGAACAAATTCTTCGCCAACTGCTGGGTAATGGTCGAGCCACCGGCCACCACCTTCTGCTTCTTGCTGTTTTTCTCATACGCCTTTTGCAGGGCCTCCCAATCGATGCCTTCGTGCTCGGAAAAATTGGCGTCTTCCGAGGCGATAATAGCGCGCTTCAGATTGTTCGAGATGCGCTCGTAGGGCACCCAGGTCTGCTGGATGACGGCCTTCGGATTCTTTTCCTGCAAGCTCGACAATTGCTCGCGCATGAAGGCGGTGCTGGCCGGGTTATGGTCGACCCACCACCATATCTGCAAAAAGAAATACAGCTGCACCACGACAAAGGCCAGCACCGGCACGATGAACAGCCATTTGATCCAGCCGTAGCGGCTGGAGGACGCGCCCTTGCGCGCGCCTTTTTTCGCCGCCTTCACAGCGCGCCGCGCATCAGCGCCAGCAAGTCCGTCGTGTCAGGGCGCACGCCGCGCCACACGAAAAACGCTTCGGCCGCCTGCTCGACCAGCATGCCCAGGCCATCGCGCACCTGCGCGCCATGTTCTGCAGCAAAATCCATGAAGACGGTGGGCTGCGCGCCATACATCATGTCCAGCGCCAGCGTGTGGCTGCCAAACACGGTGGCCGGCACCGGCGGCAAGTCGCCGGCCAGGCTGGCCGAAGTGGCGTTGATGACGATATCAAACACGCCATCGGGCTGCTCGAAGCCGCCCGCGCGCACGGTGCAGTCCACCGGCACGGCGTCCTGGAATTGTTCCACCAGCGCCTGCGCCGTAGCCACGGTACGGTTGGCAATAAAGAGTTCCGATGGCTGCTCCTGCAGCAGCGGCAGCACCACGCCGCGCGCGGCGCCACCGGCGCCCAGCAGCAGCACGCGTTTGCCGGCAATGGCCACGCCGGCATTGCGCACGATATCAGCCACCAGGCCGGCACCATCGGTGTTGTCGCCAAGGATGACATCGCCATCGAAGCGCAAGGTGTTGACCGCGCCGGCCGCTTTCGCGCGCGGCGTCAGTTCGGTGGCCAGCGCGCAGGCGTCGAGCTTGAACGGCACCGTCACATTGGCGCCCTTGCCGCCTTCGGCTGCAAAACTGCGCACCGCCAGCGCAAAACCGTCCAGCGGCGCCAGCCGGCGTTCATAGACGATGGCTTCGCCCGTCTGCTGCGCAAAGGCGGCATGGATGGCAGGCGACTTGCTGTGGGCAATCGGGTTGCCGAACACGCAATATGCGTCGGCTTGAATGTCGGTGCTCAATTGCCGCCGCCTGTCAGGTTAGCTTCCATTTTTTCTTCGCGGGTAAATTTGAATCGGGTGATGACAACCCACAGGTCGTCCTTGTCGCTCGACAGCATGTTCGGCGGAAAACGTCCGAATGGCGCGGCGCGGCGCACGATGGCGACGGCCGCCGCATCGAGCGCCGGATTGCCCGAACTTTTCTCGACGCGGATGCCGCCTTCTTTCTGGTAAATCGTGCCGTCCTGGAAGATCGGGATATACACCACCAGCTCGCCATACATCTTGCGGCCATTTTTTTGCGGAAAATTCAAGGTACCGATATCCTCGATGCGCTTTTGCAATGTCTTGTAATACATGGCATAGCCGACCTCCTGCGTGCTGGGCGTAATGAAAGTCTTGCGCGGACGCTTGTTCTGGTCTTCCACCGTCTGGCTGATCTCGGCCGCCATGCGCGCAATCGCCTTGCTGCTTTCCAGCAGGTCCGAACCTGTCGCCGTCGGGTTGGGCTTGTCTTTTTCCGTCACCGGCGCGGCGCTGTAGGGAGTGGCTTTCTGCGCCTGGGTCAGCAGCTCCTGCTGTTTCTGTTCGAGTTCCGTAATCCGGCGCGCGCTGGCCTTGGTGCTGTCGCCCTCCTCCACCTTGCGCATGTCCGGCAGCGGCGACTTGGCGCGGCCCTTGTCGGCCTGCCCGCCACCATCAAGATTGGCCTGCGCCAGCGCCTCGGCCTTCAGCGGCTGGGCCGCATGCTTGGCATTGACCAGGATGACTTCCAGGCCAGGATCGGTGGCCACGGCGCGCTGCGGCGCCGGAGCAACAAAATGCACCGCCAGCAGGGCGCCATGCGCCAGCAGCGAAGCGGCGACAGCGATGGCCAGGAAACGGTGTTGTAAGAAGATAAGCTTCACGCTGGCAGCAGGTCCATGACGTCGGGAAATGGTGAATTTTACGTCAAAGCGCTGCGGCTACCGTCGGTTTTTGTGCGGGGTGGGGGGAAAGCGGCCGGCCACGCCAGGAATTCATTGTACGTCCGATAAAAACTGTCCGCGCCAGATGGTGACGCGCCAGGTCAGCAAGCCATCGCGGCCGTCGAATACGGCGATAGGACACACCAATCCAGGCTCTTGTACAATTCCAGCCCGTCTTCGGTCGCCACCAGTACACGGCGCGCGCTGCCTGAGCGTTGCCTGTCACCGAGAGCCGCCATGATGGCCCGGCCCAGACCGCGGCGACGATGAGCCGGTTCCGTCACGATACGGTCAAACACGAACACGCCGCCAACTTCCACGGCATGGCCGCTGGCGGCAATACTGCCATCTTCCGCGCGGATATGCGCCACGCTGATGGCGTCGGTGGTCACGACGTCAAGGCGGTAGCCGGCAGGCAGGCCTGGCGCGGCAAGAGCGCCTTCATGGGTCATGAAAAACCGGTCCTGGAGCAGTTGCCAGCACGGCGGCAACAGCCGCAGCAATTGCTCACCCGTGCCGCACAGCTTGAGCAGGATATGCGGCGAGCTGATGGTGCTGGCCAACGTGCTTATTGCCTGGTCAGGATGGGCAAAGACATGGCGGCGCAGCTCATCGGGCAAGCCGGTGTCCACGCGCCAGCCACCATGGTCAAGCACCGGCAGGGGCAAATCGCGCGCGATCGAGCGGGCGCTCAGCCAGGCGCTTAGCAGGTGAGTATCCATCAGGTGCAGTACTCCCATCAGAAGGCTCCGTGATTCATCGCTGCTGCCCACATCGCAAGAAACCATGCTTGCAGTGCGAGCGAGGCGCGCCGTACACTAGGTGTGACAAAGTGACACCCCTGGCCAACAGCAGGCAAACCCGAACGGTACGTCTCACGAAAGAGTGTAAAAATGAATCTCAAGTATGCTGCCTTGCTGATATTAACGCTAGCCTTCTCCGCCCAAGCCTGCGCGCAGGAATTGCACTGCGATGTCACCAACGGCAAGGCCGTGACATCGCTGGACGAACTGCCTGCTCAGATCCTGGATTCACTGGGACGTGACAAGACCGGCACGCAAGGTATTGCGAATATCGGCGGAAAATTCAATCGAGTGACGTCATCATCGATGATTCCGTACCGATGCGCAGGCTGGTGGGCGGTATCGCCGGTCACGATTGCATCTGGCTGACAGTCGAATATGGTGGCATAGGTCATTATCAAAAGAAGCTGGAATATCGACTTGCTGACAGTATCTGGGCGCAGGTGAAAGGCGCGAACTCGGCACGGGCACCCTCCGCCCCTCCAGCTGCGGCACGCTGATGTGATCCGGCATTGACAACAACACCACAGTTACAGCAAGTCGCGGCGCAGATGCCCGCCAGCGTATAACGTGATGCATGAGCAACGATCGGTTTCAGCAAAGAAGCAGCTGCGATCTCCACCCTTTGACCTGCCAAGGTTTCCTGAACAAATGAACAAGCTCACTGTGGTTCTGGTCGATCCGCCAGAGGATGAAGCGGCATCCGTTACGCTGCGCAGCGACCAAGGCGAGGTCACCGCGTTTTGTCACCCTTGTCATTTGAAAGCTGGCGATGTGATCGACAATCGACTGGCGGTGCTGGACGCTGATGTGCTTGCCGCCTACCTGCCCGACTGGCCGGAAGATGAAAAAGAGGCCTTGTCCACGGAGTGGATCGAACGTAGCGGACATTACTCGTACAGAGGGCGAGGCCGCGTGATCGATCAAAAGGAAGGTCTGGTCGAGGTACAGGGATTTATCATCGAGATGGACGCACCATGCAAGGGGTACGTCGATTTCGAGATAAGGCGCCTTGATATCAGCACATGAACATCATGAGTGATCCTCGTTCACTTGACCAGCCGTCCATGCATCCTGTTCCCAGCCATATTCTCAGAACCCTGCCTCCCGCCACAATAGCGCCGCCACGCCACGCACCAGCCGCGCGCCCGGCGCTTCCCAGTCGGCGGCGATCACCACCTTGCCGCGCCAGCTGCGGCCGGCCAGTTCGCCCGACGATTGCGTCACCTTGAAGCTGACGCGGTAGACGGCGTGTTCGGGGAACCAGTAGCCCTGCTTGTCGCGCGCCGTGACGGAACCGCCGTGCTGGGCCGACCACATGCCGCTGGGCAGCACGTGGGTGGCGTCCTGGTCGATGCCGCTGACCACCAGACGCACGAACGGGCCTTCCAGGCCGTCCGGATAGAAGCGCGCGCTGTCGCCGATGGCGACGCGGCGCACCGTGTCTTCGTCGAGATAGGTGCTCACTTCCTCGCCCTTGTCGCTGACCAAAACGCCCACGCGCTCGTTTTTGCCGACCCACACGCCGGGCGCCAGTTCGCTGTCGATATCGCGCAAGGTGCCGGAGAATGGCGCAACGGGGGCGTAGCGCGCGGCCTGTTCCCTGAGCAGGTCGAGCTTGGCTTCGGCGCTGGCCAGCTGCTCGCGCAGCACCATGCTCTGCGCGCGCTGTTCGAGGTCGAAACCGGCGCCTTCGCTGCGCCAGCGCAGGCTGTCGATCTGCGCTTCCAGCCCCTGGCGCTGGCTGGCGTTTTCGGCCACCGCAAACTGCATCATCACGTCGCCAGCCTTGACCTTGGCGCCGTCGCGCAGCGGCAGCGCGGACAGCATGGCGTGCTCGGGCGCGTGGATGGGGAACACTTCGGCCGGGCGCAGCACGCCACTCGACTGCACGCGCGTGGGCCAGGGCAGCACGAACAGCAGCACGGCCAGGCCGACCAGCCAGGCGGTGCGGCGCGTGCGGCGGGTGGTTTTGATCTGCGGCCACAGCTTGCGCCAGACGCGCAGTTCGGTCGCCAGCGGGCGTAAAATAAACCAGCTCATTTCGATTGCAAACAAAAAGATCCCCACCAGTTTGATAAAAAAGTGATACACCAGCACCGCGATGCCGAGGAACAGCGTCAATCGGTACAGCCACACGCCCCAGGCAAACAGGATCAGGCCCCAGTGCCGGCGCGGCGGAAAGTACTCGGGCGGCGGCGCACCGAGCCCGAACAGGCGCTCGCGCAAATCCCAGCGCGCCAGCGCAAACGAACGGCCATGCAGGTTGGGCATGTCGAGCCAGTCGGAGACGACAAAATAGCCGTCGAAGCGCATGAAGGGGCTGGCGTTAATGGCCAAGGTGGCGATCCAGGTGGTGGTCGCCAGCGGGAACACGATCGAGCGCAGCACGCCGTCGGGCAGCACGGCCCAGGCCAGCGACGACCAGATGGCGACAATCAGTTCCGTCGCCACGCCGGCCGCCGCCACTTGCTGGCGGTGGTGCTTGTTATTGAGGCGCCAGACGTCGTTGGTGTCGGTGTAGGGCACCGGCCACAGCACCAGGAAAGCCAGGCCCATGGTCGGTACGCGGCAGCCGCGCCGCTTGGCCGTGATGGCATGGCCCAGTTCATGCGCGCACTTGACGCCAGCCAGCGCCAGGCCGTAGCAGGCCAGGCCCGATGGCGTGAAGGTATCCATCAGCATGCTGCCCAGGCGGCCCCATTCGCGGTAGATCTGCACGCCGCTGATAACCAGCGCCAGCAGGGTCAGGCGCGCAAAGGTGTTCGAAAATATCCATTCGAACGAGGGCGCCACGCGCGTCAGCCAGCGGTCCGGCTTGACCAGCGGGATGCGGAAAAACAGGTAGCTGTGCAGCAGCTGCGTGTACCAAGCGCCCCGCTGCGCCTTGTGGCGCGCGGCCATGGTTTTCACGGAGGCCAGTGGATCTGGCTGCAGCAGCTGGTTCTGGTCCAGGAAGCCGAGCACCGATTCGATCTCGCCGTAGCCGATATCGAGCGGCGTATCCTGTTCGATATCGCGCAGCACCTGCTGCGGGCTGCCCAGCGCCCAGCGCCGCAGCACCTCGAAGGTCAGCCAGTCGATGCGGAAGAACTGGTTGCGCACCGGGTCTTCCAGCGTGTAGCTGGGTTCTCCGGTCGCCAGCGCGGGGCCGGCGTGCAGGCTCAGTTCCTCGCGCAGCGGCGGCAGGCGCAGGTGCTCGAACTGGCGTGGCAGCAAACTGTCCAAGACTTACAGCCCCACCATCTGGCGGATCGCCGCCATGGGCCGGCGCATGATCCAGTAGGCGGCCGGCACCCAGCGCCCCGTCAGCTTGGCGGTGCCCTTCAGGCCCACGCGGTGGTCGGTGGGACCGTCGAGCGTGGCGCGCACGCGGTAGGCATAGCTGCCGTCCGGCCGCGGCAGCGCTTCATACGATACATAGCGGACCTTGGCCGTCACCGCCTGCAGCGGGCTGGCGCCCAGGTACAAGCTGGTCTCGGCACCCGCTTCGAGCGGAATCGCGTCGCCCACGCCCAGCCAGGCTTCAACCTCCACGTCTTTCGGCGTGGCGATGCGCATGATGCGCTCGCCCGTCATCACGGGCCGGCCTATCCATTCGCTGGGATCGTCGAACAGGGCGATGCCGTCGCGCGGCGCGACGATGCGGGCGCGCTCGGCCTGGCCATGCAAAAATTCGCTTTCGGCGCGGCGTTCCTCGATCTTGCCCTGCAGGGAAGATAGCAAGCCCTTCGACTTGCTGTCGGTCAGCGCCTGCTGCAGCGACTGGCGGTATTCCGCTTCGGCCGTGGCCAGCGCCTGGCTGGCCACCTGGTAGCGGCTATCGAGCTGGGCCTGGTCGAAGTCCAGCAGCGGATCGCCCTTCTTGACCATCTGGTTCGGTTTTACATGGAAGCGTTCGATCACGCCTTCCAGCGGCGAGCGGATGGCGGCCGGATTGGCCGGCACCAGTTCACCGGGCGCCAGGATGGTCAGGCGCACGGGAATGCACAGCAATACCGCGACGCCCAGCGCCACCTGCACCTTGCGCCGCCGCCACCAGGGCAAGGCCGCGCTTTTTTCCTGCGCCATGCGATTCTTCCAGCGCGATTTGAGCGCAAACGGCGACCACGACGCCGGCTTCGTGACAGCCGCATACGCATGGCGCAGCACGTCGCACCATTCCGTCAGCAGCGAAATGTCATGCTCCAGCCAAGGGGTATCGCGCGCCAGCAGCAAGCCGCCGCGTGGCGACTGCAACAACCCTTCGGTGGCCGGCAGCGGCAGCCACAAGGCGTAAGCCGGCAGCCACTCGGCCCATTCGGCGGCAACCTCGCCGTCGAAATCGACGGCTGTCAGTGCACCGACCGGCGCTTGCGCGCACAGCCGCTCCAGCCATTGCACATAGGGCGCATTGGCTTCGATCTGCACCACGCCCGACAGCGCGCACACCTTGCGGTCTTCGAACCACAGCGCCGCCTGGCGATAGGGCGCCAGCGCATGGCTGCCGTTGACGGCCAAGAAATCCAGTTCGACCCGCTCGCCGACATGGCGCGCGCGGTGCGCCATGTCGAGCAGCGTTGCCAGCGGACCGGAACTGTTTTGTTGCGTGTTTTCCATCTTCTAACCTTGTAATGCCATCACTTACGCCCTGGCGCGATACGCCGCATTCACCGCGCTGGCCTGGCGCAACTGCTCGCTCAAGCCGCTCTTGCCCATGGCGTTCTTCGCCTGGCCCACGTTGATGCGGAACAGCGCCGTCGCTTCATGGCCGTTAATGTCGCGCGCCGTCAGCTTGACGCGCAGTTCGCCCACCAGGCCTTTCGGTACCTCGCCGGTGAACTTGCCGGTCTGCGCGTCGAACTGCACCCACGACGGCAATGGACGGCCATCCTGCATGGTGGCGGCCAAACGCACCACGGCGTCGGCCTGGGTGTGCACGAAGGCGTCGCTCGGGATCGTCATCACCAGCGCACGGCCACTCTCGGCGTACTGGTCGGGCACGCCCTGGAACAGCATCAGCGCCGGATTTTCCGCCTTCGCCACCACCGTGCGGAAGCCGTTGTTGTCGGTGTACAGATCGCTCATTGCGGCGCTGCGGCGATATTCTGCGTTCGACAGGTCGGCGGCGCGGATGCCGCGGCCATCGAGCTGTATCGTCGCGTCGCTGCCACCCATATTGAACGGCGCGGCGGCGTTGATGCGCGTGTCGACGATATCCGGTGTCGGCACGAAGATCGGCAGCGGCGGCAGGATGGCCTCCGGCAATGGCGCCGGCGCCGGCGGCGCTTCCACCACCACCGGGGCCGGCACGTTGACCGGCTCCGGTGCGATCACCGGCTGCTGCGGCAGCGGCAACACGGTGAAGTTGACGGCGACGCTGCTCGACGCCGTGCCATCGCCGCCACGCACCAGCACCGTGTAGGTGCCGGCGGCATCGCTGGCCGGCGTGCCGCTGAAGGTGCGCGTGGCCGGATCGAACACCAGCCAGGCCGGCAAGGCGCTGCCGTTGGCAAGGGTGGCCGTGTAGTTCAGGGAGGCGTTGTCGATGTCGGTAAAGGCCGGCACCGTCAGCGTTGGCATCGCCACGCCGGCGGACAGGTTGGCCGGCGTCGGCACGCTGCCAGGCGCGACTGGCGCATCGTTGACCGGGTTGACCGTGATATTGACGGTATAGGTGCTGCTGCCGCCCTTGCCGTCGCTGACCGTATAGCTGAAGCTGTCGGCGCCGTTGTAATTGGCCGCCGGCGTGTAGACATAGCTGCCGTTGGCATTGACGATCAACGTGCCATGGGCAGGGTCGCCCGCCTTGGCATACGTCGCGCTATCGCCATCGACATCCACTACCGCCGGCAGCGAGCCCGACAGCACCGCATCTTCATCCACCGTGACGGTGGCACTGGACGCGGTCGGCGCGTCGTTGACGGCGGTGATATTGATCGCCACCGTGTAGGTATTGCTGCCGCCCTTGCCGTCATTGACTGTGTAGGTAAAGCTGTCAAGACCGTTGTAGTTGGCCGCTGGCGTGTAGACATAGCTGCCGTCCAGGTTGACCGTCACCGTGCCATGGGCAGGATCGCTGCCCTTGCCGTAGGTAAGCGTGTCGCCATCGACGTCGCTTGCCACCGGCAAGGTGCCGGTCTTGACCGTGTCTTCGCTGATGGTGATGCTCGTGCCGCTGCCGACCGGTGCATCGTTGACGGCGGTGATATTGATCGCCACCGTGTAGGTGTTCGAGCCGCCCCTGCCGTCATTGACGGTATAGGTGAAGCTGTCCGCGCCGTTGTAGTTCGCCGCTGGCGTGTAGACATACGTGCCGTTGGCGTTGACCACCACCGTGCCGTGCGCTGGATCGCTGCCCTTGCCGTAGGTAAGCGTGTCGCCATCGACATCGGTTGCCACTGGCAAGGTGCCGGTCTTGACCGTGTCTTCCGCCGTGGTGATGGTCGTACCGCTGCCGACCGGTGCATCATTGACGGCGGTGATATTGATCGCCACGGTGTAGGTATTGCTGCCGCCCTTGCCGTCGCTGACAGTGTAGCTAAAACTGTCGGTGCCGTTGTAGTTGGCGACCGGCGTATAGGTGTAGCTACCATCAGCGTTGACCACCACCGCGCCATGCGCAGGATCGGTCGCCTTGTCATAGGTAACGGCATCGCCATCGATGTCGCTTGCCACCGGCAGGGTGCCGGTCTTGACAGTGTCTTCTTCCAGGGTGATGGCGTCGTTGCCGGCCACGGGGGCATCATTGACCGGCGTGACCGTGATCGCCACCGTGTAGGTGTTCGAGCCGCCCTTGTCGTCATTGACGGTATAGGTGAAGCTGTCCGAGCCGTTGTAGTCGGCCACCGGCGTATAGGTGTAGCTACCATCAGCGTTGACCACCACCGCGCCATGCGCAGGATCGGTCGCCTTGCCATAGGTAACGGCGTCGCCATCGATGTCGCTTGCCGCCGGCAGGGTGCCTGCTTTGACGGTGTCTTCGTCCAGGGTGATGGCGTCGTTGCCGGCCACGGGAGCATCATTGACCGGCGCGACCGTGATCGCCACGGTGTACGTATTGCTGCCACCTTTGCCGTCATTGACGGTGTAGGTAAAGCTGTCGGCGCCGTTGTAGTTGGCCACCGGCGTATAAGTGTAGGTGCCGTTGGCGTTGACTACCACCGTGCCATGGGCAGGGTCGCTACCTTTGCCGTAGGTAACGGTGTCGCCATCGACGTCCGTTGCCACTGGCAGTGTGCCGGTCTTGACCGTATCTTCAGCCGTGGTGATCGTCGTGCCGCTACCGACTGGTGCATCGTTGATCGGCGTGACCGTGATCGCCACCGTGTAGGTGTGCGAGCCGCCCTTGCCGTCATTGACGGTATAGGTAAAGCTGTCAGCGCCGTTGTAGTTGGCCACCGGCGTATAGATGTAGGTGCCGTTGGCGTTGACTACCACCGTGCCATGGGCAGGGTCGCTGCCTTTGCCGTAGGTAACGGTATCGCCATCGACGTCCGTTGCCACTGGCAGTGTGCCGGTCTTGACCGTATCTTCAGCCGTGGTGATCGTCGTGTCGCTACCGATTGGTGCATCGTTGATCGGCGTGACCGTGATCGCCACCGTGTAGGTGTTCGAGCCGCCCTTGCCGTCATTGACGGTATAGGTAAAGCTGTCGGCGCCGTTGTAGTTGGCCACCGGCGTGTACGTGTACGTGCCATCGGCATTAACCGTCACGGTGCCATGCGCAGGGTCGCTGCCCTTGCCGTAAGTCAGCGTATCGCCATCGACGTCAGCGGCCACCGGCAAGGTGCCAGTCTTGACCGTGTCTTCGCTGGTGGTAATGCTCGTGCCGCTGCCGACCGGCGCATCATTGACCGGCGCGACCGTGATCGCCACCGTGTAGGTGTTGCTGCCACCTTTGCCGTCATTGACGGTGTAGATAAAACTATCAAGACCGTTGTAGTTGGCGACTGGCGTGTAGACATACGTGCCATCGGCGTTGACCGTCACTGTGCCGTGCGCAGGGTCGCTGCCCTTGCCGTAGGTGAGCGTATCGCCATCGACGTCGGTGGCTACCGGCAGTGTGCCGGTCTTGACCGTGTCTTCGCTGGTGGTAATGCTTGTGCCGCTGCCGGCCGGCGCGTCATTGACCGGAGCGACCGTGATCGCCACCGTGTAGGTATTGCTGCCACCCTTGCCGTCATTGACGGTGTAGGTAAAGCTATCAAGACCGTTGTAGTTGGCGACCGGTGTGTAGACATAGCTGCCGTCCGGGTTGACGGTGACCGTGCCATGCGCAGGGTCGCTGCCCTTGCCGTAGGTCAGCGTATCGCCATCGACGTCGGTGGCCACCGGCAGGGTGCCGGTCTTGACCGTGTCTTCCGCCGTGCTGATCGTTGTGCCGCTGCCGACCGGTGCATCGTTGACCGGCGCGACGGTGATCGCCACCGTGTAGGTTTTCGAGCCGCCTTTGCCGTCGCTGACCGTATAGGTAAAGCTGTCCGCGCCGTTGTAGTTGGCCACCGGCGTATAGGTGTAGGTGCCGTCGGCATTGACCACCACCGCGCCATGCGCCGGGTCGCTGCCCTTGCCGTAGGTGACGGTATCGCCATCGAGGTCGGTCGCGGCCGGCAGCGAGCCGGACTTGCCGGTATCTTCCGCCGTCGTGATGGTGCTGCCCGATGCCGTCGGCGCATTATTGGCGGCGGGGTCGGCAAAGTCGACCACGATATCGGCGCGTGCGGCGCCGGTGACCGCGCTGGCCGCCACGCCGCTGAAGGCGCCATTGCCGAAGCTGACGCCGAAGTTGCTGATGTCATTCGCATTGGCGTGCGCGGTGGCGTTGCCGGTGAATTTCAAGGTGGCGGTGGTGGCGCTGGTACGCGTGATTTCCGCCGTCAGGCCGGCCGGGGTATTGGAAAACGTCACGCCGGACAGCGCCGCGCCATCACTGCCGCTGAAGCTGCCGTTGGCCAGGGTGATGGTCGACGTCATCGTAAACGAACCGTCATTGGCGGCCGCTTCGGTGAAGTTGGTGGTGCTGTATTTGATATTGGCCGCAGGGGTCTCAACTTTGTTGGTGTCACCCTTCCAGTCAGGACCTACACTGAAGTCAAGTGCAAAATATGCTCTGCCATCAAGGGTTCCCGTCCCTACCGCATTGCTGCCAGATTTAATCTGGAACGAACTCATCGAATCATAATAAACCTTGACGCGATAGGCATCACCTGTAATCGTGCTAGAAGGATTATTAAAACCGCTTGCTGCCACATATTGGAACGTGACCGAACCGTCGGTTTGGGTGGTGGGTACGAGCTGTGAATTGACAGATAGTTCATAGCGCGAAAAACCCTTGAACTGCTGGTACTGGCGGTCGGTATTGCTGGAGCTGACGCCGTCGATGTCATAGGAGTTGACGGCCACGTTCTGCAACGTGACGGCAGTGCCGGTACCGGCGCCGGTATAGGTGCCGGCCTTATAGAAATCGATGGTAAACGTGGCGCCGCCACCGCCGGCTGTGACGTTCAGATTGGGCTGGAAATAGGCAGCACCTGTGGTTGATGGATTGTCGATCGAATCGTAAGCGCTGATAGTGGCGCGATCCAGCTTAGTGGTCACCACCGCATCAACAGCCTGGCCGTTGATGGTAATAACACTGTTGAAGCGCATGACATCACCGTCCAACTTGCCTGTGCCACTACCGCTGATGCTGGTCAGGCCAGTGCCGATCGTTCCATTGAAGTTCAATGGCTGCCACTTGGCGTCATACACGGTATCGACTGCCAGCTCGCCCTGCCAGCCAGCGCGGTCCAGCACCATGGTGTCGGCTTCGATGGCGCCGCGATGCGCTTCCAGGGTCCAGTTGCCGTGGAAGGCGGCGGAGCCGGTGACATCGACCGAGGCGGCCACGTCGGCCTGGGTCAGTTGGGCCAGGCGATCGACAAAGGCCAGGCCGGCCGCGCCTTCGGCCACGTCGCAGCCGTAGATCAGCAAGTCGCCATTGGCCGTCAACGACTGGCCCAGCTGCACGAACTGGTCGCGGTACTGCTCGATATTCGCGCCCGAAATGGTGCTGCCCAATTCGATCTGGCCGGCGGAGCCGTGCGTGACCAGGTGGATCGCATCGACCGGCGCATGGCCTTTCAAAGCGTCCAGCATTTGCTGCAGGCCGTCGCGGGTATGGTCCAGCACCACCACTTCGACGCCGTCGCGCACGCCGGCCACCAGTTGCTGCAAATTGGCTACATTGTCTTCGATAAAAACGATCTCGTGACGCGGCTGTTCGCCGGGGGTCGCCACTGCTGCCGGCACCTTGACCTCGGCAGCGGCTTTTTCCGCCGCTGCGCGTTCGGCCGCCGCACCGTCGGCGGCAGCGTGCTCGGCAGCGGCAGCCCTGGCGCCGGCGGCGGTATCGACCGCCGCACCGTCAAACATGATGCGCTGTTCTAGCACCAGCGGCGCCGGAGCACGGCGCTTGAGCGCGCGGCGGGCCGGCGCGGCTGGTGTGGTGGAAGCTTCAATGACGATGCGGTCTGGATTTTTCATGGCGTATTTTTATCAGTAGATTTTTGCAATGGATTATTTGCCTGCGGGCGGGTTCAATGCGACCCGGCCACTCATGCCTGCGATCAACTCGGGGAAGCGTCCATCGATGGCGGCCGACAGCTTGACCGACTGGCTGACCGGATCGACGCGCGCGCCGATGCGCTGTACCTTGGCCGGATAGGTCTTGCCGGTTTCATCGATCGCCACCTGGAAGGCGTAGCCGGGCTTGAGCCAGGCCAGCCAGCGCGACGGCACGATGAATTCCAGTTCCAGCGCGGAATCATCGATGATTTCCAGCAAGGCCTGGCCGGGCTGCACGTATTGCTGCTCGCGCACCTTCTGCTCGGTCACGCGGCCGGCAAATGGCGCTTGCACGCTGCATTTGCCGATCACCGCCGCGCCATAGGCCAGCTCGGCCTTGGCCTTGCCCACTTCGGCTTCCGACACTTCCAGCTCGACCTTGCCGATCGAGCGCAATTCTTCCAGACGGCGGTTGGCGTTATAGGTGTGCTCGGCCGCCGACAGCATGGCCTTGGCTTTTTCGCGCTGCGCCTGCTGCAACGAGCAGTCGAGCGAAATCAGGGTCTGGCCGGCGCGGAAACTGCCGCCTTCGGTGACTGCGATGCGGCTGATCTTGGCGCCGACTTCGGCCGCGATGGTGGTGTAGCGGCGCGGCGCCAGCTGGGCGCGCACTTCCTGGCGCTCCATCGCCGCGCGCGGTGCTGCCGGCGCCGGCGCCGCCAGCACCGGCGTGGCCAGCGCCACGGTCAAAGCCAGGCCGGCCAGGCGCAGTGGAGCGACAGCCATCACTTGGCCACCGCCGGCGCCTGCACGCCCTGGTTCCAGCCAGCCATCGAGGAACCGACCTGCTTGGTCAGTTGTTCCAGCGGCATGTCGCTGACACTGCCGATCACCGGCTCCAGGCCCAGGGTGGCTTGCACCTTGCTGGCCGACGCCTGCAGTTGCGCCAGCGACTGATAGCGGCGCAGCAGGCTCAGAATGGCGGTGGTGCTGTTGGCAACTTGTTCCAGCTTGCCCTGGGTTTCGGCGGTGCCGCGATTCTTGATATGCATGGCGATCTTGGCGTCGGCCTGCCAGATTTCATCGGCGCGCAGATATTGCTTGTAAGCGATCTGGTATTGCAGGCGCGACAAATGCACCTGCGTCAGCACCGTCATCTGCGCCGTGATGCGGCGCTGGTCCGCCAGTTTCACGCCGGCTTCGGCCATGCGTTTTTGCGCCGGACCCGAGAACAGGTTGAACAGGTTGTACGACAGGTGCACGCCGGCGTCGTTCCAGCGGTTGTTGATCATGTAGCGGTCGCTGTCGTAGCGCAGGTCGTAGTTGAACGACAGGTTCGGGAACATGCGCAGCATGACGCGGCGCGTTTCTTCGGTGGCGATGCGGGCGTTGTAGAACTGTTCGCGGATATCGGCGTTTTGCATCACCGCCAGCTCTTCCATGCGCTCGACGGGCATGTCCAGCATGGACGCATCGACTTGCGCACCGGGGTCGCTCACCTCCACTAGCTGGCTCAACGGTGCGTTGATCAGATGCGCCAGTTCCACCCGGCCGGACGACAATTCCTGCTCGATGCTTTCGAGCAGGCGCAGGTTTTCCAGCAGCTGGCGCTGGTAGCGCAGCGCATCGACGGGCGAGCGCAGGCGCTCGGCCTCGGCCTTGCGCGCGTCTTTCAGCGCGTCTTCCGCCAGGTTGATCGTTTCCTGTACTTCGGCACGCAGTTTTTGCGCGCTGGCCATGCGCCAGAAGGACGTGCGCACATCCTGGATCAGCACGTGCATGGCCTTGCGGCGGCGCTCGGCGGCGATATTGACGCGGTCGGCGGTCTGTTTGGCGGTGATATAGCTCATGCCGAAGTCCAGCGCATTCCAGGTCAGGCCCAGGTCATAGGCGGCATGGCCGCGCTCGGACGAAATATAGGGATTGGCCAGCGATGGCTTGCCTGTTACCGAATCGACGCTGCGCGTGATCAACTCTTCATTGCGCGTGGTATAGCCGGCGTTGGCCATCAAACGCGGCAGCATGTCCCAGCTGGCGCTGTCGAGCTGGTTCATCGCCAGCGCTTCTTCCATCACGCGCGTGCGGCGCTCAAGATTGTATTTCAGCGCGCGCGCGATCGCCTCATCCATCGTCAACGCTCCCACCACCGGCGGCACCTCTTCCATTGCTGCCTGGCGGTCCAGCGCGGTCTGGGCCGTCAGCTCATTGCTGGTCAACGGTTGTACTTGAACGGTGCCACACGCCGTCAGCATGACGGTGACGCAAGCTGCTACAGCTCGGACGATGAGTTTTTTTTGCATGGGATCTAGACGGCCAGAAAAGTTGTCGATGGAAATTAGTTATTTGGAACTATCAATTTACTATTTTGCAATATTGAATCTCGCCAATTATATTTTAATGAAACATTTCTGCCTAGATTCGATGGTGATATTTATGCCAATTTCCATATGAAAATTTTATTGGCAATACATAAAATAACGTTTCCATATCAATACTGAAATATTTTCCTGATCTCCATACCCAACGCCACTTTTCATTTCAGACAGACGAAAAAAAACCCGGTCAACCGCACCGGGCCTCCCTACTAATTACATAACAGTGTTTTTATTTTTGCACATCCGGATCTTCCGCCGTGGCCTCGGCCATTTCAACTTCGGCCGCCGGATTGGCAGGTTCGACAGCATCGCCTTCGGCCTGGGCGCCGGCGCCCTCTTCTTCCTCATACTCGTCGGTGGCAGCGGCATCGCCGGGCGCGGCGGCAATCTCCAGCAGGCGCGCTTCGATCGACAGATCGACTTCATCCCAGCGCAGCAAGTCCAGCGTGACCTGCGCGCCGCGCGCCACGGACGGCATGCCCGGCAGCTTGATCACCAGCGGAATATCGACCAGGCGCAGGATTTCATCCTTGAGCACCACCGCGTCGACCTGGCGCGCTTCTTCCTGCGCCAGCCAGCGCAAGCACCAGTAGCGTTCCATGTTCGACTGGAAATCGCCATAGGCGGCGTACGCCGCGTCAAAAGCAGAGACGATGGCAAACAGATTGGCGTCGCGCGGCTTGAACGGCGCCACCAATGGCGCCGTCACGCCATGCTCGGCGCAGGCAATGATCTGCCATTGATTGACCAGGTCGGTGTAGCGGCGCAGCGGCGAGGTGCTCCACGCATATTGATCCACGCCCAGGCCCTGGTGCGGCGCGGCATGGGTGACCATGCGCACCTGCATCTTTGCCGCCCAGCCATTGCCGGTGCCGCCGCCCTGGCTGCGGTAGATGCCGGGCACGCCATGGTCGTGCAGCATCTTGCCCCAAGTACTGTTGGCAAAGATCATCAGTTCGGCGACGATCTTGTCGAGCGGCGCGCCACGCTTGCGGCGCACCACGCTGACGATATCGTTTTCCACATAGAAATTGAAATCGACGCGATTGTTCTGCTCGGGCTTGAGACCAAACCCTTCGCGCTTTTTCATGCGGCCCTGTTCCAGCTGCTGGGCCCATTGCCACAGCACCGCAAAGTCGGCCTTGTGCGGGTACTCGCCCTCGCCGCTGGCCAGCGTTTCCTCGTTGACCACGTCGTCAAGCTGGTTGTGGCGCAAGTTGCTGGCGATCGGCACCAGTTCGGCACGCGTTTCGGTGCTGACGACGGCCCAGTCGGCTTTCGGGTCCAGCGTGGCGTACAACGACAGCGCCGGGCAGGTCGTGCCTTCGGCCAGGGTAAATGCATTGACGATTTCGTCCGGCAGCATGGTGATCTTGTCGCCCGGCATATAGACGGTCGACATGCGCTGGCGCGCCATCTTGTCGATCGCGTCGTCCGGGCGAATGCCCAGGCCCGGTGCGGCAATATGGATGCCGACCTTGACGTTGCCATCCGGCAAAGGCTGCACCGAAAACGCATCGTCGATCTCGGTGGTGGTCACGTCATCGATGGAAAACGCGGCCACATCGGCCACTGGCAGCTTGGCGGTCACGGATGGCACCGGCACGCTGGGGAAACCGGCGCCTTTCGGGAAGTTTTCAAACAAAAACTTCGACAAATGCAGGTCCTTCGGCGTGGCGACGCCGCCGGTGGCCAGCATCAAACGCGGTGCGCTCGTATGCAATTCATTGCAGGCCGCTTCCAGCGCCTTGTATTCGATGGTGTTCTTGTCGGGCTTGAACAGCAGTTGCAACACCATAGTCTGCATCGCGGCTGGCAAGCGGTTCTGCTTGAGTTCGTCTACATAGCCGGCCTGCACCAGCGCCTGCTGCTTTTTCTTTTCAATCCCGGCCAGCGCGGCTTTCAGCGACGCTTCCGGCGCGGCCTTGTAGCGGCCACGGCCCTTCTTGTAGAAATATACGGGTGCCGAATGCAGCGACAATATCAGGCCGGCCGCTTCGAACGGCAGTGGCGCATGGCCGAAGTATTCGGCACCCAGCTCGGCAAAGCCGAATTCCTCTTGGCCAGCCACTTCCCACAGGAAATCGAGGTCGATCTCGGCGGAAACAGCTTTTGCCTGTTCCAGCAGTTCGCCCGGCGCCGGTTTCTCATATTGCAGCAGCACATCTTTTACTTTGACCTTGGTGCGCTTGCCGCTGGCCATTTCAACCTGGTATGCCTCGCCTGCCTGCGACAGGACCGTGCCGACCTTGAAATCGCCGGATTCTTCAAAAAATAGATTCATTATTATGCTTTATTGATTAATGTGTCAGTTGCAACGACAGGTGCCAGTTCCAGCACCGCCGGCAGAAATACTTCCGTCACCAGCAGCAGGCCACGATGGCGCTGATACAGGCAGCGGCGCGCAAAGAACAGCGCCTGCTCGGGTGCCGCGCGCCCTTCCAGCGCCAGCGCCGCTTGCGCCCGCCGCACCAAAGGATGGCCGGCGCGCAGGCGCGCAAATTCCAGTTCACCGCGGCGCACCATGCGGTCGCCAAACAGGGTCGTGCCCAGCGAGCGTTCGCCCAGCGCGGAAAACAGCGGCCAGTCGGTGGCCGTGGCCTGCATCGGCACGACAGTGTGGCCAAACACGGCCGGCTGGCCGTCGCAGCGCAGCAGCACTTCGCGCTCCCACACCCGGCCCGCGCGGTGCAGGCCGATAATGGCTGCCTCGTCCGTCAGGCAACGCGCCGTTTCCTGATGCAAACATTGCACGCGAAACGCACGGCTATGGGCTTTCAGCTTGGCCGTCAGCGAACCGCCCCCCGTGAGCCAGTGGCGCAAGGCCGGCGGCGCATTGACGGCGTTCACATGTGCATGCCATTGCGCCTGGCGCAGCGAACCGGGCCTCACCGGCCCGCATCCATGCCGATGCCGCAAAATTGCAGTACCGGCGCCAGGTAGTCGGCGAACTCGCTGATGCCGTGGTCGCTGCCGTCGATAATCGTTTGCCGCGCCCCTGCATAATGCGCCAACATGTCGCGGTAGTCGAGCACTTCGTCGCCGCTGGCGGCGATCAGGAAATAGCGTTCGGGCTGGCTGATGGCCGGCACGGCAAACGCGCGCAGCTCTTCAATATAGTCGCGCTTGAATTCGAACGGCTCATCGGAATGAAACGCCGTCGTCACGCCGACATGCTGTTCCAGGTCCAGCAGCGGCACGATGGCGGGGTTGAGCAGCACCGCGCGGCAACCCAGCTGTTCAGCGAGCCAGGTGGCGTAATAGCCGCCCAGCGAGGAGCCGACTATCGTCAACTCCTGCGCTGGCACATCCTTGACCAGCGACAAGGCCAGCTCGATCGCCAGCTTGGGCGAGGCCGGCAATTGCGGGCACAGCCATTCTTCACTACGCCCCAGCGCCTGCAGCTCCGCGGCCAGCAGGCGCGACTTCATCGACAGCGGCGACGAGCGGAATCCATGCAGGTACAAAATCATCGGCCCAGGGCCTCCAGCAATTTCTGGTGCACGCCGCCAAAGCCGCCATTGCTCATCACAATGATCTGGTCGCCGGGGCGCGCCGCTGCCGCCACGGCGGCCACCAGCGCATCGATTGCTTCATATGCGCTGGCAATCGGGCCCAGCGGCGCGAGCGCCTCGCCCAGGCTCCAGCCCAGCGCCTCGATGCTGCCAAAACCGAACACCAGATCGGCATCCTTCAGGCTGCCCGGCAGCGCATCTTTCATGGCGCCCAGCTTCATGGTGTTCGAACGCGGTTCCAGCACGGCCAGGATGCGGCCGCTTTTTCCTATCTTCTGGCGCAGGCCACCGACGGTGGTGGCGATCGCCGTCGGATGGTGGGCGAAATCGTCATAGACAGTAATATTGTCGACCACGCCGCGCACTTCCATGCGCCGCTTGACGCTTTCAAAGGTGGCCAGCGAATCGCAGGCCTGGGCGATCGGCACGCCCACATGGCGCGCGGCGGCAATTGCCGCCAGCGCATTGCTGCGGTTGTGCTTGCCCGTCAGCGACCACGCCACATGGCCTTCATGCTTGCCCTTGAACAACACGTCGAAGCTGCCGTTCTCCTGTTCCGTCAATTGCCAGTCGGCGTCCTGGCCAAAGCTGTCCTGACCAAACGTTTCCTGTTCGCTCCAGCAGCCGCGCGCCAGCACTCGCTGCAACGATGCTTCATCGCCATTGACGATCAGGCGGCCGATGCCGGGCACAGTGCGCACCAGGTGGTGGAATTGGGTTTCGATCGCATGCAGATCGGGGAAGATGTCGGCATGATCGTATTCGAGGTTGTTCATTACCGCGGTTTTTGCGTGGTAATGCACGAACTTGCTGCGCTTGTCGAAAAACGCCGTATCGTATTCATCGGCTTCGATCACGAAAAAATCGGACTCGGCGCTCTTGCCGTTGATGGTGCCCGACAGGCGGGCGGAAATGCCGAAGTTCATCGGCACGCCGCCGATCAAAAAGCCCGGCGCGTAGCCGGCGTCTTCCAGTATCCACGCCAGCATCGCCGAGGTGGTCGTCTTGCCGTGCGTGCCGGCCACGGCCAGCACCCATTTATTGCGCAGGATATGTTCGCCGATCCATTGCGGGCCAGATACATACGGCAGGCTGCGGTTGAGGATTTCCTCGACCAGCGGGTTGCCGCGCGACACCACATTGCCAATCACATATAAATCCGGATTCAGCTCGGTCTGCTTCGGATCGAAACCCTGGATCAGTTCGATTCCCTGCGCTTCCAGCTGGGTGCTCATCGGTGGGTAGACATTGGCATCGCAGCCGGTAACTTTATGGCCGGCTTCCTTGGCCAGGACAGCCAGGCCGCCCATGAAGGTACCGCAAATGCCGAGGATATGAATATGCATGTGATCAGTGCGAAAGACGTGCTTGTTAGTATGGGAAATAAACCAGGTGTGGGATTTTACCTGACGCCATGGTTTTTTCCGCTTCAGAGTATGATCTCGTTCATGACGACTGATGCTTTTGATGACAACCGGCAACTACGGCTGGAAATTGCCGCCGCCGCCGCCCGCCTGGTGGCGCAGGACGGCGCCGACTATGGCAGCGCCAAGCGCAAGGCCGCGCGGCAGATCCTGGGCGACGCGCCAGGCGGGTCCCAAGTGCTGCCCGATAACGAGCTGATCGAGGAACAGTTGCGCCTGTACAATGCGCTGTTCCTGGCCGACAGCCAGCCTGCGCGCCTGTTCCAGCTGCGCACCATCGCGCTGCAGGTGATGGAAGCGTTGCAGCAATTCCATCCGTTGCTGAGCGGCCCCGTGCTCAATGGCACGGCCGGCCCGCACGATGAAATCTATCTGCAGCTGTTTGCCGACAGCGCCAAGGATATCCACATCTTCCTGCTCAATAAAAACGTGGTGCTGGACATGTCGGAAACACCGCATTTCAAGGGGCCGCGTTATGATGCTGTCGAAACCGCCAGTTTCCTGTGGAAAAATGAAGGCGTGCACGCGGCCATGTACGAACTCGACGACATGCGCGGCGCACTCAAGCCGAAGGCCGATGGCAAAGTTCTGCGCACCGATATCGCCGGCCTGCGCACCCTGCTGAGCCAGTCCCAGGCAGAAACATAAAAACATTTATATAACTAATATGACCAAGAAGAATATTATTGCCTGCGCCATCGTTGCCCTGCTGTTCGGCGCCATGGGTGCCTACGTGGGCATCAGCAAGAACAAGGAAGCGGCAGCGCCCGTGACGACCACCATGGCGCCCGGCGCGAGCGGCCCCGTCAATGAATTGTATGCGCTGTCGCTGCCGGATGCGGCCGGCGCAACCCAGGCCTTGTCGCAATGGAAAGGCAAGAATCTGCTGGTGAACTTCTGGGCGCCCTGGTGCCCGCCCTGCGTGCAGGAAATGCCGGAACTGTCGGAAGTACAGGGCGAATTTGCCGGCAAAAACCTGCAGATCATCGGCATCGGCATCGATTCGGCCACCAATATCAAGACCTTTGCCGACAAGGTCAAGATCGCCTACCCGGTATATGTATCGGGCATGAGCGGCACCGATCTGTCGCGCCATTTCGGCAATGCCACCGGCGGCCTGCCATTTACGGTACTGATCGGCGCCGATGGCGAAGTCAAGAAGACCTATCTGGGGCGCCTGAAATTCGATCAATTGCGTGCCGATCTGGGCAAATTGTAAATTCGACAGCGTGCTTTTTTCTCTTGCCAATGCGTATCTTTGGCGGCAAAATGCGGAACTTTCGCTAAAACGGTCTTCCATACATGGCAAAAAACCTCCTTCTGCTCAACGGTCCCAACCTGAATTTGCTGGGAACGCGCGAGCCTGAGGTCTACGGCGCCAGCACCTTGGCCGATATCGAGCAGGCGGCGATGGCGCAAGCCCTGGCGGCCGGCGCCGATCTGGTATGCTTCCAGAGTAACCATGAAGGTGCGCTGATCGACCGCATCCACGCCGCGCGAGCGGAAGGGGTAGACGCGATCATCATCAATCCGGGTGGCCTGACCCATACCAGCGTGGCCTTGCGCGATGCGCTGGCGGGAGTGGCCATTCCGTTTGTGGAAGTTCATATCTCGAATATTTACCAACGCGAAACGTTTCGTCATCACTCATTCCTGAGCGCGATCGCGCAGGGGACGATCTGCGGACTGGGTATCGATGGATATCGGTTTGCCATCGACTTTGCGCTTAAAAAACGTTAATCTACGCGATCTGCACGCAATTAGCGCGGCGACGGGTTTTTCGACCGCACCGCACCACTTACAAAACAAATTACATTCCTAGGGGTTTCACATGGATCTACGAAAACTCAAGACCTTGATCGACCTGGTCGCCGAATCGGATATCGCAGAACTCGAAGTGACCGAAGGCGAAAGCAAGGTTCGCATCGTCAAATCGTCGGCCATGCCGCAAAACCAGATGGTCATGATGCAGCCACAAGGCATGCAAGCCCCTTACCAAGCCGCCCCGCAAGCCGCGCCTGCGCCAGCTGCGGCACCGGTCGCCGTGGCCGCCGAGCCTACCGGCTACGTGGTCAAGTCGCCGATGGTCGGCACCTTCTACCGTTCGTCCGCTCCTGGCAGTGCCGCGTACGTCGAAGTTGGTTCCACCGTCAAGGAAGGCGACACCCTGTGCATCATCGAGGCGATGAAGCTGTTGAATGAAATCGATACCGACAAAGCTGGCGTCGTCACCCAGATCCTGGTGGAAAACGGCCAGCCGGTCGAATTCGGCCAACCCCTGTTCGTGATCGGCTGATACCCTGTCCACACGGCCGGCAACGGCCGTTTGCAGTTTAACGCCCCTCACACTTGTTGTTCCGCCGGCTAGCCGGCTCTCACAGACATACGCGAACCTACCATGTTTGAAAAAATCCTGATTGCCAACCGTGGTGAAATCGCCCTCCGTATTCAGCGCGCCTGCCGCGAAATGGGCATTAAAACGGTTGTAGTCCACTCTGAAGCCGACAAGGACGCCAAATACGTCAAGCTGGCCGACGAATCCGTTTGCATCGGGCCGGCACAGTCCGCCCTGAGCTACCTGAACATGCCCGCCATTATCAGCGCCGCTGAAGTGACGGACGCGCAGGCGATCCACCCTGGCTATGGCTTCCTGTCGGAAAACGCCGACTTCGCCGAACGCGTCGAAAAATCGGGCTTCGTCTTTATCGGACCCCGTTCCGAATCGATCCGCCTGATGGGCGACAAAGTGTCGGCCAAGCAGACCATGATCAAGGCCGGCGTTCCCTGCGTGCCGGGCTCGGAAGGCGCATTGCCGGACGATCCGAAAGCGATCGTGCAAATTGCGCGCAAGGTCGGCTATCCGGTCATTATCAAGGCAGCCGGCGGTGGCGGCGGACGCGGCATGCGCGTGGTCCACACCGAAGCGGCCCTGATCAACGCCGTGGCGATGACCAAGACCGAAGCGGGCACCGCTTTCGGCAACCCTGAAGTGTATATGGAGAAGTACCTGGAAAATCCGCGCCACGTGGAAATCCAGATCCTCGCCGACGAACACAAGAATGCCGTCTGGCTGGGCGAGCGCGACTGCTCGATGCAGCGCCGCCACCAGAAGGTGATCGAAGAAGCACCGGCGCCGGGCATCCCGCGCAAGCTGATCGAAAAGATCGGCGACCGTTGCGCCGAAGCGTGCCGCAAGATCGGCTACCGCGGCGCTGGCACGTTTGAATTCCTGTACGAAAACGGCGAGTTCTATTTCATTGAAATGAACACCCGCGTTCAAGTTGAGCATCCAGTGACCGAAATGATCACCGGCATCGATATCGTGCAGGAACAGATCCGCATTGCCGCCGGCGAAAAGCTGCGCTACCGCCAGCGCGACGTGCTGCTGTCGGGCCACGCCATCGAGTGCCGCATCAATGCCGAAGATCCGTTCAAGTTCACGCCGTCGCCAGGCAAGATCATTTCCTGGCATGCACCAGGCGGCCCAGGCATTCGCGTCGATTCGCACGCCTACGCCGGCTACTATGTACCGCCGCACTACGACTCGATGATCGGCAAAGTGATCGCTTACGGCGCCACGCGCGAGCAGGCGATCCGCCGCATGCAGATCGCCCTGTCCGAAATGGTGGTCGAAGGCATCAATACCAATATCGCCCTGCACCGCGAGCTGATGATCGATGCGCGCTTCATCGAAGGCGGCACCAATATTCACTACCTGGAACAGAAACTGGCCGACATGCCGGACCTGGGCAAGAACATTCATGGCGCCGTGCCCAGCATCGCCAAGAAATCGGAAATCAAGGCGGATGCATGAGCTGGACTGAAATCGTCATCGAGATCGCGCGCGACAACGCCGAGGCCATGTCCGACGCCTTGATGGAAGCGGGCGCCCTGTCGGTGTCGGTGGAAGACGCCGACGAAGGCACCGACGCCGAGCAGCCGCTGTTTGGCGAGCCCGGCATGGAACCGAAGGAAGCGGCGTGGGAACGCAGCCGCGTGGTCGCGCTGACCGATGTCGACGCCGACCAGGCCGCCATTGTGGCAGCGGCCGCAGCCGCCATCGGCCTGGCCGACGCACCGGAATTTACCACCCGCCCGGTCGAAGAGCAGGACTGGGTACGCCTGACGCAATCGCAGTTCGCACCGATTCACATCGGCAAGAATATCTGGGTCGTGCCGAGCTGGCACGAAGCACCGGACCCTGACGGCCTGATCCTGGAGCTGGACCCGGGCCTGGCCTTCGGCACCGGCAGCCATCCAACCACGCGTTTGTGCATGGAATGGCTGGAAGCGCACCCTGCGCCCGGCAAGACCGTGCTCGACTATGGTTGCGGTTCCGGCATTTTGGCGATGGTGGCAAAAAAGCTCGGCGCGCAGACCGTGGCCGGCGTTGATATCGATCCGCAGGCGATCGAATCAGCACGCGACAATGCCGAGCGCAACCAGTGCGAGATCGAATACTTCCTGCCTGACACGTTCGCCACCTCGGCGCACGCGACCGCCAGGTTCGATATCGTGGTGGCCAATATCCTGTCGAGCCCATTGAAGCTGATGGCGCCGATGCTGTCCGGCCGCGTGGCTGACGGTGGTGCATTGATTTTGTCGGGCGTGCTGGCGCGCCAGGCCGAGGAAGTTGCTGCCGCCTACGCACCGTTCATCCAGTTGGGTGTGTGGGCCGAGCAAGACGGCTGGGTGGCACTGCACGGCCGCCTGGGTGCGTCCAGCGCGCCGGCGCCACGCGCGGAAGGTGCATAAGCACAGCAATGGCCCTCGCCACCAAATGCCCCCATTGCAACACGATATTTCGGGTCGCTGCTGACCAGTTGAAATTACGTGGGGGCATCGTACGCTGTGGCACCTGCAAGGAAGTGTTTGACGGCAATGCCGCGCTGGTCGATCCGGCTGCGGCATTGTTGCCGTCTGCGGGACCGGTCCCGGTCCCGGCCCCGGCGCCGATACTGGCTCCGGCACCGTCGCTGCCGCCAGTCCTGGCGCTCGATATACCCGATGACACCGCGCCCTACGACGGCCACGACGAAGAGCCGGTCTATACGCTCGACTTCGACACCTCGTTCGACCCGTTCGGCATTCTGCCTGAAACGGCGCAGCTCAAGGGCGGCGAGGACGAGCGGCGCGACGACGAGGAAGCCATCGAGCTCGACCTCGATATCGGCCAGGCGCTGCCCGGCGAGCCTGAAGCGGAATCCGAACCGGAACCAGTACCGGCACCGGCGCCAGTGATTGCAACGCCAGCCGTGCCGATGGCGCCCTTGCGCAGCCGCGAGGCCGAGGAAGCGCCCGCCTTTGTCACCTATCTGCGCGACAGCCGGCGCGAGCCGAAGTTCGAGGCCGCAGCGCCAGTACTGACAGAACCTGCACCGCAAAAAGTCAGCCTGGAAAAACCGCTCGCGGCGGGCACTGAAGGCGCGCGCCAGGAACCTACGCTCACCGATCATTCCTTCGACCTGCCGGCAGGCGCGACACCAGCGGCCAGCGAGCTGCATGTACTGGAAGACTTGCCGCCAGCCCCTGACGAACCCGCTTTCGTGACGCAAGGCCGGCGCCGCGAGCAGAGCGGCAAGGCGCTGCGCGTGGCGATGGCTGCCGGCGCGCTGGCCCTGCTGCTGCTGTTGCTGCTGCAGGTGATGACCACCTTCCGCAATCCGCTGGCGGCGCAGTTTCCGCAATTCAAACCCGCGCTGGCCGCGCTGTGCTCGGTCAGCGGCTGCCAGGTCGACCTGCCGGCGCAGATCGAAGCGCTGGCCATCGAGCAAGGTGAATTGCAGACCCTGGCGCCGCAGCGGTTTTCCTATGTATCGCAGTTGCGCAACCTGGGCCGCAACACGCAGGCATGGCCGAACATTGAACTGATCCTCAACGACGACGATGGCAAGCCCGTGCTGCGCCGCGTGGTCGCGCCGCGCGATTATCTGCCGGCCGGTACCGATGTCGCCAAGGGCTTTGCGCCGCGCTCGGAACAGAATATCAAACTGTATTTCAGCTTGGACCAGCTTACGGCGTCTGGCTATCATATCGCCATCTTTTACCCTTGACTGACACTATCATGACCAAAACTTCATTGATCTGCGGCTCGCTCGCCACCGATACCATCATGCAATTCCCGGGCCGTTTCGGCGAATCGCTGCTGGCCGACCAGTTGCACAAGGTGAACGTCTCGTTCCTGGTGCCTACCATGCGCACCGAGTTCGGCGGCTGCTCGGGCAATATTGCCTACAGCCTGAAAATGCTGGGCGGCGATCCGCGCATCGTTGGCGTGATGGGTCAGGACAGCGCCGCCTACCTGGAACGCCTGCAAAAACTGGGCATTTCCACCGCCAACATCCTGATCAAGGCCGACAGCTACAACGCGCAGTGCTTCGTTACTGCCGACAGCGACAATAACCAGATTAACGCCTTCCACCCGGGCGCCATGTCGTTCGCGCATGAAAACCCGATCGCCAACGCCGGCCCGGCCCGCGTGGCCATCATCTCGCCGGACGGCGACCAGGGCATGCTCAAGCACGCCGCCGACCTGGCCGAACTGGGCATTCCCTTCATGTTCGATCCGGGCCAGCAATTGCCGCGCTTCAATGGCGAACAGCTGATCGACTTCATCAACAAAGCCACCTATGTGTCAGCCAATGATTATGAGATGGAAATGTTGATGGAACGCACGGGCTTGACCCTGCCGGAAATCGCCAGCCGCCTGGACGCGCTGATCGTTACGCGCGGCGAAAAAGGTTCGGAAATTTATACCGACGGCAAGCGCATCGACATTCCTGTCGTGGCCGCCAAGGAAATACTGGATCCGACCGGCTGCGGCGACGCCTACCGCGCCGGCCTGCTGTTCGGCATCACCAACGACCTGGGCTGGGAAACCAGCGGCCGCTTGGCCAGCCTCCTGGGCGCCATCAAGATCGCCACCCAGGGCGCGCAGAACCATGTGTTTACACCGGAAAGCATTGCCGACCAGTTTGAAGCGGCGTTTGGCTACCGCTATTAAACCCGCGAACCCGGTTAAGGCCGGGGTCAGACCCCCACGCCCGTTAGCGCTGAGCTTTGCGCTAACGCTGGCGAGGGTCTGACCCCAGTACTACCTGCATCACCTTCCCATCACGAAAATCATCCCCACCAGCATCTGCGCAATCTGCAGCAGTATCAGCGCCACCAGCAGCGACAAATCCAGGCTTCCCACCAGCGGCACCACCTTGCGGATCGGACGCAGCAGCGGCTCGTTCAGCGCGCGCACGAACGGCGCCAGCGGCGCATGCGGGTTGACCCAGCTGAAGATCGCTTCGATGATCAGCAGCGCCATGAAACCGTACAGTATCCATTGCAGGAAACGCTGCAAGGCCTTCAGCAGCACTGCTTCGACCGGCAGGCCGACGATAAACCAGATGCAGGTAGCCAGCAGCACGATCAGGAAGGCGCCGATCAGGCTGGCCCAGTCATAGCCGCCCACGCCCGGAACTACACGGCGCAGCGGACGCACCAGCCAGTCGGTCAATTGAAAGGTGAACTGCGCCACCGGCGACGGCGGACGTACGCGCACGGCCTGCATCCAGAAGCGCAACAGCAGGACGCCGCCCAGCAAGGTGGCGATGGTGTCAACAATCAATGTAAGGATAGTGATCAGCACAACAAATTCTCCAAAAAAAAACCGCTGTGTGATGATCACACAGCGGCGTGTTGCCTCATCCAGGCACCCACTTCGTCAAATTACGATGGACGGGTGCTGGTTGGGAATGGCCAGGCTGCGGCCGGTGCCAACACGGTTTTTGCTACAGGTGCAATCGGTGCTGCCGGCTTGGCGGCTTCCGCTTTCGGCGCGGCCTTTTTAGGGGCGGCCTTTTTGGCTGCCGGCTTGGCTGCGACTGGCGTTGCCGCTGGTGCCGCCTCTGGTGCCGCTACCGGTGCCGCTGCGACGGCTGGCGTTGCCGCTGGCTTGGCTGCTGCTTTTGCCGCTGGCTTGGCTGCAGGTTTCGCTGCCGCCGCTTTGGTTGCCGGCTTGGCTGCTGGTGCTTTTGCCGCTGGCTTGGCCGCTGCTGCTTTGACCGCAGGTTTGGCTGCAGGTTTCGCCGCTGCTGCTTTGGCTGCAGGCTTGGCTGCAACTTTAGCTGCGGGTTTGGCTACGGCTTTAGCGGCTGGTTTGGCTGCTGCTTTAGCTGCCGGCTTGGCTGCAGGTTTGGCTGCCGCTTTCGCTACTGGCTTGGCTGCTGGTTTTGCCACGGCCTTGGCTGCAGGTTTGGCTGCTGCTTTGGCTGCAGGTTTGGCGGCTGCTTTTGCCGTTGGCTTGGCTGCTGCTTTGGCTACTGGCTTGGCAGCGGTTTTTGCCGCTGGCTTGGCTGCTGGCTTGGCTGCTGCTTTCGCCGCTGGCTTGGCTGCAGGCTTGGCTGCTGCTTTGGCCGTTGGCTTGGCTGCTGTTTTCGCCGCTGGCTTGGCTGCAGGTTTGGCTGCTGCTTTGGCCGCAGGTTTGGCTGCTGCTTTCGCTGCTGGCTTGGCTGCTGCTTTCGCTGCTGGCTTGGCTGCTGCTTTCGCTGCTGGCTTGGCCGCAGGTTTGGCTGCTGCTTTCGCTACTGGCTTGGCTGCTGCTTTTGCCACTGGTTTTGCTGCTGCTTTGGCTGCAGGTTTAGCCACGGCCTTGGTAGCTGCTTTTGCCGCTGGCTTGGCTGCTGCCTTTGCTGCTGGTTTGGCTGCTGCAGGTTTTGCTGCTGCTTTCGCTGCCGGTTTGGCTGCTGCAGGTTTCGCTGCTGCTTTCGCTGCCGGTTTGGCTGCTGCAGGTTTCGCTGCGGCTTTCGCTGCTGGTTTGGCTGCAGGTTTCGCTGCGGCTTTGGCTACTGGCTTGGCTGCGGTTTTGGCGGCTGGTTTAGCTGCCGTCTTGGCAGCTGGTTTGGCGGCAACCGGTTTGGCTGCGGCTGCCGGCGTCTTCGCGGCAGGAGCAGCTTTGGCGGCTGGTTTCTTTACTTCTGATTTCTTAGCGGCTGTTGCCATTTGTATCTCCTTCATCTGAGATGAGAAATTTAAGCTACAAGATTTAAACCCGTCCAACCCACCACAGGGATAGGCCAGGCGAATTATTCATCGGCACAAACGGTCGTTTGCGCTAATGAATTCGGCACCAGCTGAACTGCTGCAACTCCTCACGTTTGCAGCACTTCAGCCATCGTCGGTGCCACCGTGCTTTATCTCGCAGCTGGTGGCAAAGTCTGAATTCGGTTGTTTCGTTTTCGATGCCGTGCGTTTTTTCCGCTCCTCGCATCGCGCTCGCCACCACGGCGTATCGTCAAATAAAAAACCGCCATGCCTGAAAAAATTCGGGCACGGCGGCAGACGAAAACGGTGTGGTTTTGTGCATATCCGTGTAAATCTGTATCCCTGTTTTGCGAGCTTTTCTGGCGTCGCGCTGGTCAAAAAACCCCGCATACTACCACTCGCATTTGCAATCGTCCTAAAGTACACGAAAACCTTGTCGATGCGCAACCGGCACGATACGTTTTCGCGGCCTTTTTTGCAGGGATAGGCGCGCCAACGCACAAACGTGCGCCAAACAGACCATGCACGCGGCCACGCATCATCAGCGACGCTTTTTTTCATCCTCCATGTCGAAACTCGGCGGGCGCTTTTTTCACACCGCGATGCGCGTGATTGCTTCGCGGCTGCCGGCCTGCTGGCGCAGTTTGAATTTCTGGATTTTCCCCGTCGCGGTCTTCGGTACCTCGCAAAAAATCACACGGCGCGGACACTTGAAATGAGCCAGGCGCTGGCGGCAGAAAGCGATCACGTCGCCCTCCGTCAGACCATCTGTCCCGGCCTTCACTTCCACGAAGGCGCACGGCACTTCGCCCCATTTGTCGTCGGGCTGCGCGACCACCGCCACGTACAAAACACCGGGCAGCGTGTACAGCACCTCCTCCACCTCCACCGACGAAATATTCTCGCCGCCCGAGATGATGATGTCCTTCGAACGGTCGGTGATCTGCAGGTAGCCATCAGCATGCACCACCGCCACGTCGCCAGTGTGGAACCAGCCATCAAGGAACGCCGCTGCCGTCGCCGCGGGATTTTTCAGGTAGCCCATCATGACGGTGTTGCCGCGCACAAGGATTTCGCCGGACGATGCACCGTCACAGGCGACCGGCTCGACGCTGCCTTCAGCTGCCACGCGCAGCTGTTCCAGCATCGCGGCGCGCACGCCCTGGCGCGCATTCAGGCGGGCCTGCTGGTCTGCCGGCGCCGCGCTCCACTGCTCTTGCCAGGCGCAGGTAATGGGGGTGCCGGAAATTTCCGTGATGCCGAATACGTGCTCCACTTCGAAGCCCATCGCACCGACCACTTCGAGTATGGCGGCCGGTGGCGGCGAGCCGGCCGTCAGCACGCGCACCCTGCGCGGCAGCACCGGGCGCTGCGCCACCGGCGTGGCCGCGATACCGGCGAGCACGATGGGCGCGGCGCAGAAGTGATCGACGCCATGCGTGGCGATCGCCGCAAAGACATGCTCCGCCGTTACCTTGCGCAGGCAGACATGGGTGCCTGCGGCGGCCGTGATGGCCCAGGCAAAGCACCAGCCATTGGCATGGAACATCGGCAGCGTCCACAGGTAAACCGGCGCACGCGGCAGAGCCCAGCTGGTCATTTGCAGCAAGGTCATCAAATAGGCGCCGCGGTGGCTGGGCACCACGCCTTTCGGGTCGCCGGTGGTGCCGGAGGTGTAGTTGAGGGCGATCGGACTCCATTCGTCAAGCGGCAGGCGCGCTTCAAATGCAGGGTCGCCACTGGCCAGCAGGGATTCATAGTCAAGCTCGCCGATCGGCGCACCAGCGGGTGCCTCTGTGTCGTTGATGTCGATCACGCGCGGCGGCGTGGCCAGGCCGGCCAGGGCCCTGGCGGCCAGCGCAGCAAACTCGCGGTCGACCAGCAGCACCTTGCATTCGCCGTGGCGCAGGATGAAGGCGATGCTGTCGGCGTCGAGCCGGCAGTTGATCGCATTGAGCACCGCGCCCGACAGCGGCACGCCCAGGTGGGCTTCGAGCATGGCCGGCGTATTGGGCGCGATGATCGAAACCGTGTCGCAGGGCTGCACGCCCAATTGCACCAGCGCCGACGCCAGGCGGTGGCAGCGCTCGCGCGTCTGGCGCCAGCTCTGGCGCAAGACGCCGTGAATGATCGCCGTGCGGTCCGGGTACACATCGGCCGTGCGGCCCAGGAAGTGCACCGGTGTCAATGGCTGGTGGTTGGCGGGATTTTTATCCAGGCCAAGCGAGTAGGCGTGTGCACTCATCGGGCTGTCTCCTTTTTTATGGTGTCGTGAAAAGTGGTGAAGCTGGCTACCGGCAGGCGTTCGGTGACCAGCGTGTTCTCGATGCAGGCCGGATCGGCGTAGCCCAGGCTCATGCCGCAAACCAGCATCTGGTCGTCAGGAAAAGCCAGTTCCTGCGCGATGATGCGGTGAAAAGTATTGAACGCCGCCTGCGGGCAGGTATCGAGGCCGCGCGCGCGGGCGGCGACCATCAGGCTTTGCAGCAGCATGCCGCAGTCGAGCAGGCTGCCGCGTCCCATTCTGCGGTCCACCGTGATCATCAGCCCCACCGGCGCATCAAAAAACCGGTAGTTGCGGCCATGCTGGGCATGCATGGCGGCGCGGTTGCCCTTGCCGATACCGAGCAGGCCATACAGTTCCCAGCCGACCTGCCGGCGCCGCTCGAGATACGGCGAAATCCACTCGGCCGGATAGTAGTCATAGGGCTCGCTGTGCTGCGCCAGCAGCCCCGGGTCGTCATGCACGCGCAGGATGGCCGCGCTCAGTTGCTGCTTTGCCGCGCCCGTGACGACATGGATTTGCCACGGCTGGGTGTTCATGCCCGAGGCGCTGTAGCGGGCCACTTCGATGATCGCCTCGATATCGGCGCGCGCCACTTCGCGCGGCAAGAAGGCGCGGATCGAGCGGCGCGAGGCGAGCGCCCAGTCGACGGCGGCGCGCATGTCCTGCTGGTCGATGGCGGGGGCAGTTACGGGTCGTTTTTGCATGCTTCAATCCAGTGCGGGAATGATGGCTGGCGTGCCGGCAGGCGCTGGCGCCCTGGACGCGAACAGCCGGTGATTGATCAGCACGACCGCCAGCATGCCGAGGAAACCGGCCAGGCCGATGGCCATGAAGTTTTGTTCGAGAGGCAGTTGCAGGCCGACGATCACGCCGATAATGATGGGCGCGACAATGCCTCCGGCGCGCCCCACGCCGGAGGCAAAGCCGACGCCGGTCGAACGGATCGCGGCCGGATAGAACGCCGCCGCATAGGCATACGCCACCAGCTGCGTGCCGAGGGTGCTGGCGCCGACGATGAACACCATCACGAACAGCACCTCGCTCGACTGCACGAAACCCATCAGCGTCAGCGAGACGGCCCCCAGCGCATAGAAAGCGATCAGCACATGCTTGATATTGAAGCGGTCGCCCAGCCAGGCGCCGCCAATGGCGCCCAGGATGGCGCCCGCATTGAACACCAGCACGAACGTCAGCGCCGAACCGAGGCTGTAGCCGGCAATCGCCAGCAGCTTGGTCAGCCAGGAGCTGAGCGCGTACACCATGAACAGCCCAAAGAAAAACGCGATCCAGATCATCACGGTACTGAAACCGCGCCCGCCCTGGAACAGTTCCAGCACCGGCGCATTGCTCTGGCGGTCGGCCAGCGAGACGACAAACTGCGCATCCTGCGGCACCTGCTGGCCGGGCTGGACCCGCAAGGCAATCCGGCGCAGTTCGTCGTTGCGGCCCTGCTTGATCAGCAGCGGCACCGATTCGGGCATGGTCTTGAGAATGAACGGGATCAGCAGCAGCGGCAGGATGGCGACAAAAAACACCGACTGCCAGCCGTAGCCGGCGATCAGCTGCTTGCCGACGATGGCCACCAGCACGCCGCCGACCGCGTAGCCGGCAAACACCAGCGCCACCAGGCGAGAACGCATCGCCGCCGGCGAAAACTCGCCCATCTGGGCGGCAGCGATCGGCAGCACACCGCCGATGCCAAGGCCGGCGACAAAGCGCGTCACGCTGAAGGTCAGCGAATCGTGGGTCAGGCCCGCCGTCGCCGTGAAGACGCTGAAGATCGCAATGCACAGCACCAGCATCTTCGGGCGCCCCAGCTTGTCGGCCAGCGCGCCGAAAAACATCGCACCGAGCATCATGCCGAACAGCGCGGAACTGGCCATGAAGCCGGCCGTGGTGGCGGTGACGCCCATCTCTTCCATGATCAGGGGCAGCGCCGCACCGACCACGGCCAGGTCATAGCCGTCGATGACGAGGATCAGGAAACACCAGAAGAGGATCATGGCGTGGAAGCGGTTGAATCTGGATTCGTCGATCAAGTGTTGAATATTAATGCTGGGCATGGCGGTGGTCTCCGGTGGTGGGGGCGAGCGCTCTGGTGGCGTGACGCCGGGATGTTCCATTAAGTAGATAATAGAATTCATCTTCACTTAAGAGTATGACGAAGCCTTATGGGTGTCAATCACTTGTTGTGCGGCGGTGCAGCAGGGTGGCAACGGTGGCTGAATGGAAAGCGAGGGTGGGCAGGAGGTACAATCGCCGGGTCAGCCGTGGCCTGCCAATAAGCTGGCGTCATTCACCCCAAAAGCAAATTCCGGGGTCAGACCCTCAGGGTCTGCCCCCAGCTGTCCGCCGTTGGGGTGTCTTGCAACGCCAGTCGCTGGCATGCAGGTCCATTCCCGGAGAAGATGTGGAAAAACAAGCAGAAAAGATTGATGCACCCACCGGCCCCAAACCTCGGCTGCGCCACCGCGGCCCGGACAAATATCCGCTGATCCTCAATACGGCACGCCGGCTGGTGGCCGCCTCGGGCTTTCGCGACGTGCAGATGTCGGCCATCGCCGACGCCGCCGGCATTGCGATTGGCACCCTGTACCGCTATTTTCCCGCCAAGACCGACCTGATGGTCGAGGTGGTGGGCCTGGTGGCGCAGCGCGAAGTCGATGTAGTGGCGGCGATTGCCGGCGCCGACGCCACGCTGCACGCCACGGCGGCCGAGCGCCTGGGCGCCGCCGCCTGGACTTTCGCCAGCCGCGCCCTGCGGGGGCGGCGCATGGCCCATGCGCTGGTGGCCGAACCGGTGGAGCCGGAAGTGGAAGCGGCGCGCCTGGTCTATCACCGCGCGCTGGGCCGCGTGTTCCACGCGATTATCGAGCAGGGCATCGCCAGCGGCGAGTTTCCCGCGCAGGACGCGGACGCCTCGGCCGACTGCATCGTCGGCTGCCTGTTCGAGGGGCTGGTGCGGCCGCTGTCAACCGAAGACAAAGGCCAGGACGCTGCCGCACTGAGTGCGCACGGCAGCGCCATCATCAGCTTCTGCCTGCGCGGCGTGGCCGGACGCATCATCGACTTCCAGCCGGCGCCAGCCCATGCATAGTTCGCGCCATGCCGCACTGATCCCCCTGCTGGCCATCCTGGGCGCCGTCACCGCGCTCGGCCTGGGTACCTCCTGGGCCAAGCACAGCCTGTTTCCGGTGGTGGGCGCACAGGGCACGACGGCCGTGCGCGTCGGCTTTTCCGCCTTGCTGCTGCTGTTGTTCTGGCGCCCCTGGCGCTGGGCCCTGAGCCGCGCCGACGCGCGCACGGTGGCGCTATACGGCGCGGCACTCGGCGCGATGAATTTATGCTTCTACATGTCGCTGCGCAGCATCCCGTTCGGCCTCGCGGTGGCAATCGAATTTTCCGGGCCGCTGGCCGTCGCCCTGTTTTCCTCGCGCCGTCCGCTCGACTTCCTCTGGGTGCTGCTGGCCGCCGCCGGCCTGGGGCTGCTGCTGCCGCTCGGTCATGACGTCTCCACGCTGGACCCGGCCGGCGTGCTGTATGCGCTGGCCGCCGCCGTGTTCTGGGCCACTTACATCGTCTTCGGCAAGCGCGCCAGCCACCTGCATGCAGGCCATTCGGTCTCGCTGGGCCTGTTCGTGGCCGCGCTGGTGGTGGTGCCGGTCGGCGTGGCGCATGCCGGCGCCGCTCTGCTGTCGCCGGCAATACTCGCCACGGGCCTGGGCGTGGCGCTGATCTCGAGCGCGATCCCGATCTCGCTTGAAATGGTGGCCTTGAAACGCCTGTCGCCGCAGGCCTTCGGCATCATGGCCAGCATGGAGCCGGCGGCGGCGGCCCTGCTGGCATTGGCCCTGCTGGGAGAGTACCTGAGCGCCATGCAATGGCTGGCGATCGCCCTGATCGTGGCGGCGTCGGTCGGCAGTTCGGTCACAGCGCAGCGCGGCAAGCGCGTGCCGGCGGTGCCGCTGCCTGGCTAGGCTTCAGCTGCGGCTTTGCGGCAGCAGGATGGCGCTGGCAATGATGTCGAAGAGTCGATCCACGCGCGAGGCGAACGGCGGCTGGTCGTTGAGCCACGCCAGTGCGCTGACCAGCGCAAGCAGATCGGTACCGTCGATGTCCGTGCGCGCCTCGCCGTCCGCCTGCGCGCGCGCCAGCAATTGCGCCCCCGAGGCGCGCAACGACACGCACGACGCATGCAAGGCCGAATCGGGCTCGGCGATGGCGGCCGTCATCGACGCAATCACGCCGCGATGGCTGTGCGTCAGCGCGACCATCTCGCGCAGCCAGGATACCAGCGCATCACCTTTTGAGGCCGACGCCTCGAACTGTGCCGCTTTGGCCGTCAATTCATCAAAACTCTCGCGCAGCAAGGCTTCAAGCAGCGCCTCGCGCGTGGGGAAATGACGATACAAGGTGCCGATGCCCACCCCTGCCCGGCGCGCGACTTCCCGCATCGAGGCCTCGGCGCCCTGCTCGGCGACCACCTCGCGTCCCGTTTCCAGCAAATGATCGTAGTTTTTTTGTGCGTCAGCTCGCATGCATGGCCTTGACAATCGGAGCGATGCTCCGTATATTTGACATAAAGCGGAGCAATGCTCCATTTATTTGGAGCATTGCTCCGTTCATGATTATCCATCCTGCTCAAGGGGAACGCAATGACAACAAAACAAATGAAAGCCGTACGCCAGCACCAGTTCGGCGGCCCCGAGGTGCTGCGCCTTGAAGATGCACCGATGCCTGAACCGAAGCCCGGCGAAGTGCTGGTGCGGGTGCATGCGGTGGGCATCAATCCACCCGACTGGTATCTGCGCGACGGCTACCGGATGCTGCCGCCCGAATGGCAGCCGCAGGTGGCGTTTCCCGTGATCCTGGGCACAGACGTGTCGGGCGTGATCGAGGCCTTGGCGGATGATGTTAGCGGCTTTGCCGTGGGCGACGAAGTGTATGCGATGGTGCGCTTTCCCGGCGGCCTGGCAGGCGACAGCCGGGCCTATGCCGAGTATGTCAGCGTGCCAGCCTCGGAGCTGGCACGCAAGCCGGCCGGCATCGATCATGTGCATGCCGCCGCGGCCCCGATGTCGCTGCTGACCGCCTGGCAGTTCCTGGTGGCGCTGGGGCACGATGCACCGAATCCGCTGCAGCCGCATCAGCATCAACCCGTGCCGCTCAAGGGCAAGACCGTGCTGGTGAACGGCGCGGCCGGCGGCGTCGGTCACTTCCTGGTGCAGATCGCCAAATGGCAGGGTGCGCGCGTGATCGCGGTCGCATCCGGCAAGCATGAAGCGCTGCTGCGTGACATGGGCGTGGACCAGTTCATCGACTACACCAAGGTTGTTCCCGAGGAGCTGGTGCAGGGCGCCGATCTGGTCGTCGATGCGGTCGGTGGCCCCGCGTCCAGCCGCTTCCTGCGCACGCTGAAACGCGGCGGCGCGCTGTTCCCGATTTTCCCGCTCGGTTTCGACGGGTTTGACGAGGCGGCGCAGCTGGGCGTCACGGTCTCGTCGACCCAGGTGCGCTCCAGTGGCGCGCAGCTGGCGCAACTGGCGCCCCTGCTCGACGATGGAACCATCCGTGTGGTGATCGACAGCACCTATCCGCTGGCCGATGCGCGCCAGGCGCACGAGCGCGCGGCGCGCGGCAATATCCAGGGCAAGCTGGTGCTGACGGTGCGGTAAACAACCCGGCCGCACTTGCGTGTGCTGCCGCACCGATCAAGGTGCCTCCATGCGCTTACGATAGGTACGTTGCCGAATCGTCCGGATGCGTCCGGGCGACATGCTTCTCCCCGCGGCGCTCATGCGTCCTCACGCATTCCCACGAAAGTACCCCATGTCACTCAATAACGCCGTCGTCTGGCTTGACCATGCCAAAGCCCATGTCATCCATTTCGACAAGGACGCTGCCGAATCCGAGTCGCTGAAAACGCACTCGACGCACCCGCATCCTCACATCAAGCACGGCGACAGCCATGCCAATGAGGACGATAACACGCGCTTCTACAACGATATCGCGGAGGCCTTGAAAGACAGCCAGCAAATCCTGGTGGTCGGACCGGCTGGCGAAAAGACCGCCTTTGCCAAACACCTGAGCGCCAACGTTCCAGCTGTCGCCGACAAGGTCAAGGCCGTGGAAACGGTCGATCATCCGTCCGACGCCCAGCTGCTGGCCTTTGCGCGCCAGCATTTCATCAGCGCCGGCGGCTTGCAGTAACAGCCGGCGTGCCATGAAAAAACCCCGCCAGCTGGACTCCAGCTGGCGGGGTTTTTTTTAATATGCAGCAGCTTATTCCCAGTTCAGCGCGCCGCCGGTCTGGTATTCCGTCACGCGCGTTTCGAAGAAGTTGCGTTCCTTCTTCATGTCGATCATTTCGCTCATCCACGGGAACGGGTTTTCCTCTTGCGCGAACAGCGGCTCGAGGCCGATCTGCTGGGCGCGGCGGTTGGCGATGAAGCGCAGGTAGCCCTTGAACATCGGCGCATTCAGGCCCAGCACGCCGCGTGGCATGGTGTCTTCGGCGTACGCGTATTCCAGGTCGACCGCTTTCAGGAACAGTACCTTGATCTCCTCGCGGAATTCGGCCGTCCACAGCTGCGGGTTTTCCATCTTGATAGTGTTGATCAGGTCGATGCCGAAGTTGCAGTGCATCGATTCGTCGCGCAGGATGTACTGGTACTGCTCGGCCGCGCCCATCATCTTGTTCTGGCGGCCCAGCGCCAGGATCTGCGTGAAGCCGACGTAGAAGAACAGGCCTTCCATCAGGCAGGCAAACACGATCAGGGATTTGAGCAGCTTCTGGTCGTTTTCGGTGGTGCCGGTGGTGAAGCTCGGGTCGGTCAGCATGTCGATGAACGGGATCAGGAATTCATCCTTGTCGCGGATCGACTTGACTTCGTTGTAGGCGTTGAAGATCTCGGCTTCGTCCAGGCCCAGCGATTCGACGATGTACTGGTAGGCGTGCGTGTGGATCGCTTCCTCGAACGCCTGGCGCAGCAGGTACTGGCGGCATTCCGGCGCGGTGATGTGGCGGTAGGTGCCCAGCACGATGTTGTTGGCGGCCAGCGAGTCGGCGGTGACGAAAAAGCCCAGGTTGCGTTTCACCAGGCGGCGTTCGTCTTCGGTCAGGCCGTTCGGGTTTTTCCACAGCTCGATATCGCGCTGCATGTTCACTTCCTGCGGCATCCAGTGATTCGCGCAGCCGGCCAGGTATTTGTCCCACGCCCATTTGTACTTGAACGGCACCAGCTGGTTGACGTCGGTCTTGCCGTTGATGATGCGCTTGTCGTCGGCATTGACGCGGCGCGCCACCTGCTCGGCGTTCGCTTCGGATGGCTCGGCGCCGCCAGCCAGGTTCAGATCGGTATTGCCCAGTGGCGCTTGCTGCGCCGGACGCGGCACGGCTGCCGGCGTGGTTTCATCATCCCAGGATAAGGACATAATTATTTCTCTCTTGAAATGCAGATATTCAAACATTGAATCAGCCCGGCACTGCCGGGCTGACCTCTTTAATTTTTTAAAAACCGTAGCGAGCAAGCCCGATATCGGGTCGCGTAGCGGAACCGTACGAGAGGTACGGTGAGCAACACAGAACCCGAGAGCGGGCTGCGCAGTAGGTTTTTATTGGCAGGCTTCGCACTCTTCAAAACCGTCATCACCAGGGCGCAGGTAGCAAGCTTCGCCATCGGCGTCGTCCGCTGCTGCGGCCACCACTGGCGCCACGGCGACGGCTGCCGCCGCGACACTCGCTGCCTGGGCGCTGTTCTGTGCACTTTGGGCGCTGGCCGACATGCCGCCATCGACTGCCACGGCGTTCAGCGCGCCGGTCTTCGAGGTCGATTTCTCCATGTGGGTGGCGGCGATGGTGCGCAGGTAGTAGGTGGTTTTCAGGCCACGCAGCCATGCCAGCTTGTAGGTTTCGTCCAGCTTCTTGCCCGAGGCGCCAGCCATGTAGATGTTCAGCGACTGGGCCTGGTCGATCCACTTCTGGCGGCGCGACGCGGCTTCCACCAGCCAGCTTGGCGACACTTCGAAGGCGGTGGCGTAGATGTCGCGCAGGTCTTGCGGGATGCGGTCGATCTTCACCAGCGAGCCATCGAAGTATTTCAGGTCCGAGATCATGACTTCGTCCCACAGGTCGCGCGCCTTCAGGTCGCGCACCAGGTAGCCGTTGATCTCGGTGAATTCGCCCGACAGGTTCGATTTCACGTACAGGTTCTGGAACGTCGGCTCGATACAGGCCGACACGCCGATGATGTTCGAAATGGTGGCCGTCGGAGCGATCGCCACGCAGTTCGAATTGCGCATGCCGAACTTGGCGATGCGTTCGCGCACCGGGGTCCAGTCCATCGCCGACGAGCTGTCCACTTCCAGGTAGCCGCCGCGCTCTTCAGCCAGCAGTTTCACCGAGTCCTGTGGCAGGATGCCGCGGTCCCACAGCGAGCCACTGTACGACTCGTAGCGGCCGCGTTCTTCGGCCAGTTCGGTCGAGGCCAGGTAGGCGTAGTAGCACACCGCTTCCATCGAGGTATCGGCAAACGATACGGCAGCGTCCGAGGCGAACGGGATGCGCATCATCTGCAGGCAATCCTGGAAGCCCATGATGCCCATGCCGACCGGACGGTGGCGCATGTTCGAATTGCGCGCCTTGTCGACGGCGTAGTAATTGATGTCGATCACGTTATCGAGCATGCGCATGGCGGTGCGCACGGTCTTGGCCAGCTTGACGTGATCGAGCTTGCCTTCTTTCATGTGCGCCGGCATGTTGACGGAACCGAGGTTGCAGACGGCGATTTCATCGGCGCTGGTGTTCAGCGTGATTTCCGTGCACAGGTTCGAGCTGTGGACCACACCCACATGCGACTGCGGGCTGCGGATGTTGCATGGGTCCTTGAAGGTGATCCATGGGTGGCCGGTTTCAAACAGCATCGACAGCATCTTGCGCCACAGGTCCAGCGCCTGGATCTTTTTGAACGAACGGATTTCGCCGGCGGCGGCTTTCGCCTCGTAGCCCAGGTAAGCCGTTTCAAAGGCCTTGCCGACCTTGTCGTGCAGGTCCGGCGTTTCCGATGGCGAGAACAGGGTCCACTCGCCTTTTTCCATCACGCGCTTCATGAACATGTCGGGTATCCAGTTCGCCGTGTTCATGTCATGGGTGCGGCGGCGGTCGTCGCCGGTGTTCTTGCGCAGGTCGAGGAATTCCTCGATGTCCATGTGCCAGGTTTCCAGGTAGGCGCAGACGGCGCCCTTGCGCTTGCCGCCCTGGTTCACGGCCACAGCCGTGTCGTTGACCACTTTCAGGAACGGCACCACGCCTTGCGACTTGCCGTTGGTGCCCTTGATATGGGCGCCCAGGGCGCGCACCGGCGTCCAGTCGTTGCCCAGGCCGCCGGCATATTTGGCCAGCAGCGCGTTGTCCTTGATGGCGTCGTAGATGCCTTCGAGGTCATCGGAAACGGTGCTCAGGTAGCACGACGACAGCTGCGAGCGCAAGGTACCCGAATTGAACAGGGTCGGCGTCGAGCTCATGAAATCAAACGAGGACAGCAGGCTGTAGAACTCGATGGCGCGCGCTTCGCGATCCGACTCGTTCAGGGCCAGGCCCATTGCCACGCGCATGTAGAACGCCTGCGGCATTTCGATGCGCACGTCCTGGATATGCAGGAAGTAGCGGTCATACAGGGTTTGCAGGCCGATATAGCCAAATTGCAGGTCGCGGTCGGCAACGATGGCTTTCGCCAGGCGCTCCAGGTCGAAGGTAGCCAGCACAGGGTTCAGCAGTTCTGCCTTGATACCTTTGGCGATATAGGCCGGGAAATAGGTCAGGTATTCGCTGGCGGCGGCCGCTTGCGGCACTTCCTTGCCGAACACTTCCTTGCGCACCGTGTGCAGCAGGATGCGGGCGGTGACCTGGCTGTAGGCCGGGTCTTTTTCCATCAGCGCGCGCGCTGCCAGGATGGCCGACTTGTGCAGTTCTTCGACCGGCACGCCGTCGTACAGGTTTTTCACGGTTTCAGCCAGGATGGCGTCGGCGTCGACGTGCTTTTCCAGGCCGGCGCAGGCAGCGTTGATCAGGTCGCGCACCTGCTGCATGTCGAGCGGGCGGCGCACGCCGTTGTCCAGCACGTTCAGTTGCGGTGCGGCCACTTGCGCGGAACCGCCTTGCGCTTCCTTCTGCAGGCGGCGCTCTTCCATGTGCTTGGCGCGGTACAGCACGTAGGCACGCGCCACGTCGTGTTCGCCCGAACGCATCAGCGACAGTTCCACCTGGTCCTGCACGTCTTCGATATGGAAGGTGCCGCCGCCCGGCTGGCGGCGCACCAGCGCGGCCACGACGGAGCTGGTCAGTTGTTCCACCAGTTCACGCACGCGGGCGGAAGCGGCGCCCTGGCCACCGTTCACGGCCAGAAACGCCTTGGTCATGGCGATTGCGATTTTCGACGGCTCGAATGCCACCACCGCGCCGTTGCGGCGGATGATGCGATAGTCGCCCATGGCCGCGCCGGTGCTTGCCACGCTGTGCGCCGCGCTTGGCGCTGGCGGTACTGGCGTTGGATGGATGGAAATATCTTGAGGTGATTGCATTGAAGCTCCCGTTGTCAGCTAAAGTCAGCCTGCAGTTTTGCTGCCGCGTGTGTTGTTGAATAGAACGCCCAATGGTCCGGGCTTCTTCCGGTATTTATTATTAAAAACTACATTTTTAAGGCATCAGATGATACTAATGAAAACAGCCTGCCCTCACGGCCCAAGCTGGCGCGAAACATGTCTCGATGGGTGATAAACCGCCAGTGTCAACATTGCCAGGTGAGCACGCAGATGGTGTTGGCGCTGGCTAGACACTAATTCTGGAAACCGCTGTGATGGCACTACATTTAGTAACTACATCTAATTTATGCACTAATTGTAGTACCCATCGATGGCAGGCGCAATACTTTTTCCCGCCGATGTACCGCTTAATTTTTGCATTTACATGCACGAATTCGATTGACTTTTCAGGCTATGGATAACCAGCGCGGCGCCCGCATAGTAAGCACTAACGCAGGCTGGCGCGGACCGCTGCGCGCCCGGTTCCCCGATATTAATCCAGGTCAATATCAGCCTGGTTGGCCTTGCTATGCCAGCAATTATTTACGTCAATGCAACTACCGGCACATCGGTCAGCCGCCGTCGGGCAAACAAGGCCGGCATTATAATCTACCGCGCCGCTTCGGTCCCGCCGCCGCTTTTTTCGGCTCAGCCCGGTAGTTCGCGCAATTGTAATTTCTGCATGCGATAGCGCAGCTGGCGCACGCTGATGCCCAGGTGCAGCGCCGCCCGCGCGCGGTGGTAGCGCGTTTGCGCCAGCGCCTGCAAGATCATCTCGCGCTCGGTTTGCAGCAGGAACAGCTGCAGCGGCACGATGGGCGCGCTGCCATGTCCCATGCCTGGCAGCGGCAACTGCCGGCCGGGCAAGCCGGCATTCAAGGCCGTTACCGGCGCCTGGGCAGGCACCAGCGCTGGCAAGCCTAGCCCATCGACCGTGAGCAGGCCGCCATCGGCAAAAGCCAGCGCCCGCTCCAGCAGGTTTTCCAGTTCGCGCACATTGCCGGGAAAAGCATGGCGCGCCAGCGCCGCCAGCACCGCCGGTGCCAGCCGCACATTTTGCCGTGGCGCCAGGCGCGCCAGAATGGCCTCGCACAAGGCCGGCAGGTCGCCCAGCCGCTCGCGCAAGGGCGGCACGGCCAGTTCGATCACGTTCAAGCGGTAATACAAGTCCTGGCGAAAAGTGCCGCAAGTCACGCCGCGCGCCAGGCCCTGCTGGCTGGCGCACAGAATTCGCACATCAACGGCCTCGTCGGTGCTGCCGCCCAGTTTGCGCACGCGGCGTTCCTGCAGCGCGCGCAGCAGCTTGACCTGCATCGCCAGTGGCACATCATCGACTTCGTCAAGCAGCAGGCTGCCGCCATGAGCCGCCTGGAACAGGCCCTGGCGTTCGTGCAGCGCGCCCGTGTATGCGCCCGGGCGGCAGCCGAACAGTTCCGCTTCCATCAGGGCTTCGGGAATGGCGCCGCAATTGACGGCCACGAAGGGGCCATCGGCGCGTGCGCCCTGGGCATGAATGGCGCGCGCCACCAGTTCCTTGCCGCTACCCGATTCGCCCTGGATCGCCACCGGTGCGCCGGACGCGGCGATGCGCGTGATCTGTGCGCGCAACGCCTGCATGGCGGCCGAGCTGCCGCTCAACTGCGGCGCAGCAACTGGCGCGATGGGCGCAACATGGCCGCCGGCGGCACCGGTACGCGAGCTGGGCATGATTATCCTTCAGCAAGGACTGCGATCGGGCACCTCAGGTAATGCGTGCCACAATCATGCTACGCCTGGCCGGCAGCCGATGGCGTTACGATACGGATGAGCAATGCAGGCGGGACGGTTACAGCGTGGCGTGCGCGTGACTGCAGTAGTCGTGGCCCTTGGCCTGCACGTTTTCGGAAGCCGGGTAATACACGCCGCAGTGAGCGCAGCACAGCATCAGCTCGGCGTCGGGCAGTTCAGCCACGCGGCCGGGCGGAGTAAAGGGATTGGGCTGCTGCTGGCGTTGCTGCTGGGCGCGCTGCTGCAAACCGCGAAGCTTGCTGCGGATCGCGAACACCACCAGGAACACCAGCGCCAGCCAGAACAAAATACGGGTCATAAATATCCTCGGTGCAAAACCACTTCCAGTACGAAACGGCTGCCGACATAGGCCAGCAGCAAGGTGGCAAAGCCGGCCAGGGTAAACGTCAGCGCCGTCTTGCCGCGCCAGCCGCGAAAGCGGCGTCCGGCCAGCAGCACGGCAAACAGCAACCACGACAGCAGTGTAAACACCGACTTGTGATCCCAGGTCAGGGCCTTGCCAAATAATTGTTCGGAAAACACGATGCCCGACAATACGGTCAGGCTCAGCAAAATGAAACCCAGGCCGATCATGCGAAACAGCAGCTTTTCCATCGTCAGCAGGGCCGGCAGTTGATCCAGCGCGCCCGACAAAAAGCCGCGTCGTTCGCTGCGCGTGTGCAAGCGCGATTCCTGCAGCGCCATCAGCACGGCGTGAAAAGCGGCGATCGTCAGCGTGCTGTAGGCAAGCACGGCCACCGTGATATGCCAGCCGAACACGGCCGATTTGCCTTCCAGCACCACCTGGTTGCCGGGAAAGGCCCAGGCCAGGCCGATCGCCAGCACGGCGCAGGGCATGACCATGCGGCGCAAGCCGTCGAGGCTGAGGTTGCGGTTCTCTATCCAGTAGGCGCCCACCGATACCCACAGCGCAGCCGACAGCATGGCGGAAAAACCGAAGCGCAAGGTGCCCGGCGCCATCAGGTCGAACCACAAGGTAGCGCCGTGCGACAGCCAGGCCAGGCCGGTCAGCGCGGCGATCAGCCTGCCCTGCGACGAGGGAAGAAGCGCGCACACCGCATACGCCAGGGCGGCAAGGAAAAAGAAATAAGTCTGCATGTTGTAAGTTTACACCATAGCTGGCCAGCGCGAATCGCGCAGCGGCACGGGCGGCCGGGCCGGCAGGCCATCCGCAATGCGAAAGAGCCTGCCATGATATCGCGCCTGGGGCCAGGCCGGGTAGCCGGCCCTCAAGATTTTTGGAAACGCCGCCGCCGGTCAGTTTGCTTAAAGCGCCGATTATCGTTAGGCTGGCGCCATCACCGCTTTCTGATTGCCTTGCCATGCCCACCTCCAGCCTCGACGATAAATTGTGTTTCCAGCTGTATGCCACCTCGCTGAAAATGACCCAGCTCTACAAGCCGATGCTGGCGGCCATCCATCTGACGTATCCGCAATACCTGGTCATGCTGGTGCTGTGGGACCAGGAAGGCCTGGGTATCAAGGACCTGGCCGAGCGATTGCAGCAGGACTCCGGCTCGATCACGCCGCTGGTCAAGCGGCTCGAAGCGGAAGGCTACCTGCTGCGCGCACGCGATCCGCGCGACGAACGCAACCGCGTGCTGACCCTGACGCCGGCCGGGCGCCAGCTGCGCCAGGCCAGCACCGCCATCGACCTGGCAATTGCCGACAACTGCAGCGTGATCGCGCCGGAGTTCGAGGTGATGATGGAAGGCTTGCGCAAACTGAACGCCAGGCTGGGTGCCTGAGGGCGCAAGCCTGGCAACTTTCTTTAAAAAATATATTGCGCACTAACGATTAGTGCGCTACTCTTCTTGCATCGACTGGCCGCGCAGCTTCAGGCAGTACGGCAAGGTTGATCTTACCGGTCATTTTTTTATTAATAATTTAGCGCGCTAACTAATAGCAAGCTATAAATCAAGGAGTCCTGCCATGTCGTCCATCCCTTTCAAAGCTTCCCTGCTCGCCGCCGCCATCGCCTCCGCCGCTGCCTTCGCTCCCGCCCATGCTGCCGCGCCAACCCAGCAAAATGCCGACACCACCGTGGTGCTGGTGCATGGCGCGTTTGCCGACGGCTCCAGCTGGGACAAGGTGATCCCGCTGCTGCAGGCCAAGGGCTTGAAAGTGGTGGCCGTGCAAAATCCGCTGACGTCCTTGGCCGACGACGTAGCCGCCGCCCAGCGCGTGATCGATGCGCAGACCGGCCGCGTGATCCTGGTGGGCCATTCGTGGGGTGGCACCGTCATCACCCAAGCGGGCACCAGCGACAAGGTCAAAGCGCTGGTCTACGTGGCGGCGTTTGCGCCATCCGAAGGTGAAGCGTCGGGCGAACTGGGCAAGGACTATCCGACGCCGCCGGGCATCGCCACCCTGACAGCGGATGCCGCCGGTTTCCTGTATCTGCCGGCCGAATCGGTGCGCGTCAATTTCGCCCAGGACCTGCCGGCCGCGCAAACGCGCTTGATGGCCGCCACTCAGGGCCCGATCCACGGCAAGGCGTTTGCCGACAAGACCACCGTGGCCGCATGGAAAAACAAGCCCAGCTATTACATCGTGGCCGGCAAGGACCGCATGATCGCGCCGGAACTGGAACAGGCGTTTGCAAAGAAAATCAACGCCACCACCACCGTGCTGCAAACGAGCCACGTGCCGATGCTGTCGCAGCCAAAACAGGTGGCCGAGGTGATTCTGGCGGCGGTGGCCAAGCACTGACAAGTGGTGGAGATTCGAAAAAGCGGCTTATAAGGAGTTGCCGGGCTGGGCCAGGCCAGCGGGCACGTCGCGCTGTGGCGGCGTTGCCATCGCGCTTGGCCGGCCCTATACTTATATCCTCAAGGCAACAATCTCCCATCCTCCACCCTACTTTTCCTACGCCATGTCTTTTAAGAAATTTTCCTGGCCTTGCCTCTTGGTGCTGGCCTGCACCTTGCTCAGTGGCTGCATGAAAAACGCGCCCTCGCAATCGACGTATGAAGAGTATTTCCGCACATCCATCAATGGCTATGACCTGTACAAGGATTACTTTGACATCGTCAGTCTGGAAAAGGTCAATGGCTGGAAAGAAAACGAACAGTACGAGATCAAGGGTTCGGCGTTATTGCGCGCCAAGGTGGGCTACCTGGAGCTGCTGGCCGATTTCGTCAACCAGATCGAGCAGGAGGCCAAGACGGATCCATCGGTCAACCTGAGCATGGGCGTGGGCTTGATGGCACGCAGCATGAGCGGCGAAAACAAGGCGTTCCAGGAATTCTGGGCGCAGGAAGTGGAGAAAAAAGCGATCCCCGCGTCGCTGCAGGCCAGGCAGGCGGCGACGGCGCCGGAACGTTTCGAGAAATTGCTGCAATGGGCCGATCAGATCGTGATCAACAACTATGGCGCCATCATCAACCGCCAGCTCAAGAAGGGCGACGAGTTGACGCGCGTCTATACACTGACTTTCAAGCAGACGGAAAAAGGCTGGATGGGCTTTAACGCCCGCTGAGCCAGCTTCTTCCCGATCATGGCCCGCCGCGGCGGGCCATGATGTCGATCGCCTTATTTCACGTTCAGGCTTTTCTTGGCCTGATCGAGCAGATCCGTCTTGACCCAGTCTTTCGCCACCGGTGGCTTGCTCATGCGGCCCACGCCGGTTTTCACCATTACATCGGTGGTGGTCTGGATATGTTCGGGCGTGATGTCGTAGGAATACGGCGAATTGCTGATCGCGTCATCGAAGTCATCCTTGGTGATCTGGCCACGGAACACCACTTCGCGCACGTATTTTTCCGCCGTCGGTTTGCTGTCGATAAATGTCTTGGTGGCCTCGACGAAGCAGCGCATGAATTTTTCCGCCACCGGACGGCGTTCCTTGTAGAACTTTTCCGTCATCACCATGGTGCGCACCGGCTCACCGATCGGCGTGTCATACGGTTTCAGCACTTCGCTACCGAAACCCTTGTTGATCGCCTGCGATGATTGCGGTTCCGACTGCATCATGGCGTCGATATTCTTGCCCATCAGCGCCTGGTTCAGGTCGGCATATGCGAGAAACACCAGCTGCACGTCCTTGCCTTTGGTTTCCGAATACGTCAGCCCCGCCTGCGACAGCTCGGCCAGCAGCAGCACTTCCTGGATGCCGCCGCGCGTGACGCCGACGCGCTTGCCTTTCAGGTCCTTCACGCAGGCAAACTTTTGCCCCGCACCACCCACCAGCCGCGCACCGCCCTTGGCAAAGCCGGCCACCACATAGATCGGCGCACCGCCCGCACGGCCGGAAATGGCCGCCTCGGAAGCCGTCGCGCCCACGTCCAGTTCGCCGGCGATAATCGCCTGCATCACATCGAGGCCCTTGGCGAAGATATGCTCTTCGACCTTGATGCCGCACTTGGGCGCGATTTCCTTGATATACGACACGGCGCCGTAGTGGGCGAATTTCAAATTGCCCAAGCGAACCACTTCCTGGGCCTGTACCTGCGCCGCGCCCATGCTGAACGTCAGCATGACGGCGGCGGCGATGGTGGTTTTCAAGATACTGTACTGGCGCATCTGCTTCTCCTGTTTCACGGTGGTGGGGATCGCCTGCCTTGCAGGCAAGGAAACACTGCTTTTTTATTATGCAGAGATAGTACCGTGTGTTGGAGCTGGAGCAACAATTTTTTTGCGCCAGCATCGGCCATGATTAACATTTGCTGCGCAAGGTCAGCGCCGCGCTGCGTGGCGTGCCGTAAAATTGTCGCCACCGATGCGGTCTTAATCGCAGGCGTAAAGACAGGCCAGTTGCAAAGCCGCAGCGAGCGTGACTGATCGGGATTTGATGCGTGCGACCAACATTCCCGAGCCAGTTCTGGAGCTGGCGCCACCGACGGAAGCCGATGATATCGTGGCCGACTACCGGCATATTGGCCTGACGTTGGGAAGACAGCATTATCGCAGCAAATTTTTCCCCACAGCAGCCTACAATCCGAGATCGAATTGCTTGATGCTGGCACTAGTTTGCAGGAAGGTGACGTGCAGTTTTAAGACGCTTACGTTTGACCAACGAAATGACTGATTGAGTTTTTGTGACCATAATAAAATGCGGGCACAATTCATATTGTTGCCCGCATTTAATTATGGCGTCGAGAGTTCAGGTGGTACAGACGTTACCAAGAAGAAACTTACCAACGAAGTTAAAATGCGACCGTGGCAAATAACTAAACGTACGCAATGGGTCGAAACCATCGATCGATCGAGCGATGGCCAGGCACGCCTTATGTACGATTTTTTGAATTCTGCTCCCCCATCTAACAGGGATAATTCAATCGTTCAGTATCCTTCATGCTCCACTAACTGAAATCATCTTGACAGAAATAGCTTAAAAGCAAATAAAAAATTTATGCTCGTCGAAGATCACAGATCCTTGCGCACTCCATGTTCCTTCAAGATTTCTTTGATGCGGTAAATAGTCGGGCCAAGCGCTGTAGAAAGCTTTTCGTGCTCGCTCGCCACTTTGTAGTTGATCGGAGTGAGGCCCTTAAAGTCGGAAGGCAGCTGTACATTTTCCCCTCTCGGAACCAGCAGCAACGTCCGTTTTCGGCCAAGACGGGAGAGGAAGAAACCTAGCTCGAATATGACATTGTCGCGAGGCACTGCCGCTTGCCGGTGACGCGAGCGAATCAAGTCGTCGGGTTGCGCAATGGCGATTCCGAAATCAGCATCATCCACCGCGCGTTCGAGCGCCTCAATCGGATAGCCGCCCGCAGGGAAAATCTGCTCATCGCTCCATATCTCGATGGTCGCATCTTCGTGATCGAGACCTGCCCGAATACATTCCGCAATTTCCAGAGCCTCGGCAGAACAGATGAAAAATACGCGAGGCCTCGCATTAGGACGAGAAATAAATTGGTTGCGCTGTTCCAAACGCCCTGCGAGATCGGCTGCTAAGAGCTTCCACAACCTTGGGTGCTCCGTCGCGATGAGTTCCAACTGCTCGTGCGTGATCCTCCATGCGACAGTGGTTTCGTCGGCTTCAAGAGTAGCCGACCTAAGTATTTCAGGGTTGAGCGCCGACATTTCACCCACAGTCCAGTTTTTCTCGCGCGGGTAGAGTCGCGATCCTTTGACGATCACAGACGCTTTGCCAGCCAAGATAAAATACATGTCACGATCGGCCATCCCCTGGACGATCAAATTTTGTCCAGGAGCGAACTCGACAAGCTCTCCGACCTGGGCAATTCCCCTCGCAATCTCAACGTCGCCTTGAATGATTTTTTGTGCCCGTAACCCTTCGATAAGCGCCTCCCTCTTTTCAAATCTGGATTTCAAACTCATCTTGTAGCTCCTTGGAAAAATGTGCTCTGTTCACGCTTCAATGCCTGAGAATCTTTGGGAGTAATTCGGAGGCGCCCACGATAGTCCTGAAGCTTTGACTGATCTTCGGATATTAACTGCAATTGAAGCGGAGGATACGCCCTGCGAAAAGCATGTGCGCTCGCTTCCACGCTTCCCGAAAAACTCAATTTAGCGATGAGCAAAACGAGGAAGTTGGCTGCTTGATCACGTGCATGAATCAACTGCTGCATTTGAATGATGTCAGTCCCGCTCGGTAAAGGAATGAAGCTCGGATGCGAATGCCACTCACCAAAATAATTGAATTGCTCGGGTCGGTTGCCAGTTCGGGCCATAAATCTGCGCATAAATCGACGATGAAATGATGGATCCCGAACAAAGCTAGCAATCGAACCACCGCTGCGCTGAAAGGACATGGCAATAATTCGAAATTGACCATTACCCAGGTTTTCACCAGCTAGCACACCGCCCATTTCACGCGCCCCTGCAACTTTCAACTCGCGTTTGAGCTTGCGTACACAAGCGTCTTCAATCAGAATTTGTATCATTCGCCCTCCTCTGCAACGGCCAATTTGAGCCTTACCAATATGGCAGCTACTTCCGCTGCCTCATGTGCAGGCAAAAGGTTTCCGAGCAGCGGCATATGAGGGGCTCCCAGATCGATTGGGTGGGTGTCGAAGGCGGCTTTGAATATCCATTCTTCCCGAAGCCCAATCATGTAGGCTGAACTCGCGAAGACGGATTTCTCAGGCGATATCAAAGTATCGATTATCAAACGTGTGAAATGCGCAGCGATGGCTGACACGTCTGCGTCATCCGCGATCATTGGCTCGCCGCCCTCGCCTGTCGCGCCATAGTCGGTGAGCTCTTTCGGCGCCTTCGGAAACTCCGGATTAGCGCACCAAGCGTCAATCGCCGCCCGCGCGAATGGCGGTGCAGGCTCCAATCCAGGGCGCGACCGCGCAATTAAGCCACCATAGCCTCCACCAAATACCCGCGCCCATGCCATCGGTTTTAAGTTATCCACCGCGACGACAGACGCGTAATTAAAAGCATTCGGGTTCCCGGTGGCGTCCACAATCAGATCGCATTGTTGCAAGGCAGCGATCATTTTATCGAAATGCCCCACGGAATTCTGGCCGCCCAAATCGAAAACCCATGCATCAATATCGATATCAGGAGCGAGAAAATTCAGTTTACCTTCAAGCGCTCTGACTTTGTGATGCCCGACCGCTCTCCAGTCCAGTGTATGGCGCACCATATTCCCAGGCATCATCACATCTTCATCCATCAGCACGAATTTGCGAACTCCCGCCCTGGCAAGGGACTCAGCCACTTTGCTTCCCATCGATCCTGCTCCGAGGATAGCGACTTTTTTCATAGCCAATGTGGCGTTATTGTCAAGCATTCGCTTACCTGGTTCTGGATCGATCACGCCCATGTGTATAACTTTGTCATCTTCGGGATCGAGTCTATACGCGAACAAAAAGGAACAAACAGTGATCAGGACAATTTCGTTTCCATTAAAAGGGCCAGCGTCAGGGCCTATGAACGATTCCCTCATTGCGGCAGCCCCGGTCCTGTCATCCTTAGGAATTTGCATCAAACGCATATAATCGACGCCCAGGTCTAGGACGAAGCCTTTGCGGGTTGCGCATTCACCGAACCCCGGCGGCAACTCTGGATCAATCCATTTCGAGCCATCTGGTTGGATGAGGTGATGCAACATATAGACAAGCGATTTTTTGCCAATTGAAATGCGGAATAAAGCTCTCGCGGGTTTGTCACAAATGACGATTTGTTGGAGCATCGATGCTGTCGCCACAAACCGGCTCCACTTGATCCTCATAGACCGGCCTACGGTTGAGCGATGTGCGGATTCAACGACAAGAGGTTGGCCGCCCTCGTCTTTACCCGCCTCGCTATCGAGAAGCTTGTAAACGCTCTGGATCATGTCCACGCCTGTGATCTGAGGCTCCCAATTATCCGGCCGGTGTTCGAGACAAAGCTCGCCCCCAGCGCCATATTGATGACCGGTCCATGTCACGGTCTCTCCACGCGGTTTGATCGAGGGAGGAGTGTGGGGAAATCCTTCGGGATAGGCGAGAGTCACAAGGCGAAGGTTTTCACCAACTTGAAGATCGATATCGACGCACAAGGCTTTGGAGACTTTATCCAGCCGGAAATTAATTCTTTTAAGCCATGCTTGATTCACCGCGAGAGCGGTTATACCGTCGAGCTCGGCTTTGACGCGAGCTGGCTTGGTTTCATACCACATCACGCAAACCCGGCAGGAGTCTTCGAGGGCGAAGCCGCAGTGGCTGGAAAGCTAAATCCAGCCGCTGCGGCAGCCACACCTGCACCGACGGCAGGCGTCGCAGGGTGCAATAAGCTTGAAGAACCGGCGCTAAGAGATTTTGCAACTTTCGCCGCGTTGTCTAAAGCCTCGACGGCTTCATCGTAGTGAAAATTGGTTCGGCGACGTGACGTTCCGAAGAGATTAGTCAATGCCGATGGGGCACGTTTATCAACTTGTTCACCTATTGCTGTTTGGCCTCCCGCGCATCTCATTTGCTCCGTCTCCGATTGCAGCACCGCGCGACTGATGCAGCAGCGAATCTTTTCGCCTTTGATACCGAGGCGGGTAATGGCGATTGGGCCAAATTCAAGGCCAATGGCAAGTCCAAGCTCACCCGTATCGATACCCTCGTCATTTAGCATATCCAACGCCACGACAAAGCTGCTTCGCATAGCCGCGGCACAAAGCATCGCGTTCTTAGAAGACTCAGTTCCTTCTGTGGTTTGAGCGGTCCCCTCGACGAGCACGCCGTGAACGCAGTCGCCGATGAAACGGATTTTTCTGCCTGCAAAGTCTTCATGCAAAACCGCGTCAAGTTCACTACGCAGTACATGCAGGACGCGAACAACGTCCTTTGCCTCTTCGTCATCGTCCACGCGATCACCAACATATTTGGTGAATCCATCGATGTCAGCATAAATCGAAATAGCTTCTTGACGACGCGAATTCGCAGAAGCCAGCAGTTCAATGTCAAGATCGCGATAAGGCGGGGTGTGCGCTGTGAACACGATGCTCGCGATCGGGTGATCCTTTAAACCTTGTTCCCACTCTCTGACCACCTGATCGACAGTGACGTTGAGTTTAGCCTTGTCTTGCGAGACTTGGATCTCCTCGACCGTGAGGGCGGTCACGTCGACGTTGTCGACCTCGTCCAAGTCAATGATCTCGCGAGCGTTGTTGGTGATGAAGATGCCGGCTTTTTGTCCTCCGCCTGCTCGTTTAGCCGCTAAGTTTGCAGGAGGGCCGAGAAACAATGGCTCCCGGTGTCCGCGACGCCCGTTGCTTACTGCCAAAGCTTTACCAGTGTCTATGCCGACGCGAACTTTTGCACCTGGCAGCGGATCATCGCTGTTTTCGCCCGTTTTCGCCAAGACATCACTGATTAACTGAGCTGTAGCCACTGCACGATGAACGCGAGTTGCCTCGTCGCCATACGGTTTGGCGAACACTGCATGTAATCTTTGATTATGAAAATCGACTTGAATCGCATCGACGTCGATCAGAACGCGGCGGACAGCGCGGTAATGAAGGTTGAGAAATCGCAACGTGCGCTTGTGGACCGTTTCCCCTTCATACGTAGTGGTGCCGAGCATGTCGTCAATATTCAGGATGTCGACGTAAATGTGAACCCCATCGACACGGTAGGCCTTGCCATTTGGCAAGTTGAACAAGTCCGTTTCCCGCACGTAGTCTTTAATTACTACGGTCTTGACCTCATTGAGCCGAGTTTGAATACGATCCTCGGCTGACTCTTTTCCCCACGTCCTGTTTGCCATGCTGGCTCCATTAAAATAACTATTTACCGAATTCCCGCTTGAGTGCGAGCAGTCCAACAATACCAGAGAACCGTTACATTTTGGCATTCTCAACTGGCGAGTACTAGCAAAGACTAAAGAGCCACTTCGTTCTCGGCTTTCAACCGCCGCTACGAATCCAGGTCGCTGCGGATTGTTGTCGAAGCTACCAGTGCGATCTGACCGAGTCCATGGCGTTCACGGGCATCGACTTGCCGAAACAGTTTCGGATAGTCACGCCGGTCCACATGCTTGCATGGCACCGCGACTTTGAAGAGCGTGCGCTGGCCGGCGCGACGATCCGGCACAAACTCGCTGCCCTATCGCCCCTAGTTACATTCACAAATCCCTTATTCGCACCTTCGGTGCTCAATGGAGTTTTTCCTCCGCTCGAGGCTGCGCATGGACGGGCAAGGCGTGCTGATGCCGCTGGCTGAGGCGATCTAGCACTTTTTGACCACCTGCCTCGCCAGCCATGATGGCGATATCTCGCATCATCTTGGATGGACCGCCAGCGTTCTTGATGTGCACCATAAACGCTGCAGCACCCGAAACGATATTCCCGCTAGGGGCCATGATTTTTCTGTAAAACGGATCAGTCATTTGCTTTCTCCTGGGAGAAGTTGTTTACCAAGTGGCAGGACCAGCGTAAGGGGTTTCCATAATTTCCGAACCGGAAATAACGGCAACTGACGGGACAGACGGCGGCTGGTGCAGAAAACGAGAATTTGCTGATTTTCTCAACCGGGCCCCTCATGTTTGACCCATTGCCACTGCCCGTATTCGACAGGACCCTGTCGGCGCTGAGAAATGTCCTGACTGTCTTGCCAGGAGACACGATAGAAATGTGAGAGCCAGATGGCAAAGCATATAGCGCGCTTGCTGTCTCGATTGATATGAAACAGACGGTACAGAATGTGTAGTGCTACGGGAAAGAGTCGTGGAAAGTCTTGTTTATAGAGGCTGTACAGGTTCTCTGCGTAGTTTGCCAACGCTTGATCGTCTTCGTCCTTGAACTGGCGCGCATGCTCAAACTCATCCAGTGCTGGTTCACCATTTGGCATCTCCAATCGAATAAATGAGGCTGGTAGCGAGATAGCTCTTTTCCTGTGTGCGTATGACATGCCCATATTCATGAGGTTGAGGCAGATCTTGTTCAGCGAGTTGCCGGTCAACTCGGCTGTCTGCATCAGGTGGTTGCGCAGTGCCATCGGCATGCGCAGATTGACTGCCACCGAGCTCGGTGCTTTGTCTGTGTTATCGAGGTTCTTGACGAAATCATCAAGCTTCTCGGGGCAGTTGGTCAGCATCCATTGTTTGGCCTGTTCCACGTCGATTAGACTGGCATCGTTGATGTACACGAATTGCAGTGCATCGTCATTCCACAGCGGTTTATTCCAGAACGCAAGGAAGTAGCGGACGTTGCCTTGTGTCTGATAAAGGCATTGGTGGATGCGCCGATGTACGACCGTATCTTCGACCAACTCACTCACAACTTTCACATCTTCGTGAAAGCGGTGCGCTGTATCCGTGTTGATGTTGACGCCATCGATGACTTTTCGGATTGGTGTAAGTTCGTCCATATATATCAATGTAAGTTTTGAAAGGGGCAGTTGACCAGCCGGCAGGATATTAGAGCCTGGCTGGTCAACCAATTCAATTGAACTTCTTCACGTCATCGATCAGCGCAGCCGTGGCGCCAACAGACGATGCCAGTGCAATGCCAGTTGCCGTGATCGCGCCCACAGGGCCAAAAACTGGTAGCGCCACAACTACAGCTACCCCCGTGGCAGCACCCTTTGCCATGTTTTCCAGCATGTCTAGAAAGCCCATTTTTACTCCTTATCAGTTTATTAAGACGCCGCTGGCGTTGTTTAAGCGCGCATTGTGGCGCGCTGGTTGTACCCTATCTCAATGCCCACACGTCGTTGGTCGCGTTTGAAATTGCGCAACCCGCGCCAGTCCGAGCCCGTCTTGGCGCACGAAGTCGCCATTTATTGCTTCTCTTTTGATGGAGCGAAGTAATTATAATCCGAAATAAAAAAAACATGTAGTTTTTTTTACTTTGTAAAAAATACAGTTCATTTTTAATGAATTTTGGGAGTGACCTACGCCTGGTGATGGCAATCGTGGCTAGCGGCACGGTGGTGACATCGAATTTGGATTCAGATAGGCACGAGGCGTCTGTGAATTGTCGATGTTGGCGAACCAGGTCAGCGCCGGCGGGACGTCGGCCAACTGGTGGAACTACGCTTCCGTCAAAGAAAGCCGTCATTTCCTCTGTGGCTGAGGTAATCCGCGACATTGGATAAACCGAGCTGATAGTTCTTCATCACGCGCCTGGGGACTGGTGTGTGTGAAAACACGATACCTTACCTGTGCCAGCAGGTCGGTCTTAGTAGCAGCAGCAGGGTGGCTAAGGCTATGCAATGGTAGGAAAACTGTATGGATTCCGTAGCGTTCAATATGAATGTCTCGGAATGCATCCTGTAGCACGTTAGTACCGATTTGAAGATTTTTTGCTTGATAGATCGCCTATGGCTGGCAGCGTGGCGAAGGACCATCCCATGTTCTTGAACTGCGTTAGGTGTGCCAGTGACAATAGGGGCAAGTCAGTGTTAGCCCGGAACATCAAGACACCATCACCGTCATAACGAAAGAAATCGGCTAAACGATTTTACTTTATAAACCATACCACTAAGAACATCGTTGGCCTGCCCGTTACCGAGGTCAAGGAGTCGCGCGACAGGGTACGTGCCGCACTGCAAAATTGCGGCTTCGAGATGTTAGCCCGGCGCATCAAGGCCAACCTGGCGCCAGCCGACCTGCCGAAAGAATCGGGACGTTTCGACCTGCCGATCGCGCTGGGCATCCTAGCCCCCTCCGGCCAACTGCCCGCCGAACCGCCTGCAGCCGCGCCGGCAGCCGGGGCAGCCGGGGTCCGGGCAGCCGGGATCAGGTCCGCCATTCGTACACGAACTCAGCCCTGACTGCAAACCTGAACCGAGATCTATTGGCCGAGTCGGCCTGGCGCGTCAGCTTTTGAATTCCTGATAAGTTGCTGGCATCTTGCCATGCTTGGTTAGCAAATAGCCATGACCCGGTTCAGCAACAGCAAGACTGCCATTGACTATGTCTGCCCCTAATTGGTTGAGGTAGCCACGCAACATGGTGTTCGTGAACCGCTGTTTGATCGATTTCAACTTGTATGCTGCCATGTCTTCAAATGGAAACGGCTCACCAGCTTGGCCAAACTTCCATTTTCCGCCGTCATTCGCAGCAAAGATATGCCGTTTCTCGACGCCCTGCCGGTAGTACTCGAGTATCGATGCGCAGTATTGCATCGTTTGCCCGTTCGACGCATCGAGGATGTCGTCTGCCATGACCACCCTCATGGCGTCGACACCGAGTTTCGATGACAATACTTTCGGCGGACCGGCATCCGTTCCATTGACGCCATTGTCGAAATACATCGTCCAGTGTTCATTGAGCGGCCAGAACAGGTACTTCGTGGTAACCGGTGCGGTGCGAGGCAACAGCGCCTGCAGAGCACCGCCAAGGTCATCGTGGCGCACTTCCAGGCGCAACTCAAAACCATATTGCCGTAAAACCTCTTTCTGCCAATCCAGGAAGCTTTCTACAACAATATTGCCTGGTGCTTTCACCAGACCGAACGAGGATGGAAACTTCCCAGCATTCACAAGATTCATTTCAATGCCCCGTCTGCAGCATGGCGATGGCAGCAACTTCGATTTCTTCAGCGTGATACATGGGAGTTCCCGTCATGGACAATGGCTCACAGTGTAGCCGTATCCGTATTTACTGCCCCGCCAGCGCCACCACCGGATCCAGCCCCGAGGCCTTGCGCGCCGGCATGAAGCCGAACACCAGGCCCGTTACCACGGCGCAGGCAAAGGCGCCGCCGATGGCGCTGAGGGAAAAGATCACCGGCACTTGCCATACCAGCAGCAGGCCCGCGAATGCGATGCCGACCACGATGCCGGCCACGCCGCCGACCACCGACACCAGCACCGCCTCGGTCAGGAACTGGCGCAGGATGTCGCGGCGGCGCGCGCCGGTGGCCATGCGGATGCCGATTTCGCGCGTGCGCTCACGCACCGTCATCAGCATTACGTTCATCACGCCGATGCCGCCCACCACCAGCGAGACGGCGGCGATCAGGCTGAGCATCATGGTCATGTTGTCCTGGGTTTTCGCTTCGGCGGCGATCGAGGCGGCCGCGTTGCTGATGCCGTAGTCGCGGATGCGGTGGCGCTCGAACAGGACGGCATCAACTGCCGCCTCGACTTCGGTCACGCGTTTGACGTCCGCCGCCGCCAGCACCGTGTAGGTCGGCTCGCGCTGGCCGAAGACGCGGATGCCGGCGGTGGAAAACGGCAGCAGCAGCACGTCGTCCTCGTCTTTCTCTCCCGTCAGCGCGCCCTTGGTGCTCATCACGCCGATCACCTGGAACGGCACGTTGCCGATCAAAATGCTTTGCCCCACCGGGTTGGCAATATCGGGCATCAGTTTTTCGGCCAGGCGCGAGCCCAGCACCGCCACGGTCGCCATCTCGCGCTCGTCCTGCTCGGTAAAGAAACCGCCTTTCGCCACCGGCCAGGTCTGGATCTGCGGCAGCGCCGGCCCGGTGCCGCGCACATAGGTCTGCACGTCGATATTGCCATGGCGGATGACCTTGTTGCCGGTGACATTCGGCAGCACATGCGAGATGCCCGGCACGTCCTTCAAGGCCTCCAGGTCGCCCAGGGTGATGCTGCGCCCCGGAATGCGCGAACTTTCGCCGCGCGACGACATATACAGCAGGTTCGAGCCGAACGCGCCCAGCTGCGCCATCACCTGCTGGCGCGTGCCCAGGCCAATGGCCAGCATGACGATCACGGAGGCGACACCGATCACGATGCCGAGCAGGGTCAGGCCGGTGCGAAAGCGGTTGATCCATAGTACGCGCCAGGCCGCGCGCGCCGCGTCCAGCAATTCCGTGCCCAGCGACGCCCCCGTATCCTGCGCGGCGCGCGACATGTCGAGCGGCGGCAGCGCCGCGGCCGTGGCGGCAATGGCTACCGCGCCCGAGTCTTCGATGATTTCGCCGTCGCGGATCTCGATCACGCGGCGCGCCTGCGCCGCCACCTTGCGGTCGTGGGTAATCAATATGATGGTGTGGCCGGCGTCGGCCAGCTCACCAAGAAGCGCCATGACCTCGGCGCCGCTGCTGCTGTCCAGCGCACCGGTCGGTTCATCTGCCAGGATAATGCGCCCGCCGTTCATCAGCGCACGCGCGATCGACACGCGCTGCTGCTGCCCGCCCGACAACTGGTTCGGGCGATGGTCAAACCGTTCGCCCAGTCCCAGGCGCCGCAGCAGCGCCGCCGAACGCGCATGGCGTTCAGCGGCCGGCATGCCCGCGTACAGGGCCGGCACTTCGACGTTTTCGCGCGCCGATTCGGTGGCGATCAGGTGATAACCCTGGAACACGAAGCCAAAGGCCTCGCGCCGCAGCCAGGCCAGTTCGTCAGGGTTCAGGCTGGCCACGTCCTGGCCGGCGAAGCGATAGGTACCGTCGCTGGGGCGGTCCAGGCAGCCGAGCAGATGCATCAGGGTCGACTTGCCGGAACCGGACGCGCCGACGATGGCGACAAATTCGCCGGCGCCGATGCACAAGCTCACGCCGCGCAGCACCTCGACCGCCGGCGCGCCGTCATGGCCGCCATAGCGCTTGCGGATGCCGTGCAGTTCAATCAAAGGCTCACTCATAGCTGGAACCTGCTGGGGCCATTGCCGGCCGGTTGTTCACCCGTCACCAGCAGTTCACCTTCCTTCAGGCCTTTCAGCACTTCGGCGCTGAGGCGGTTGCGCACGCCCACCGTCACTTCACGTGCATCGACCGTGCCATCAGGCGCCATCACGCGGGCCGTAAACTGGCCGGCTTTCGCGCCTTCGGCGGTCGACGGTGTCAAAGCCGGCAGCGGCACGGCCAGCACATTGTTGGCCGCCGCCGTGACGAACACCACTTGCGCCGTCATCTGCGGCATCAGTTCGCCGTCGGCGTTATCGACGTCGAACAGCACCGTATACAAGATCACCTTGCTGGTCGACGGCGCCAGGGCCGTGCCGGCACTGCTGCCGCCCGGCACCGGTGGCGCCGGCAGCACTTGCCGCACCTTGCCGCTCCAGCGCCGCTGGTCGCCGCCCAAGGTGGTGAAATACACCGGCATCCGGGCGCGCACGCGGCGCACGTCGGCTTCCGACACTTCGGTCCATACCGTCATGGCGGACAAATCGGCGATGCGCAGGATATTCGGTGTCTGGTACGTCGCATTGAGGGTCTGGCCTTCCTTGGCATCGAGGCCCACCACGCTGCCGGCCATCGGCGCGTAAATGCGGGTATAGCCCAGGCGCGCTTCATCGGCCTTCAGGCTGGCCTGGGTCTGGTCGATCTGCGCCTTCAGGTGGTCGATCCTGGCAGCCGCCGAGACCAGGGTGGCCTCGGCCAGCTCCAGCTCGGCCAGCGGAGTGGAATCGAACCTGGCCATCTGCTGCTGGCGCACATGCTGCTGGCCGGCCAGGCGGTGCTGCGCTTTCTGATCCGCCAATTGCGCGCGCAGGCCGGCCAGCGCGGCGCGGCCCGCATCCACGGTGGCCTGCTGCACGCTGGGGTCGATTTCGGCCAGCAGCTGGCCTTTTTCCACCACCGTACCGGGCTGCACGTGCAGGCGCGTGATCTGGCCCGATACCTGGGCGCCTACGTCGACATAGGTTTGCGGCTGCAGCGTGCCGATCGCCGTCACGCTGGCCTCGATGCTGCCGCGCTTGACGGGCGTGGTCTCGAAGATGGTGGCCGGGCCGCGCGTGGTCCACAGGGCGCCGGCGACGATCAGCGCCAGCAGCGCCACGCCGCCAAGAATGGCCGCGCGGCGGGAAGCATAAAACGGTGTCGCCTTGGGTGAAACGTGCATCGGTCTGTCCTTGAGGAAGTTACTGCAGCAGGGTTGCCAGACCTGCCAGCGCGGCGACGGCTGCCAGCAGGGAACTACGAAACAACAATTTCGGCGCATACGGCAGCAGCAGGGCCACGCCAAGCGCGCCGGCCGATAAAAAGCCCAGCCAGGCGACCACGCCAACCGACGCGCTCCAGCCGGCCACGCAAGGCCAGATGGCCAGCGCCAGCAGCGCGCTGCCGGCCAGCTGCAGCGCGCGCCGCACATGGCCGGTGGCGTCGCGGCCGAATACCTGGCCATGATGACGGTCCATCGCCAGCGACAGGCTGGCCATGCCCGCATACGACAGGCCCAGCGCGCACAGGATGGTATTGATCATGCGTTGTTCTCCATGGTGGTTGATCTGTTGATATTGGCCGGTGCGGTTTTCTTCGCTGGCGCGGCGCTCTTGCGCGTGCCGACCTTCCAGGCGCCCCAGGCGGCCAGCAGGCCAAAGCCGATGGCGCACAACTCCACGCCGGCGCTTTCCAGGTCTCCGCGCGCATATTGCGCCGCCAGGTTGTCACCCGTCGTCAGCAGATTCAATAGCGGCAGCAGCAGGCACAGGGCCGCCAGCAGGCCCAGTTGTTCGATCCATGCGCGTTTTTCGCTGCGCAGGCAGGCGTGCAGCAAGGTCAAACACCAGACGCCGAAAAAGGCCCGCACTTCCCAGCCGGCGCGCAGTTCCTGGCCGATGGGGATCAAACGGTTGGCCCACAGGTAGCTGATGCAGGCAATCGACAGGCCGGCAATCGCGGCGATATTCATGCAAGCGACCAGGCGATAGACGCGCGGCGTGGCGGCGCCGAATTCGCCGAGCGACTTCTGGCGCCGCTTGACCAGGAACAGGACGGCGCCGGTGCCCATCATGGCGGTGCCGGCCAGGCCGCACAGGAAATACAGCCAGCGCATGGGCAGGCCGCCAAAGCTGGCCATGTGCAGGCTGGACATGACATTGCGCGTCAGCGCCGCGCCGCCCGTATCCGATTCGCCCGGCTGGCGCACTACCGTTTCAACGCCGGTCGCCAGTGCATAGCAGGCGCGGCCCGTATTGGCACTGATGCGCTCGAGCAGTTCGCTGTCCTCGTTCCAGCCGTACATGCACACGCGCATGGAAGCGTCGTTCGGATTGTCGAGCACCACGGCGCGGATTTCCTGGCCGATGGCCTGCTCGGCGCGCAGAGCGAATTGTTCCAGGTCCGGGATCGCCAGCGGCTGGCCGCTGCGCGCCGGTTTGCCGACATCGTTCCAGTCGGCCAGGAAGGATTTCTTGGCATTGTCCGCGCCGTACTGCGCCACCACCGGCGCCGGTACGTAATCGTCGGCGAAAAACACTAGGCCGGTATAGGCGATCATGAACTGGAACGGCAGGGTCAATACGGCCACCGCGTTATGCGCATCGAGCCAGGAACGCTGGCCCTTGGCCGGGCGGAAGGTAAAGAAGTCCTTGAAGATGCGCTTGTGCGTGATCACGCCGCTCACCAGTGCGACCAGCATGATCATGGTGGTAATGCCGACGATCCAGACGCCAATGCGGCCCGCGTGCAGCTCATAGTGGAAATCGACGAAATGGTGGCCGCCCTGCGTGGCGCGCTGCACGCCTGCGTGGCCATGTTCGATCTGCTTGCCGGTCAACGGGTCGAGATCGGCCGCACCATAGCCGCCCTGCGGCTGGAACCAATAGGCTGACAGGCCTTGACCCGGGCGCTGCACCGGCCAGATTTCCCACATGTCGGCCCTCGGATGCGCCCTGGCCATAAAGTCGAGCGCCAGCTGCAGCCGTTGCGCGCGGTCGGTGACCTTGGGCGGTGGCGGCTCGTTCGCATGCTTTGACTCTTCGATCGCATGCTCGGGCTGCATCCAGTGGCCGATCGGTTCCTCGAATACCGACAGGGTGCCGGTCAGGAAAATGGCGAACAGCAGCCAGGAAATCCACAAGCCGCTCCAGGTATGCAACCAGGCCATGGCCTGGCGCAGGCCGCCCGACTGTGGCATCTTGACGGCTTTTTCCAGCTTCATGCTCATGCGGCACCCCGCGCCAGCAGCAGGCCCAGGCAGCCACACAGCATCGCCGGCAGCAGCATGCCGAGCCAGGCGCGGCGCAGGTCCTGCACCGAAAACACCCAGATCACGGCGCAGGTATAGATCACAAAAGCGCTCAGGGTGGCCGTCTGCACCGCTTCCACGCGTGACAGGGGCAGCGTGGCCGACAGCAGCACCGCCACGCCGGAGGTCAAGGCATAGCCGCCGAAAATGGCCGCCAGCACGCGCGACAACAACAGCATATGGGCCGATTTCATGGCTGTGGCACTCCGTGGATTATTTGTTTCTGTTGCATTACTGCCTCTCTGCGTCAAATGGATGATGAAAACCGCACCCTTCACATACAGGTGCCGCGAGCATGCAAATCGGGCAGTCCTGCTGCATATTATTTTCGAGGGATGGCGGCTATGGCGCCGGTTCGACCGAGACCCAGTAGCGCGTGCGGCTGCGCACCTGCACCGGCAGCGAATTGGGCAGCATGTTCAGGATGCGTTCCGTGTCGAACAGCGGGAACACGCCCGACAGGCGCAGCCGGGCCACTTCCGGCGCGCAGTGGATCAGGCCCGGGCGGTAGCGCGACAGGTCGGCCAGGAACTCGCCCAGGGTCACGTCGTCGACGATCAGCTGGCCGCGCGACCAGGCGTCAAGGTGGGCGTCTATGGCCTGTGGCGCGGCGGGACGCTGGCGCGTGAAGGTGGCGCTGTGGCCGGCGGCCAGCCGCAACGGCGCGCCGATGCCGTCCGCGGAGCTTATCTCGACCGCGCTTTCAAACACGGCGACGTGGCTCACGCCATCGCACTGGCGCACCGCAAAGCGCGTGCCAAGCGCGCGCACCCGGCCTTCGCGGGTCGCCACCAGCAACGGCACATCGCTGCCCGCGCCATGCCCGCTGGCCACCATGATTTCGCCGGCCAGCAGTTCGATCAGGCGTTGATGGCCATCGAAGCGCAGGTTGACGGCCGAGGCGGTATTGAGGGTCAGGACGCTGCCGTCAGCCAAGGCGACATCGCGCCGCTCGCCGGTGGCCGTGCGATAGTCGGCCAGCACGGTGCGCGCACCATCGAAGGCGCCGCTGTGCGCGGCCAGCAGGCCGGCGCCACCGGCCACGCCCAGCCACACCAGCAACTGGCGGCGCTTGCCGCCGGCAGGTAGCGCTACATTGGCCAGCGCCTGTGTGGCGGCCCCTTGGTGCACATTGCCAAAACGCCGGGAAAACGCTTCGATATGGGCCCAGGCCCGCGCATGTTCAGGGTCCGCGTCGCGCCAGCGCAACCAGTCGCGGCGCTCCTCGTCGCCCGCCTCGTCCGACATCAGCACGGTCAGCCAGTCGGCCGCCTGCTGCGCCACGGCCTCGCTGAAGGCAGGCTGGTTCAAGGTACTCAAGGTACTCACGACGGCAGCGCAAAAAACACATGCCGGTTGGCGCGCGTCAGGTACTGTTTGACCGAACTGGCCGAGACATCGAGCCGCACGGCGATCTCGGCGTAGCTGAGGCCTTCGAGCTGGGCCAGCAAAAAGGCCGTGCGCACCGGCAGCGGCAAGCCGTCAAGGGCCGCATCGATTTCCTGCAAGGCTTCCAGCGCCAGCAGCCGCTCTTCGGGCGCCGGCGCCACGGCCGGCGGCAGGCAAGCCAGCGCCGCCAGGTAGGCGTCTTCCAGCACTTGGCGCCGGTAGCGGTGCGCCACCAAGCGGCGCGCAATGGTGGCCAGGAAGGGGCGCGCTTCGCGGATCTGCGGCGCCGCGCCACTCGTCAAGACGCTGACAAAGGTATCCTGCGCCAGGTCGGCCGCCTCGCCCACATTGCCCAGCTTGTGCCGCAACCAGCCCTGCAGCCAGCCGTGATGGCTGCTGTAGAGCGCGTGCAGTTGCTGTTGCTGGACAAAGTCGGCGGCGGCCATGGCATTGGGCAGTGATGTAAATAAGAATTATTCTCATTTTAACCCTGAAATGACCCTGCATGCAATCATGGCATTGCCATAAATGCCAAGCTATCACTGCCGATGCGCGACCGTCCCAACGGCGCGATAGAGTAAAATGGCGCCCATCGTCCGGCCTAGAGCCGCCCACTCCCAAGCTTTCCACTGCAGGTTGATCATGCTAGATAATCTTACCCAACGGCTTGCCAAAGTCGTCAAGACCATGCGCGGCGAGGCGCGCCTGACCGAAACCAATACCGCCGAAATGCTGCGCGAAGTGCGCCTGGCGCTGCTCGAAGCCGACGTCGCCCTGCCCGCCGTGCGCGAATTCATCGCCCGCGTCAAGGAAAAATCCATGGGCGAGGAAGTCATTTCCTCGCTGTCGCCGGGCCAGGCCCTGGTTGGCGTGGTACAGCGCGAGCTGGCCGCCATCATGGGCGCCGACCTCGGCCCCGAAGCGTCGCAACTCAGTTTTGCGCAGCAGCCGCCCGCCATCATTTTGATGGCAGGTCTGCAGGGCGTGGGTAAAACCACCACCGTCGGCAAGCTGGCCAAATACCTGAAAGAAGAAAAGAAGAAAAAAGTGCTGACCGTCTCGGCCGACGTGTATCGCCCTGCCGCGATCGCCCAGCTGCAATCGGTGACCAGCCAGGTCGGCGCCGACTTCTTCCCGTCCACCGCCACCGACAAGCCGGTCGATATCGCCCTGGCCGCGCTGGACTGGGCGAAAAAGCACTATCACGACGTACTGATCATCGATACGGCCGGCCGTCTCGGCATCGACGAAGAGATGATGCGCGAAATCGCCGCCGTTCACGCGGCCGTGAAACCGATTGAAACCCTGTTCGTGGTCGACGCCATGCTGGGCCAGGACGCCATCAACACGGCCAAGGCCTTCAACGATGCGCTGCCGCTGACCGGTATCGTGCTGACCAAGCTCGATGGCGATGCGCGCGGCGGCGCGGCCCTGTCGGTACGCCATATCACGGGCAAGCCGATCAAGTTTGCCGGCGTGTCGGAAAAACTCGACGGCCTCGAAGCGTTCGACCCGACCCGCATGGCCAACCGCATTCTCGGCATGGGCGACATCCTGGCGCTGGTCGAAGAAGCGCGCAAGGGCGTCGACAGCAAGGCGGCGGCCGATCTGGCGCAGAAGATGAAGGTCGGCGGCAAGTTCGACATGAACGACTTCAAGGCGCAACTGGGCCAGATGAAGAAAATGGGCGGCATGGCCAACCTGATGGACAAATTGCCGGCCCAGTTCCAGCAGGCCGCCGGCGGCAAGAACATGGACCAGGCCGACAAGCAGGTGCGCCGCATGTGCGGCATCATCGACTCGATGACGCCGCAGGAACGCGCCAAGCCTGAACTGATCAAGGCCACTCGCAAGCGCCGCATCGCCGCCGGCGCCGGCGTGCAGGTGCAGGAAGTAAACCGCATGCTGAACCAGTTCGAGCAGATGCAGACGATGATGAAAAAACTGTCTGGCGGCGGCATGATGAAGATGATGCGCAGTATGAAGGGCATGATGCCTGGTCTGAAGTAAGGTATTGAGCCTTCCGGATCGACGTTCCGGAAGCTGTTTTGCGGCCGCAAAAATCAGTAAAACGATATGTTAAATAATGCCGGGCAGCATGTTCCTCAGCCCGGCATTTCCCCCTCCCCGCATAGCCAGCAACCATGCCGTTTTCAGGCAAAAACACCCTGGCAAGCCCTTCCAAGCTGCGCCCGGGCGACAGAGGGAGGTTTTCGCTGCTTTTTTCCTCGTGAAAACGTGAAAATCGCTTGCATACTGTGTAAATCCCCACCAATATTAGCCGTGCGATTAATTGCGCAATTTCCCATGTGTTTGTTAAGGAGGCTCGAAGATGGCAACAGCCAAAAAAACCCCAGTAGCAGCGCCAGCCAAGGCAGCAGCAGCCAAGCCTGCAGCCGCCAAGAAAGCAGCACCCGCAGCCAAAGCCGCACCAGCGGCAAAACCCGCAGCCAAGCCGGCTGCGAAACCGGCAGCGGCGAAGAAAGCGGCAGCACCGGCAACACCACGCAAGCCAAACGCAGCCTTCATGAAAGAAATGACGCCATCCAAGGATCTGGCAGCCGTCGTTGGCGCAGCACCACTGCCGCGCACTGAAGTGACCAAGAAGGTCTGGGATTACATCAAAAAACTCGACCTGCAAGATCCGGCCAACCGCCGCATGATCAATGCCGACGACAAACTGAAAGCCGTTTTTGGCGGCAAGGCCCAAGTCTCCATGTTTGAAATGACGAAACTGATCTCCGATCATTTGAAATAATCAGCTACCCGCCGGCCATCCAGCCGAGCGAGTGCCCCGCCGCTTTACTGCGAGCGGGGTATTTTTTTGGGTCAGCCCCTGATGCCGTCAAGTTAGCGCCCCCAGGAGCCCGCACAGGTGCATAGGGCCAGCGAGCCTGAAAAATGTCGAGGGCAAGGCGCAGCGATGCAGACAGTACGCATGTACGGCAAGGAGCTGCAACGCCGCCATCGGCATTTTCTCGGGCTCGCGTCTCCGGCCCGCCGTTTTTACGCTTTGCGTCTTCCAATACGTCAGACAGCCTATTTGAGCTCCCACTGCACCCACGCGGCGCGTACCGCATTCGGATACTCCGGTCGTCCCCGGCTGCCGTTATACCGCCCCAGCGCCAGGAACAAATCGCCTTTTTCCATATCCAGGTACATGCGCAGGATCGCACAGCCATAGCGCAAATTGGTCTGCATGTGAAACAGCTTGCTGCGGTCATGGTCGCCGATCACGCCGGTCCAGAATGGCATCACCTGCATGTAGCCGCGCGCGCCGGCCAGCGAGACGGCATATTTGCGGTAGGCGGATTCGACCTGGATCAGGCCCAGCACCAGCGCCGGCTCCAGGCCTGCGCGGCGCGCTTCATACCAGACGGTTTCCAGGAATTCCGTGCGCAGCTGGGTGTCCGGGAGTTTGCGCTGCAGGCGCTGCGACATCTGCGCCAGCCATTGCTGGTAGCGTTGCAGCTCCAGCGGATTGGCAAAGGTGGGTTGAGGCGGGCGCTCGTCGCGGATCGCATTCGACAGCGCCAGGCGCACCGAGTCGGCCAGCGCTTCTTCCTTCTGGTTGCCGGCCTGCGCAAGCGGAGCGCAGGCCAGGCAGGCGGCCAGCGCGAGCGCGCCGGCCGTTTTCATGAACAACACGCGGATCACTGCGCCATTTTGGCCTGGATAAAAGCGACGATGTCGCTTGGCGCCACGCCAGTTGCCTCGGTATCGCGGCGGCCCTGGTATTCCAGCTTGCCTTCCTTCAGGCCACGCTCGCCGATAACGATGCGGTGTGGCACGCCGATCAGCTCCCAGTCGGCAAACATGGCGCCAGGGCGCTGGCCGCGGTCATCGAGGATGACGTCGACGCCAGCGCCTTGCAGGGCCGCGTAGAGCTGTTCCGTCTGTTCCTTGACCAGTTCGCTGCGGTCCATGCCCATCGGGCACAGCACCACTTCGAATGGCGCGATCGAGGCTGGCCAGATAATGCCCTTGTCGTCGAAGTTCTGCTCGATGGCGGCGCCCAGGATGCGCGTGATGCCGATGCCGTAGCAACCCATCTGCAGCGGCGCAGGCTTGCCGTTTTCGTCAAGGAAGGTGGCTTTCATGCTTTCCGAGTAGGCCGTACCGAGCTGGAACACGTGGCCGACTTCGATGCCGCGCTCGATCGCCAGCACGCCCTTGCCGTCCGGCGAAGCGTCACCGGCGACGACGTTGCGCAGGTCGGCCACAATGGCAGCTTCCGGCAGGTCGCGCCCCCAGTTGGCGCCCGTGTAATGGAAACCGGCGTCATTGGCGCCGCAGACGAAGTCGCTCATCTGGGCAACCGTGCGGTCGGCCACCACTGTCACCGGCAGTTTGGTGCCGATCGGGCCCAGGTAGCCAGGAATCGAGCCATACACTTCCAGCAGCTCTTCTTCGGTGGTGAAGCGGTGCTCGCCCAGGCCGGCGACCTTGCCGACCTTGATCTCGTTCAGTTCATGGTCGCCGCGCAGCAGCAGCATGAAGTGCTGTTTGGTGACCTTGCCGTCTTTTTCGGTTTCCGCCGTCAGCGCGATGGTTTTCACGGTGCGCGCCAGGTCGATGCCGAGCAAGGCGGCCACGGTTTCGCACTTGACGGTGTCCGGGGTCGCGGTTTTCACCAGTTCCTGGGCAGGCGCGGCGCGCTCGCCCGTCAACGGCAGCGCTTCGGCCGCTTCCATATTGGCCGCGTAGTCCGAGGTCGGGCAGTACACCAGCGCGTCTTCGCCGGTATGGGCGATGACGTGGAATTCATGCGAACCGGAGCCGCCGATGGCGCCGTTGTCGGCCGCCACCGCACGGAACTTCAGGCCGAAGCGCGTGAAGATGCGGGTATAGGCGTCGAACATGACCTTGTACGACGCCTGCATGCCGGCCAGGTCGCGGTCGAACGAATAGGCGTCCTTCATGGTGAATTCGCGGCCGCGCATCAGGCCGAAGCGCGGACGGCGCTCGTCGCGGAACTTGGTCTGGATATGATAAAAATTGAGCGGCAGCTGGCGGTAGGACTTGATTTCCGTGCGCACCACGTCGGTGATGACTTCTTCCGAGGTCGGCTGGATCGCGTATTCGCGGCCATGGCGGTCTTTCACGCGCATCAGTTCGGCGCCCATCTTGTCCCAGCGGCCCGTCTCCTGCCACAGTTCGGCCGGCTGTACCAGCGGCATCAGCAGCTCGATGGCGGCGGCCTGGTTCATCTCCTCGCGCACGATGGCTTCCACTTTGCGGATCACGCGCAGGCCCATCGGCATGTAGGTATAAATGCCGGAACCGAGGCGTTTGATCATGCCTGCACGCATCATCAATTGGTGGCTGACGATTTCCGCGTCAGAAGGGGCATCTTTGAGTGTCGAGATAAAAAAACGGGAGGCGCGCATAACGGTGAATTCTTTTTAAAAAGAGAGGGTTATAATCAACCTAATTTTAAAGGATTAGCTGGCTGATGCGTCCATACTTTATACAAATGCGCTCAATTGGTGCGATTCCAGCCCTTTTCGCACCCCGAAAAGACCGTTGGCACGCGGAGTTGTAGGCATTTATGTAAAAAAAGACGCGCTGTCGCAGAAAGTTTGAGGTGTTTTATGCTCGACCGTGAAGGGTTTCGGCCCAACGTCGGCATCATCCTGCTAAACGCCCAGAACGAGGTGTGGTGGGGCAAGCGGGTGCGCGAGCACTCATGGCAGTTTCCGCAAGGCGGTATCAAATATGGCGAAACACCGGAACAAGCCATGTTTCGCGAACTTGAAGAGGAAATCGGACTCAGACAGGAACACGTCAAAATTGTCGGCCGCACCCGCGACTGGCTGCGCTATGAAGTGCCGGATCACTTCATCAAGCGCGAGATTCGTGGCCATTACCGTGGCCAGAAGCAGATTTGGTTTCTGCTGAGAATGTGCGCGCGCGATAACGACGTCAACCTGCGCCTGACCGATCATCCCGAGTTCGACGCCTGGCGCTGGCATGAGTACTGGGTCCCGCTCGATGTCGTGATTGAATTCAAGCGTGATGTCTACCAGCGCGCCTTGCAGGAGCTGTCGCGCTTCCTGACCTGGCCCGTGCATGGCAACACGCAGCAGCCGCACCGCCATACCTCGCGCTATTTGCGCCAGCCCCATGCGCCCCGTGCGCAAGAGGCCGGTGCAGCGGCCAAGGCAGGCGAGGAAGGCAAACTGGAAATCGCCACACCGGAACTGATACTGCCGGGCAAACTTTAGCCGGCATCAATTCAGCGTCCCACGCAAAAGGGCAGCCCTCGCAGGCTGCCCTTTTTTTATGCCGGCAAACTTGCCGCCGGCGTGATTCTTAGTTTGCCGCGACCGCTGGCGCGGCAGCTGCGGCTGGTACTTCCAGCGTGAATGCCTTCAAGCCCAGGATATCGCTGCTGTAGTGGCGGATCTTGTTCGCCAGCGCCGGGTCGCCATTGAGCTTCTGGCCATACGATGGCACCATTTCCAGCATCTTGGCCTGCCATTGCGGCGTGGCCAGGCGGTCCTTGAAGGCGGTTTGCAGCACCTTGATCATGATCGGCGGCGCAGTCGACGCGCCTGGCGAGGCACCCAGCAGGGCCACGATGCTGCCATCGGCGGCGCCGACCACTTCGGTGCCGAACTGCAGCAAGCCGCCCTTGACCGGATCATCCTTGACGATCTGCACGCGCTGGCCGGCGTTCTGCAAGGTCCAGTCTTCCATCTTGGCGTTCGGCAGGTATTCGCGCAGCGTGGCCAGGCGATCTTCCGGCGAATTCATCACTTGCTGCACCAGGTATTTGGTCAGCGGAATATTGTCGTAGCCGGCTTGCAACATCGGCTTGATATTGCCGGTGCCGATCGATGCTGGCAGGTCGATCCACGAACCGTTTTTCAGGAACTTGGTCGAGAAGGTGGCGAACGGGCCAAACAGCAGCGCTTTCTTGCCATCGATAATGCGGGTATCCAAATGCGGCACCGACATCGGCGGCGAACCGACCGAGGCTTTGCCGTAGACCTTGGCCGCATGCGCTTCGACCAGGGCCGGATTGGTGGTCACCAGCCATTGGCCGCCGACCGGCACGCCGCCGAAGCCCTTGGCTTCAGGAATGCCCGATTTTTCCAGCAGCGGCAGCGAACCGCCGCCAGCGCCGATAAACACGAACTTGGCGCGCACGTTCTTTTCCGTGTCATCGGCCAGGTTCTTGACGGTGACGTTCCACACGCCATCGGCGCCGCGCTTGATGTCTTCCACCTGGTGGCGCAGGTGCAAGGTCATGCCGTGGCTGTCGGTCAGGTATTTGACCAGGCCGCGCGTCAGGTTGCCGAAGTTGACGTCGGTACCGATGTCCATGCGGGTTGCCGCCACTTTCTGGTTCTTGTCACGGCCTTGCATGACCAGCGGCGCCCACTGTGCGATCTGGTTGTAGTCTTCCGAGAACAGCATGCCCTTGAACAGGTTTTCCTGTTGCAGCGCGGCGTAGCGCTTCTTCAGGAAAGTGATATTGTCGTCGCCCCACACAAAGCTCATGTGCGGCACATTGTTGATGAAGGTCTGCGGCGCGCCCAGGTGCTTGCTGGCCACCTGGTAGGCCCAGAACTGCTTTGAAACTTCGAACTGCTCGTTGATGGCAACGGCCTTCTTGGTTTCGATGCTGCCGTCGGCCGCTTCCGGGGTGTAGTTCAATTCAGCGAACGCCGAGTGGCCGGTGCCCGCATTGTTCATCGCGTCCGAGCTTTCGGCCGACACGGAATCCATGCGCTCGAACATTTCCATCGTCAGCGACGGATCGAGTTCCTTGAGCATGCTGCCCAGGGTGGCACTCATGGTGCCGGCGCCCACCAGCAGCACGTCGAGCGGCTTGTCCGTCGACGCCGGCGGCGTCTTGTCACATGCCGCCAGGATCAGGCACGACATCAAAATTAATAGCGATTTACGCATGGATAACTCCGTTATGAATACTGAGGGTTGGCTCTTCCAGGCCACCAGGGCGGCAGGTGCAAGATCATCGGAAAACAGCTATCCCTCCAGCGCAAAAAACGGCCGGATCGTGGATATTGATGGTGATGAAACCAGCATGCATGCCGCCGCCGCGCCGCAGGTGGCGGCAGCGATCGGGTGGCGATGGTGCGGACAAGGAAAACACGGCGCCGCTGTTGTTTCGGCCCTCGCGCGGGGCCAAAATCACAACAAATAGACGGCTATGTCCATAGCAAATATCAAGAACAGCGATTTTATCACCGTTATTTGCCCTTGCCGGGCCGCCAGGATCGTGGATAACACTTACTTTGGAGTATTAATTTCGGCGTAACCGGACGTTAACAAAACGCGGTTGAAGAGGCGGCGGCAGCGTGGAAACCGCCGCCGGGGAAGTGTGAAAGCGCGGTTTTGACTACGGGTGCTGCCAGCTTTTATAGACGATTTCAATGCTGTAGCCATCAGGATCGAAGAAACTGGCGGCATAGTAGCGCGGGTCGTAATACAGGCGCGCACCCGGTGCGCCGTTGTCGACAGCGCCGGCGCCGATCGCTGCTGCATACGCCGCATCGACCTCGGCGCAGCTGTTGGCCACGAAGCCGACATGCGCCGCACGCGCATCGACCGCCCCCTGCCGCAGCCAGAAAAAGATGCGGCCGTTGGCGCCGAAGCCCTTCAGATCCGGGTGCCCGGGCGGGCCATCCTTGCCGTCATAGTCGACCCGGCTTTTGATGCCGAGCGGCTGGAACACGGCACTGTAGAACGCGATGGAACGTTCAAAATCCGTGACGTTGATAAAGACATGGTCGAGCATGGCCCAGCTCCTTTTTTTAAATGTTGTAGCCACCGCCGACTTCGATCGTCTGCGCATTGACCCAGCCATTATCACTCGATAACAGGCTGGCGATCACCTTGCCCACATCGTCGGCCGCGCCGATCCGGCCCAGCGCCGTCTGGCCGGCCAGCATGGTTTCGAATCCCGGGTTCTGGTCAAACGTCGCGCCGGTCATGTCGGTGCGGATCGCGCCCGGCGAAATGGCGTTGGCGCGGATGCCGCGCGCACCGAATTCCTTCGCCATATAACGCGTCAGCACTTCCAGGCCGCCCTTGAAGGCCGCATACGGCGCGGCGCCGGGCGTCGCCACGCGGGTGGTAGCGCTGGTCATGTTGACGATATGGCCGCCGTCGGCCAGCAGCGGCAGCAAGGCCTGGGTCAGGAAGAACGGCCCTTTCAGGTGCACGTTCAGCAGACCGTCGAATTCGGCTTCGGTGACGGACGCGATGGCGTTGAAGTTGCCATAGCCGGCATTGTTGACCAGACCATCGAAGCTGTCGCGGCCCCAGGTCGCGTGCAATGCGGTGGCCAGCCGGTCGCGGAAGCCGGCGAAGGTAGCGACATTGCCGACATCGAGCGCCAGCGCCACCGCCTTGCCGCCGGCCGCGACGATCTGCCGCACCACGGCGTCGGCGCCGGCCGCATGGCTGTTATAGGTCACGACCACGCCCATGCCCTTGCTGGCGCATTGCAGTGCGGTGCTGGCGCCGATGCCGCGGCTGCCGCCGGTAATCACGATGATGTTCATTTGAAGCTCCTTGAGGTGTGTGGTAGTGCCGCCATCGTAGGCGTCAGCGGATGGTCTTGCGTGCCGCTTCCTGCCGCAAACCTGCCCGATTCTGCTTTTCGCTTGTTTCCGTGCTTGTGCATTTGTCCGGTTTGCGATTAGATGGCGCCATGGATACGCAATTGAACGAACTCAGGACCCTGGCCGCCAGGGCGCAGAACCGGCTGACGCAGACCGGCATCCCACGGGTGGCCATGGTGCAGGGCGCCATCCCCGAACACGAACTGGCGGCCGTGTATCAACCGATGGTCAACCTGATCCTGCAAGGCAGCAAGTCGATGACGGTCGGCGAACAAGTGCTGCACTACTGCCCTGCGAATTATTTCGTGATGTCGGTCGACCTGCCGGCCGTCGGCACCATCTGGCCGGCCGCCACGGGCGAACCCTACCTGGCGGTGGCGCTGACGCTCGATCCTTCCATCATTGCCGGCCTGCTGGCCGACTTGCCTGAACCTGCCCGGGCGGAACGCGCAGTGGCCGGGTTTTCGGTGGCGGCCGTGACCGAAGAACTGATGGACGCCTGGGTGCGCATGCTGCGCCTGATGGACCGGCCGCTTGATATCGCCGCGCTGGCGCCCGCCTATGAGCGGGAAATCCTGTACCGGGTACTGCAAGGGCCGCATGGCGCCATGCTGCGCGAGATCGCCACGCCCGACACGGCGATGGCCCGCGTGAGCCGCGCGATCACCGTGATACGCCGCGATTTCGACCAGCCGCTGCCGGTGGAAACACTGGCCGAACAGGCGATGATGAGCGTGTCGGCGTTCCACCGCCACTTCAAGGCCGTCACCGCCATGAGCCCCTTGCAATACCAGAAGCGCATCCGGCTGCTGCGCGCGCGTACCCTGCTGACGGCCGCCGGCAAGAGCGTCACCGCCGCCGCGTTTGACGTGGGCTATGAAAGCGCGACCCAGTTCAGCCGCGAATATGCACGGGCCTTCGGCCTGCCGCCGGCACGTGACGCGGCGCGCATCGTGGCCGGCTTTCGCATTCCATCGCAATAAACGGATGGCCGGCATGCCGTGAAACTGGTCTGATGCGGCTTTCCCCAACAGGAGTCCCGCATGCATTTCCGACTTTCCGGCCTGTCGCCGCTGCCGTTTCAACACTTGTATGGCCTGCCCGAGGCCGAACTGAAACAACTCGGCGTACTGCGTTACATGGTCGATACGAAGCCTGGCTTTCCCGACCGGATCACCATGGAGGATGCCGAGCCGGGGCAGACCGTGCTGCTATTGAATCACGTCTGCCAGGATGCCGACACGCCCTATCGCGCCTCGCATGCGATTTTTATTCGCGAGGGCGCCACGCAGCAGTATGACGCCGTCGACCAGGTACCGGACTCGCTGCGAATCAGGCTGCTGTCGCTGCGCGCCTATGATGAGCATGGCATGATGCTCGACGCCGATGTGGTGGAAGGCACGGCGATTGAAAGCGTGATCGCAAGGCTGTTTGCCGATCCGGCGGTCGGCTATATCCATGTGCATAACGCCAGGCGGGGTTGCTATGCGGGCCGCATTGACCGGGCCTGAATCAGGGGGCAAGTACGCATTGCGCGTACGCGGTACAATATCGCCTGCCCTTTTCAGCCTCAAGCCAAAACGATGTTCAATCCTTCTTCCGACGATGTGCGCCGCTTCTTTTGCGACACCTTGCGCAAGCACCGCGCCCGTGAAATCCTGTCGCCGATGGAAGCGATCGCGATCGACTGGATCCTCGAGCATCCCGAATATGAACACGAATTGAGTGACGTCGAAGCGGCGCTGGCGCGCGACTATTCGGTCGAAGGCGGCCAGGCGAATCCGTTTTTGCACCTGTCCATGCACCTGTCGATCACGGAACAGGTACAGGTGGACCAGCCGCGCGGCATCCGCACGGCGGTCCAGCAGCTGTCCCAGCGCCTCGATTCGGCCCACGCCGCCCAACACGAAGTGATGGAATGCCTGGGCCAGATGATCTGGGCCTCGCAGCGTTCCGGCCTGCCGCCCGATACCGACGCGTATATTGACTGCGTGCGGCGCCGCTGACCAGGTAGTATCATGTTGCCAAGAAAAGCATCCCCTAAAGGATATCTTGGCCTCTCACACGATTCTTGTACTCGGTGGTTACGGCTTTTTCGGCACCCGCATTTGCGCGGCGCTGGCCGGCAACCAGGCGATCCATCTGCTGGTGGCCGGGCGCGACGCCGCCAGGGCCTGTTGCGCAGCCTGCTGCCACTGGTCAGGCCGCTGCACGCCATCAGCCACTGGGTGGAACCGCTGGTCAGCGACAAGGGCGCGATGTTCGTGACCTTGCAAGGCACGGGGCTCGATGGCCTGCCTTTGATACTGACATGGCAATTGCTGGCGGCGCAAAACCACGGGCCGCATATCCCGTGCGGCGCGTCGATCGCGCTGGCGAACCGCCTGGCCAACGCCGGCAGCGCTGGCGCGCCGCTGCCGCGCGGTGCGATGCCCTGCGTCGGCCTGCTCACGGTGGAAGCCTACTTGGCCGCACTGCAAGGCCATGACGTGACCGAGGTGCCGGCATGAGCTGGTATCTGTTCGTCAAATGGCTGCATATTCTCAGCGCCACCATCCTGTTTGGCACCGGCATCGGCATCGCGTTCTTCAAGTGGATCAACGACCGAAGCGGCGAGGTGCGCGCGATCCGCCTGTCGGCCGAAAAGACCGTGCTGGCCGACTGGCTGTTTACCACGCCGGCCGTCATCGTCCAGCCGCTGTCCGGACTGGCGCTGGCGCACCTGGCCGGCTATCCGATCATGTCCGGCTGGGTCTTCGCCTCGATGCTGCTGTATGCGCTGGCCGGCGCCTGCTGGCTGCCCGTGGTGTGGCTGCAGATCCGCATGCGCGACCTGGCCCGCCTGGCAGACGACGCGGGCACGCCGCTGCCCCGCCTGTACTGGACCTATGCACGCTGCTGGTTCTGGCTCGGCGTGCCGGCATTTGTCGCGCTGATGCTGGTCTACTGGCTGATGGTCGCCAAGCCCACGCCATGACGGCAGCGAACCTGCAGCGGCTGTACTGGGCCATGCGCCTCGGCATGGCCTTCATCTGGCTATGGACGGCGTTTGTATCCTGGTATCTGTATCCGCATGCCGAATCGCTCGCATGGCTGCGCCGCAGCGGCATCACGCTGCATACGGAACACGTGTTTGCCGCCTCCTGCCTGGCCGACCTGGCGATGGGCATCGCCTCGCTGTTCCATGCCAGGCCATGGCTGTGGTGGACGCAGTGCACGCTGGTGGCCGGCTATACCCTGGTGATCGCCATCTTCCTGCCGGAATTTTTGATCCACCCTTTCGGGCCGCTGACGAAAAACATTCCGCTGCTCGCCGGCCTCGTCTTCCTGGCGATGCAGGAGAAAAGCCGTGGCTAGCACGGCTTCGGGAGAGGTATCAACAACACTCGGTCAGGCTGGCCGCACCGCTTGTGGCAGCACGGAGGCCTTCGCCTTGCCCAGCAACCCCAGCACCACCTGCAGCGCCATCGCCACCGCGCCGACGATGAATACCACATCGCCGAAAGTACGCACCCAGCGCAGGTTTTGCAGCAGCGGCTGCTGCATGAATTGCTCGCTGCGCGCATACCACAGGCCTTCGGTCACGCTGGCGTGGAACTGGATGATGCCGATCGGTAGCAGACTGGTAAAGATCATCAGCACCAGGCCCACGTTCAGGCCCCAGAAGGCCGTCATCATCAGCGACTTGCTGAACTGATAATCAGGCCGCAGATAGCGCAGCACCAGCAGGGTAAAGCCCAGCGCCAGGAAACCGTACACGCCGAACAGCGCCGCATGGGCATGCACGGGCGTGGTGTTCAGGCCCTGGATGTAGTACAGCGCCATCGGCGGGTTGATCATGAAGCCGAAGACGCCCGCGCCCAGCATGTTCCAGAACGCCACCGCGACAAAGCACATCAGGGGCCAGCGCAGGTTTTCCATCCAGGCGGCGCGGTCTTTCAGGCGCCAGTTTTCCCACGCTTCATGCCCCAGCACGATCAGCGGCACCACTTCGAGCGCGCTGAAGCTGGCGCCGATCGCCATCACCGGGGTGGTGGTGCCGGCAAAGTACAGATGGTGGAAAGTACCCGGTATGCCACCCAGCATGAACAGCGAGGCCGACGCCAGGCTGGCGGCGGTGGCCATGCGCACCGACACCAGGCCCAGGGTCGAAAAGATAAAGGCCAGCGCGGTGGTGGCGAATACTTCGAAGAAGCCCTCTACCCACAGATGCACCACCCACCAGCGCCAGTACTCCATCACCGACAAGTGCGTGCGCTCGCCGTAGAACAGGCCGGCGCCGTAAAACAGGCCAATCGCGCCCACCGAGGCGGTCAGCAGCGCCAGCAGATTCTTGTCGCCGCCTTTTACCAGCAGCGCCGGCACCACGCCGCGCAGCATCAGCGCCAGCCACAGCAGGATGCCGATGTATTTGCCGATCTGCCACAGGCGGCCCAGGTCCACGTATTCATAACCCTGGTGGCCGAGCCAGAAATTCCACTCGGGCGGCATCACCTGGGCGATCGCCAGGTAGTTGCCGATGAAGGAGCCGACGACAACCAGCACCAGCGCCCAGAACAGCACGTCAACGCCAGCGCGCTGCCATTTGGGATCCTTGCCGCCATTGATCAGGGGCGCCAGGAACAGGCCGGCGGCCAGGAAACCGGTGGCGATCCAGAACAGCGCCGCCTGGATATGCCAGGTGCGCGTCAGCGCATACGGGAACCAGCGCGACACGTCGATGCCATAAAAAGTTTGTCCTTCCACCGTGTAGTGGGCCGTAAAGCCGCCGATAAACACCTGGAAGATGAACAGGGCAACGACCAGGAACAGGTATTTGCCCAGCCCGCGCTGGGAAGGTGTCAGGGCAAATGTGGTCAATGGGTCGCGCGCGCCCGGAGCCGGCAGCGGCTCGTCATGATCTCGCAGGAAGGCCCAGCCCCATACCAGGAAGCCGACGCCGGCCAGCAGCACTACCACGCTGGCCACCGACCAGACCACGTTCTCGCCGCTGGGGTGATTGCCGATCAAGGGTTCGTGCGGCCAATTGTTGGTGTAGGTGACGTCATGGCCGGGGCGCTCGGTGGCGGCGGCCCAGGCGGTCCAGAAGAAGAACTGCGTCATCTGGCGGCGCCGCTCGCTGCTCGGCAGGGTGTTTTCCTTCATCGCGTAGTGCTCGCGGCTGGTGCGCAGTGCGGGCGCGTCCGAGAACAACTGGTCATAGTAGCCGGCGGTGATGCGGATCGCCTCGACCCGGCGCGCCGACAGATGCAGCTCCTGCGCCGCATCGACGCCATTGCCACGGTATTCCTGCTTCAACGCTTCGCGCAGCGCCGCCTGCGCCGGGCCGTCCAGCGCGGCGTAGGCCTTGCCTTGCTGGTCCTGCGCGGCCAGTTCCAGCCAGGCCATCAGTTCGCGGTGCAGCCAGTCGGCCGTCCAGTCGGGCGCCTGGTAGGCGCCGTGGCCCCAGATGGAACCGAGCTGCATGCCGCCCACCGATTGCCAGGCCGTCTGGCCGTCGAGGATGCCCTCGCGGTCGAACAGCAGTTTGCCTCCCGGCGCGGTGACCTGCGCAGGTATCGGCGGCGCCTGCCGGTACACTTCGGTGCCGTAATAACCGAGCAGCGAAAAGGTCACGATCAGCACGCCGATCAAAGTGAACCATAGTTTTTTATATTGACCCATCTTGGTCTTTCTTCGTCAATGCACCATGGCCGGCGCAAAGCGCTCGAACAGGATGTTGTTTTCAGTGTGGATATGCGCCATCAGGTCTTCGCGGAAGGTGCGCAATCCCGTGTACAGCGCGCGCCAGGTGGTGCAGGCACCGCCTGGCGCCACGATGCCGTTCGTCAGCTGCTCGATCGCGCGCAGCGCCACGCCATGCTCGTCGTGTTCCATGCGCATCACGCTGATCGGCCCGCCCGCCATCGCGCCATGGCCGCTGGTGATCATCGGGAACAGCACGTTTTCCTCCTTGCGCATATGGCTTTCCAGCTCTTGCGCCATGCTTGACAACTGGTCGGCCAGGCCGTGCGGGCAGTCGGCCCGCTCGCCATGCACCTGCTCGACCTTGCGCGCCAGGCGTATCAGTTCGGGCAGCTGCTCGCGGTGCACGGCGTGGTAGCGCGCCAGCACGTGCGCCACCAGTTCGCCGGCCGTCGCATGCTGCCACTCGCCTTCGCCCGAGGCGTCGGCGCGCGACTGCAGCACCTGCAACTCGTCGACGATGGGCTGCGTGTCGATGCCGGCAGCGGCCGCCGCCGCACGCAAGGTCTGGTTGCCGCCGCAGCAGAAATCGAGATGGTGGGCGTCGAACAGGCGCGTCGCGCCCGGAATGCGGCGGGCCAACTGGCCCAGGGACTGGTCGATGAAATCCATGCTTACTCCTTGAAATTAGGGTGATTTATTGGTGGGCACCGGCGTGGAATACGCCCGGTACCGGTTCGCCCGTGACTTCCAGCACGCCGACGGCGCCCTTGCCCGCGCGCGACAGCGCATGGTCGACCAGCAGATAGCTGCCCGGATGCTGGACTTTCAGTTCGACGATGGTTGCGCCGCCTGGCGCGACCAGCGTGGTCTGCACATCGTGTTTGGGGCTGCTGATCGAGCCTTCGCTATAGACCTTGTCGAAGATCTCGCCGATGATGTGGAACGATGAAATTTTGTTCGGGCCGCCGACGCCAAAGTAGATGCGCACGGTCTCGCCGACTTTCGCCTGCAGCTTGTGGGTCTTGCTGAGCGCGCCCACTTCGCCATTGAAGACGTAGTAGTCGGGCAGCTCGTTGGCCATTTTTTCCAGGTTCGCTTCCTGGTGCACCGGCGCGCCATGCGGACGGCCCGTGTACATTTCGCCCTGCATCACGTAGTACTCGCGGTCGACTTTCGACAGGCCGCCTTCCGGTTCCACCAGGATCATGCCGTACATGCCGGCCGCGATATGCTGCGGCACCAGGGGCGTGGCGCAGTGGTACACATACAGGCCGGGGTTGAGCGCCTTGAAGGTGACGGTTTTTTCCTGGCCCGGCGCGACCTGGGTATGCTGGCCGCCGCCATGGCCGCCGGTCACCGCATGCAGGTCGATCGAATGGATCATCTTGCTGTCGGCGGCGTTGAACAGGGTCAGCTCCACCGTGTCGCCCACCTTCGCGCGCAGCATGGGGCCGGGCACTTGCCGGTTGAAGGTCCAGTAGGTAAACGTGGTGCCATCGTCTAACTTGCCGGGCAGTTCCACCGTCTCCATGCGGTACTTGAGCAGCTGCGGCGCGCGCGCGCCGATGGCGGCGGGCACCTGCGCCGGATTGGCCGCCACGCTGACGGCCGCAGGGTCCGGTCCGCGCATCGGCGACGGCGCCGGGGTGTACAGCGCCAGCGCGGCCGAGCTGGCGTCGCTGCCGGTATTGGCAGCCGGTGCCGCTTCTGCCAGGGTCGGCCCGCTGACCTGCAATTTGCCTTCCATGCCGATCTGGCGATGGCCGGGGATCGAGCAGTAATAGGTAAAGCTGCCGGCTTTTGTCACCTTGAAGCGCAGGGAGACCTTGCCGCTGCTGGCGCTGAACTTGGCGGAAGACACATTCAGCTCCGGGATCACCAGGTCATGCTCGGCACCCTCGCCGCTTTTCAATACCAGCTCGATGGTGTCGCCCGTATTGGCCGTCAACAGCGGGTTGACCTGGCCCTTGGCATCGACAAACACCATCTTGCCGTCGACGATATTGGTTTGCAGTTCATGGCGGCGGATGGCCGGCGCGGTGGACGCTGTGGCTTTGGCGGCAGGCGCCGCGGCGGTGGCGGCCAGCGCCGGCGCATCGATGAACAGCAGGCACAGGGCGGCGGCGATGGTGGCGAGGGGGAGAGACGGTTTCATGAGGCTATCCTTGTTCTTGTATGCCGAGTTGGCAGTTGTAATAACGCAACTCGCATGCCAGGAAAAAGCCGTTTCAAATCAAGGATTTGAAAAACACAGGGTCATGATGACCCTGCCAGACAGGGTAGCGCGTACCCTCCATGGTCATCATGACCATTACCACTACCCATCTTCTTTTACTGACCGACCTGGTGGCCGACCTGCCGGTGGCGGTGCGCCTGCAGCGCCTGGTCGTCAGCCTGCGCGCCCACTTCGGCTGCGGCGCAGTAGCCCTGTTGAAACTCGACGGCGAGCATCTGCGGCCGGTGGCCATGGACGGCCTGGTCAGCGATACCCTGGGCCGCCGCTTCCTGGTCCAGGACCATCCGCGCCTGGCAACCATCCTGCGCCGGCGCGGCGTGACCTGCTTCCACCACGACAGTGCCATGCCCGACCCTTATGATGGCTTGATCGCCGAGCGCCCGGGCGAGCCGCTGCCGGTGCACGACTGCATGGGCATGGCGCTGCACCTGGAAGGAGAACGCTGGGGCGTGGTGACTCTGGACGCGCTGCAGGTCGGTGCTTTTGACAGCCAGGCGCAGCGCGAGCTGGGCGAACTGGCGTGCGCCATCGAAGCGGCCGTGCGCGTGACGCGGCTGGAAGCGGAAATCCGCGCCCTGCGCGTGTCCGGCGCCGCCGCCCAGGCGCACGCCAACGCCGCTACGCCACGCGAGGACAGCGATTTCCTGGGCCAGAGCGAGGCCATCACCCAGCTGCTGCATGAACTCGAAGTCGTCGCCGACTCGGAACTGCCGGTGCTGCTGCTGGGCGAGACGGGCGTCGGCAAGGAATTGTGCGCGCACCGGCTGCACCGGCTGTCGCGCAGGGCTGGCAAGCCGCTGGTGCATGTCAATTGCGCGGCCTTGCCCGAGTCGCTGGCCGAAAGCGAGTTGTTCGGCCATGCGCGCGGTGCGTTCTCGGGCGCCGTCAGCGACCGGCCGGGCCGCTTCGAAGCGGCCGAAGGCGGCACGCTATTTTTGGATGAAGTGGGCGAATTGCCGCTGTCGATACAGGCCAAGCTGCTGCGCACCCTGCAAAACGGCGAGATCCAGCGCCTGGGCGCCGACCAGCCGCGCAGGGTGAACGTGCGCGTGATCGCCGCCACCAACCGCAGCCTGCGCGACCATGTGCGCGACGGGACGTTTCGCGCCGACCTGTATCACCGGCTGTCGGTGTATCCGGTGCCGATCCCGCCGCTGCGCGAACGGGGCCACGATGTGCTGCTCTTGGCCGGGCGCTTCCTGGAACTGAACCGGGCGCGCCTGGGCCTGCGCAGCCTGCGGCTGTCAAACGCCGCCGAAGACGCGCTGCGCCACTACCGCTGGCCCGGCAATGTGCGTGAACTGGAACATGTGATCAGTCGCGCCGCGCTGAAAGCGGTGATACGGGGCGCGGACCGCAAGCAGATCATGACACTGGAGCCGGACATGCTGGATCTGGACGGCGTCGAGATGCCTGGCGGCGCAAATGACGCACCACCGCCGCCGCAGTCACACGACCAGCAGGCCACCATGCAGCAGATCGTCGAAGCGAGCCAGCGCCAGGCGATCCGCCAGGCGTTAAGCCAGCATCAGGGCAACTGGGCCGCCAGCGCGCGCCAGCTGGGGCTGGACGCAAGCAATCTGCACAAATTGGCGAAGCGGGTCGGGCTGAAACCTTAACGGCGCAGCACCAGGCTTTTCGGCAGGCTGTGGAAATAGGCCGCCAGGTCCTTGATATCCTGGTTGCTCAGCGGCTTGACCTGGCCTGTCATGATGGCGTTGTTGCGGCCATTGGGTGCGTCGCCGCGCTTGTAGGCGGTCAGCGCATGTTCCAGGTAATCGCGGTGCTGGCCGGCCAGCTTGGGATAGGAAGGGTCGATCGGCGAGGCGTAATCCTTGCCGTGGCAGGTGGCGCAGCTGTATTTTTCAGCCAGGACCTTGCCCGTATTGATATTGCCGGCGGCCATGGCCGCACAGGAGACTACCGAGCACAACAGGGCGGCGAGTATTCTTTTCATCTGGCTGGTCCTCAGTTGGGCTTGGCTTGTTGCGAATAATAGGCCGCAACGTCGGCGATATCCTGGTCCGACAGGCTGGCGGCGATGCCCTTCATGGTGGGGTGCTTGCGGTCGCCCTTCTGGTACGCTTTGAGCGCATTTTCGATATATTTGGCGGGTTGCCCGCCTATCATCGGCACCTGGAAGACTTCAGGAAAAGTGGCTTTGTAGCCGGGGATGCCGTGGCATCCGATACACATTTCCACCTTGGCTGTCCCGGCCTTGGCGTTTCCTACGATGTCAGCTGCCGTGACGACATTGGATATGCCGGCAAGCAAGAGAAGTGCAATTATTTTTTTCATATTGGCACAGAGTGAACAAAGGTAATCGGAGAAACGCAAAGGCTGGTTTTTGTTGATCTTATATGTTGACAATTAAGCTGGTAGTTGCCGATTCTAACCAAGATATTCTTGCAAGTCCACCTGCATGACCGGCTTGTGCGCGTACCGCGACAGGAGCGTGGCGTGGCGGCGCGCCACGGTTCTGTTTATACTCGGTCTTTCCCTATTTTGGCAGGATCGCTCATGCAAGCACAGCACCCACAGCAAGGCCACCGCTTCGAAGGCTCCGACAACTACGTCGCCACCGCCGACCTGAAACTGGCCGTGAATGCGGCATTGACCCTGCAGCGCCCATTGCTGATCAAGGGCGAGCCTGGCACCGGCAAGACCATGCTGGCCGAGGAAGTGGCGGCCGCGCTGGACATGCCCCTGATGCAGTGGCATATCAAGTCGACCACCAAGGCCCAGCAGGGCCTGTACGAATACGACGCCGTGTCGCGCCTGCGCGACTCGCAGCTGGGCGACGAGCGCGTGCGCGATATCCAGAACTACATCGTCAAGGGCGTGCTGTGGCAGGCGTTTACGGCGCCCGAGCCGGTGGTGCTGTTGATCGACGAGATCGACAAGGCCGATATCGAATTCCCCAACGACTTGCTGCGCGAACTCGACCGCATGGAATTCTATGTCTATGAAACGCGCGAGATGGTCAGGGCGCTGCACCGCCCGCTCGTCATCATCACCTCGAACAACGAGAAGGAACTGCCCGACGCCTTTTTGCGCCGCTGCTTTTTCCATTACATCAAATTCCCCGACAAGGACACGATGGAGCAGATCGTCGCCGTCCATTACCCGAACCTGAAACAGGAATTGCTGGCGCAGGCGCTGCAGACCTTTTACGCCGTACGCGACGTGCCGGGCCTGAAAAAGAAACCTTCGACCTCGGAGTTTCTCGACTGGCTCAAACTGCTGCTGGCCGAAGACATTCCGGTCGAAGCCCTGCGCAGCAGCGACAACAAGACGGTGGTGCCGCCGCTGCACGGCGCGCTGCTGAAAAACGAGCAGGACGTGAGCCTGTTCGAGCGCCTGATGTTCATGTCGCGCACCAACCGCTAAGGAGCGCCGGTGAACCCTATCGCTCCCGTCAGCCTTGAATTGAACGGCATCCGCCTCGAACCGCTGGCGCCGCACCACGCCGAAGGCCTGCGCGCGGCGGCTGCCGACGGCCAGCTGTGGCAGTTGCGCGTCACCTCGGTGCCCGAACCGGACCAGGTGGAACAATACATCTTCAAGGCGATTGAAATGCGCCCGTCGCGCTTTGCCTTTGCGGTCATCGATTGCGCCAGCGGCGAAGTGCTGGGCACCACCAGCTACCACGACGTGCTGCCCGAGGTGGGCCGGGTGGAAATCGGCTATACCTGGTACGCCAAACGCTGCCAGCGCAGCCATGTCAATACCACCTGCAAATTGCTGCTGCTGACGCACGCCTTCGATACCCTCGCTTGCGCGCTGGTTGGCCTGCGCACCGACAACTTCAACCACGCTTCGCAGGCCGCCATCGAGCGCCTGGGCGCGAAAAAAGATGGCGTGCTGCGCAACCATGCGCTGCGGCGCGACGGCACCGTGCGCGACACCGTCATGTACAGCATCACGCGCGGCGAATGGCCGGAAATTGCCGCCCACCTGCGCTACAAGCTGGCGCAACGGCCCATCGTGGCGCTACCCCGCTCAGGAGAGGCGCCATGCTGATCGACTTCTTTTTCACGCTCAAGGATGCGAAGATTCCCGTCTCGATCAAGGAATTCCTGACGCTTCTGGAGGCGCTGCAAAAGAACGTGATCGACGCCTCGATGGACGATTTTTACTATTTGTCGCGCCTGACGCTGGTCAAGGACGAAGCGCATTTCGACAAGTTCGACCGCGCCTTTGCGCAGTACTTCAAGGGCATCAATGCCGCCTTTGACACGAATGCGGCGATTCCGCTCGACTGGCTGTTGCAGCGCATGCAGCGCGAGCTGACCGATGAACAGAAGGCCCAGCTGGAAAAATTCGGCTACGACAAGCTGATGGACCGCCTCAATGAACTGCTGAAGGAACAGAAGGAACGCCACGAAGGCGGCAGCAAGTGGATCGGCACCGGCGGCACCTCGCCGTTCGGCAATGGCGGCACCAATCCGGAAGGCATCCGCATCGGCGGCAAGGGCGGCAACCGCACGGCGGTGAAGGTATGGGAAGCGCGCAGCTACAAGGATTACGACGGCGAGCGCGAACTGGGCACGCGCAACCTGAAAGTGGCATTGCGGCGCCTGCGCAAATTCGCGCGCGAAGGCGCCCAGGACGAACTGGCGCTCGACGCGACCATCGCCGCCACCGCCAACAACGCGGGCTACCTCGACATCCGCATGCGCGCCGAGCGCAAGAACCGCATCAAGGTGCTGATGCTGTTCGACGTGGGCGGCAGCATGGACGACCATATCGAACGCACCGAGGAACTGTTCTCGGCAGCAAAAACCGAATTCAAGAACATGGAGTTTTATTACTTCCATAACTGCGTCTACGACTATCTGTGGAAGAACAACCGGCGCCGCAACGCCGAGCGTTTTCCTACCTGGGACGTGCTGCGCAAATACCCGGCCGATACCAAGCTGATCTTTGTCGGCGACGCCACCATGAGCCCGTATGAAATCCTGCATCCGGGTGGCTCGGTCGAGTACAACAACGAGGAAGCGGGATCGACCTGGCTGGCCCGCTTCACGGCAGCGTTCCCGAAATTCATCTGGCTCAATCCCGAGCAGGAAGGCCTGTGGCAATACCGCCAGTCGATCGGCGTGATGCGCCAGTTGATGAATGACCGCATGTTCCCGCTGTCGATCGATGGCCTGGAACGGGGCATGCGACTGCTCAGTAAGTAACAGCGCATAACGAAAAGTCCATGGCGGCAGCAGGCCGCCATGCCGTACACTGCTGCACGACACCAACTGGCGGGCAAGTTCCCGCCCCCTGCAGCACCCCGTGCACGGCCGCCATGGCCGGTGCACCGTTCGATTGCGTACAGCGTGCGTGCGCCCTGCTCCGGTAGAATCGGCGCATCAGGAAGCACGCAACAGCGCCCCCGCAACAATTGCATTACCGCTGCACCATATGTGCTTGCCGCGCCAGCGATGAAGCTGCCGGCCGGTGCGGCGCTACTACAAAGGAATCAGCATGCAAAGTCTTCTCGCTATCGCCGCCGACCTGTCCTGGCCGTTCGCCATCACGCTGGCCTGGGTCATCGGCGAATTCGGCCACCGCTGGACGGGCCTGCCGCGCATCAGCTTTTATGGCGTGATCGGCTTTATCCTGGCCCAGGCGCAAGTCGGCATCCTGCCGCAAACCGACGCCGGCCCGATGCTGGTGCTGGCCGACGTGGCCTTCGGCCTGATCCTGTTCGAGGTCGGCTACCGCATCAATTTGCGCTGGCTGAAGAACAACCCGTGGATCGCCGTGGCCGGCCTGGTCGAAGCACTGGGCACGTTTGGCATCGTGTATTTCATCGCCCTTGAATTCGATACCTCGCGCATGACGGCGCTGCTGCTGGCCTCGCTGTCGATGTCGACCTCGCCGGCCACCATCATGCGCGTGATCAATGAGGAACGCAGCTCGGGCCAGGTGACCGAACGGCTGGTGCACCTGACAGCGCTCAACTGCGTGCTGGCGGTGTTCACGTTCAATATCATCGTCGGCTTCTGGATGTTCCACAGTTCGACCGACCTGATCGAAGCGACCAGCAGCAGCGCCGCCGTGCTGGCCGCGTCGGTGGCCGCCGGCACCGTGTTCGGCATCATCGTGCCGGCCATGCTGCGCCGCCTGGGCAATATGGCGCAGGACGCCACCGTGGCGTTTGCCTTATCGGTAATGCTGCTGGTGGCCCTGACCTACACCACCAGCCTGTCGCCGCTGCTGGCCACCCTCACCTTCGGCCTGGTGGCGCGCCACCGCCGCGTGGCCTTCAGCCAGGCGCAGCGCAATTTCGGCGCGCTGGGCGAACTGTTGACGGTGCTGCTGTTCGTGTACGCCGCCTCGACCCTGGAATGGTCCAGCGTAACGGCCGGCGCGGCGCTGGCCGGCGCCGTGATCGCCGGCCGCCTGCTAACCAAGGTGGTGGGCGTGGCCGCGTTTTCGCACGTCAGCGGCATCTCCTGGCGCAAGGGCATTCTGACCGGCGTGGCGCTCACGCCCGTGTCGGTGTTTATCATCCTGCTGCTGGAACACGCGCGCCAGCTGGGCGTGAATTTTGGCGACGAACTGAACGCGCTGGCTGCCATCGCGCTGATGCTCGAACTGGTCGGCCCGGTGCTGGTGCAGCGCGTGCTGATGCTGGCAAAAGAAACCCATGAAATCAAGGAGCGCTAAATGCCGCTGGAACCCTTTGGCCAATCGGCCGCGCTGACCTTCGGCGTCGAACTCGAACTGCAACTGGTGAACCTGTCGGACTACGACCTGACGGCGGCCAGCCCCGACCTGCTGCATTTGCTGGGCAAGAAGCCGTTTCCCGGCAATGTGACGCCGGAAATCACCGAGAGCATGATCGAGATTAATTCGAGCGTGCACACGCACCATGAACCACTGCTGGCGCAGTTGCAGGAAATCCGCGACACATTGATTGCCGCCGGCGACAAGCTCAATATCGGCATCGCCGGCGGCGGCACCCACCCGTTCCAGCAATGGTCGTCGCAAAAGATCTTTTCCAAGGCGCGCTTCCAGGAGATCTCGGAACTGTACGGCTACCTGGCCAAGCAGTTCACCATCTTCGGCCAGCACGTGCATATCGGCTGTGCCTCGGGCGACGACGCCATGTTTTTGCTGCACTCGCTGAACCGCTATATCCCCCACTTTATCGCCCTGTCGGCGTCTTCGCCGTATGTGCAGGGGCGCGACACCCTGTTCGATTCGGCGCGCCTGAACTCCGTGTTTGCGTTTCCGATGAGCGGCCGCGCACCGTTCACCCTCAGCTGGGACCAGTTCTCGAACGAGTATTTCGCCAAGATGGAAAATACGGGCATCATCAAGAGCATGAAGGATTTTTACTGGGATATCCGTCCCAAGCCGGAATTCGGCACCATCGAACTGCGCGTGTGCGACACGCCGCTGACGGTGGAACGGGCCGCCGCGCTGGCCGCCTATCTGCAGGCGCTGTGCCGCTACCTGCTCGAACGCAAGGAAGTGCCGCCGGTGGAAGACGATTACCTGGTCTACAACTACAACCGCTTCCAGGCCTGCCGCTTCGGCCTGGACGGCGCCATCACGCACCCGAAAACCTACGAAACCATGTCGCTGCGCGAAGACATCATGACCACCCTGCGCAAGATGGAGCCGCACGGCGAAGCGCTGGGCAGCACGCAGGCGCTGAAGCACCTGTCCGACGTGGCCAAGCAGTGGAGCGACGCGCAGTATCTGCGCAAGCAGCGCAACCTGCAGGGCAGCGCGGAGGGCATGGTTGATTCGGCGATCAGGTGTTTTCGGGGCGAGCCGATGAATTATTGATCAGAACAGCGCCAGCGCCCACGCTGGCGGCTGCAATTCCTTGGCCAGCGGCGCATACGCGGCGTCGAAACGCGACGCCAGCAGATACACATTGGCCGCGCCCGTGCGATCCCAGTTGCCCGTAAAACCTTTCTGGCCGGCGGCCACGCGTTTGCGGTCGAACGGCACGGCGCTTTTTGCAAACTCCACGTGCGTCTGTTTGCCTTGCGCGTACGGCGCCAGCCAGGCCAGCGCTTCCTGTAGTCGCCGCGCTTCGGGCGCTCCATACCAGTCGTCGCCATGGTTTTTCGCCATTAAAGCGGCGGTCAGCAAGGGCTCCAGGCTGTAGGTGGTGTAATGCAGGGCGTCGCGCTGTTCGAAGTCGAACGGCACGCCGCCTTCGCCTATATTGCGCGGTACATGAGACATAAAGCGCTGTTTCGCGCGCGCGATCAAGGCCGCGTCCCCGGTCAGGTAGCTTGCGGCAGTGCCGATCTTGATGCGGTGGCTATGCCAGTTATTGCGCGCCGTCGATGGGCCGCCGACCTTGATCGGGTCACTGAGATAACCAGTGGCCAGGGTGCGGCAGAATGCCTGCAACTGCTCGCGTTCGCTGGTACTCAAGCGCTCCTGGATCAGGTCCACGCCCATCAGCATGCTGGCCAGTTCCGTCTCGTCGACGGGGCTGAACGAGGGCTGGTAGCTGCGGCTCCAGGCCAGCGCCAGCTTGCGCGCATTGTCGAGATAAGCCGGCTCGCCCGACAGCCGCCACGCCAGCGCCTGCAGCCGTGCCTGGCGCCAGTCTTCCTGCGCCTGCTGGCTCTCCTTGCGCCCGCCTTCGCCATCGAGCAGGCCGCCGGTACGCACTTCCTCCATCATGTGTACCGGCCGGTCCACCGCCTTTTGCGCCGCGCGCACCACTTGCGCGGCGATCGTGGCCGGCACCTGCGCTTTCAGCGCAGCTGCACGTGGTTGCGATGTCAGCGCAAATGGCAGCGCCTCCCTGGCCGGTTTCGCAGCACGCACGCCGGCCAACGGCAGGGCCAACAGGCCGGCCAGCACTGTGCGACGGGTAATCAAAAGCGGGTCTCCCGCGCCGCGCGCAGGAAGTTATCGAGGATCGGCGTGCAATCGAGCAGCTCGACGCCGCCGGCCGAATGGAACTCCGGGTGCCACTGCAGCCCCATCACGAAACGCGCGCGCTGGTAGCGGATCGCCTCGACGATATTGTCGCCATGCGAATACGCTTCCACGCTGATATCGCGCCCCAGGTCCTTCACCGACTGGTGGTGGATCGAATTGACCAGCGCCTCGCCCGCTTTCGGAAACAAGCCGGCCAGGGTCGAGCCTTTCGGGAACACGATGGTATGACGATGGCGATCGTACAGGTCATTCACATGCGACGAAGCGCCCTCCACGTCCGAGGCAATATCCTGGTACAAAGTGCCGCCAAAGCCCACGTTGATCAGCTGGCAGCCGCGGCAGATGCCCAGCACAGGTTTGCCCGCATCGACGAATTCATGCAGCAGTTCCAGCTCATACAGGTCACGCGCGCGGTCGCCGCTCCATTCGGGGCGGGTGGCCGCTTCCGAATAGGTCTGCGGCGACACGTCCGCGCCACCCTGCAGCACCAGCCCATCGAGGTGGCGCGCATAGTGGCGCAGGGTGATATTGCTGGGATGCAGCAGGCCGTTGGTATTGACGGTCGGGATCATGAACACCAGCACATCGCGCGACATCACCCACTGCGCGATCGACTCTTCCAGGTACTGCAGATTCTTGCTGCGCAGGCCGGTGGCGCCCGGCTCGGGATGGAAAATGCGCGCCGAAATACCGATGCGCAAAGTGCGCCGCATGAAGTCGCGCCCCGCCTTGTCGCGCATCGACCGGTAGCGCGAGGTCAGCACGCGCCAGGCCAGCGCAAACGGCGTGTCGTTGTCCTTCAGGTAGCGCGGCGTCGGCTCGCGCGAACGGCGGTCGCGTTCATCGGCGTCGGGAGCACGGCCGACGCGGTCGGGCCGCGTGGGTGGCACGGCAGCTTGCGCCGCAGGCTCGGCCGCAGGCGGGCTGGCAGAAACTATGGGGGGATCTTTTTCGTCTGGCATGGCGTGACTTGCTGGATGGCGGAGACGGTTTCAATATAAACCTCCGTTCCCGACAGCACGATTCGATTTTGTAACAAAAACATACGCATGCCCCGCATGCGGGCCAAAAACGCAACACCTGGGCCATGCGCACATGGCCGTGACTGCCAGAAAATACGCCGCGTTTACGCCAGCGATCACGCTTTTTAGGCCATCTTTACATCGCCGCTGCTAACCTCGATTGCATCTCAACCACCGCTGCAAAGCACCCTCGCCATGGACACGTCCTTACGCCAACCCACCTTCCTTATCCATATCACGGTCGATAAAGACTGCCTGTCGGCGCTGCGCCAGCTGGTGTTCAAGACTTGCGGCGCGATGCTGTCGTTCATGCGCGTCGTGGCGGTCGATCATGCCGAGCGCATGCGAGTCGATCTGTGCGTGACCGAGCCGGCGCTGCGCCTGACGATGGATGCGGTAATGCGCTGGATGCCGGCGGCGGAGTTTGGCCGCATTTGCCAGGATCATCCACGCCACGGTGGTGCGCGATGAATCAGTACGCGTGCGAACACGCGATGTCCTGCGAGCGCATCACGGCCCACTTCCAGGGCGTCTGGGTGCCGATGGTCACGCCGTTTCGCGATGGCGCGATCGACTTCGACGCCGCCCAGCAGCTCGCTGGCGAACTGGCGAATAGCGGCGTCGATGGCCTGGTGGTGTGCGGCACCACCGGCGAAGCGGCCATGCTGAGCCAGGCCGAACAGGGCATGCTGTTGGATAGCGTGCTGGAAGCAGTCGGCCCCCGCTTCCCTGTCGTGATGGGCGTCGGCGGCAGCGACACGCGCGCCGTCACGGCCGCCGTGCAGCGCTATCACGACCATCCGCTGGCCGGCCTGCTGATCTCGGCGCCGGCCTATGTGCGGCCATCGCAGGAAGGCATCGTGCGCCACTTCCAGGCGATTGCCGCCGCTACCGACCACTCCATCGTGCTGTACAACGTGCCGGCCCGCACTGGCGTGCACATCACGACGGCGACGGCGGCGCTGCTGGCGCGCGACTCGCACTTTGTCGCCATCAAGGAAGCGGGCGGGCAGCTCGACCAGTTCGGCCAGCTGCTGCGCGACACCCATCTCGATGTGCTGTGCGGCGACGATGCGCTGCTGCTGGCCAGCCTGGCGATGGGCGCGCATGGCGCCATGTCGGCCGCCGCCCAGGTGCGCCCCGACCTGTATGCGCAGTTATTCGCACTGGTAAAATCGAACGACCACGCGGCCGCAGGCACCCTGTTCAAGACCATGCTGCCTGCGATACGGCTGCTGTTCGCCGAACCGAATCCCGGCCCCATCAAGGCGGCGCTGGCGATGCAGGGCAAACTGCGCGACGAGCTGCGCCTGCCGATGACACCGATGTCCGGCGCCGGCCAGGAAAAGCTGGCGCTGGCGCTGGAAGCGATGCTGGCGCTGCCGCGTTGGCAGGCGGGGCAAGTGCTACGCCAGGCGTAACACCTGCCCGATGGACTGTCGTGTTTAAAACACCTTGCTGACCGTCAAAATCAACGCGGTCTTGCCCATGAATTTGCCATTCACGGGCGAGGCGTAGGCTGTCTTGCCGGCATTGGTGCCGATCACGGCCAGCGCGCCGGTGACTACGCCAAAGTCGCGCGTCACGCCCACTTTCCAGTCCGTATAGCTGGCCGCATCGTTGTTCTTCACCTTCTGGTGGCCCGCGTGCAGGTTGCCGGTCCAGCCATTCGGCAGGTCGACATTCGCGCCGATATCGAGGTAGCCGCTGTTCTTGCTGTTGACGATGCCGAACAGGTTCGACACTGCGTGCGAATACTTGATGTACGCCGGTCCGTATGACAGCTGGCCGTAGAGTTCCTGGGTGTCCGCGTCGGCAAAGCCGGCCACATGTTTCAAGCCGTTGTCGGCATACACATAGGCCAGCACGCCAACGTCGTAGCCGATATCGTCATTGACCTGGCCGCGCTTGCCCGCATACAGGTCCACTTCCACGTCGCCGCTGCCGCCCGCGTCTTTCGTCCACTTGATGGTCGAGGCCCAGGCGCCCGCATACAGGCCAGTGGGGTTGTTGACATAGTCGGCACCGCCCTGCAGTGCCGGCTTCAGGCGCGTTTGCGAGATGCCGCGGTAGCGGTAGTCCGACACGCCGGCAACGTTAAAGCTGACTTCATTGTCCGGTTTCGCTTCCTGTGCGTGGCTCAGGCCGGAGGCAAAGGTAGCAAAGGTGGCGGCGATGGCAAATACGATTTTGTTCATGGTAGGTACTTCTCATTGGTGGTTGGGCCTTTGCCGGGATGGCGCAGCTGGCCCCTTGCTGCAAAATTTTTGGGTAAAGCGCTCCCCTGGCGCGCGCGGCGCCTGTTTTCAAACCAGGGAGAGTCGTGTTCTAGAGCGGCAGCAGCAACCTGTAGCCGACGGCGGTTTCCGTCAGCAGGTACTGCGGCTGGGCCGGATCGGCTTCGAGCTTCTGGCGCAGGTGGCCCATGTAGATGCGCAGGTAGTGGCCGTTTTCCAGGTTTGACGGCCCCCACACTTCGCGCAGCAGTTGTGGGTTGGTGACCACCCTGCCGGCGTTTTTCACCAGCACCGACAGCAGGCGGAACTCGGTCGGCGTTACATGCACCATTTGCTTGTCGCGCATCACCAGGCGGTTCTGCACATCGACCGTGACGTCGCCGAAGCGCACCACGCCATCGTCAAGCGCGGCTGGCTGGCGCTGGCGGCGCAAGGTGGCGCGCACGCGGGCCAGCAGTTCGCCCACGCCGAACGGCTTTGTCAGGTAATCGTCGGCGCCGGCGTCGAGCGCGCGGATTTTTTCGTCTTCGCCGACGCGCGCCGACAGCACGATCACGGGCACGGCCGACCATTTGCGCAGGTCGCCGAGAAAATCGATGCCGTCGCCGTCGGGCAGGCCCAGGTCCAGTACGACCAGATCCGGGCGGCGCGTGCCGGCGTCGATCAGGCCGCGCTGCAAGGTGGCCGATTCGTGCACCAGCCAGCCTTCGGCTTCCAGCGCCGCGCGCACGAAGCGGCGGATCTGCGGTTCATCCTCGACCAGCAGGGCGGTGGGGGAATTGACAACAGCTTCATTCATGATCGTTTCCAGGTTCTATCAAATCAAGCTCCTCGGGCAGCGCCGGAGGCGTGCCCAATGGCAGCGTCAAGACAATGGCCGCGCCGCGCGCGGGCACAGGCACTTGCGCGGCAATCGTGCCGCCGTGCGCTTCGACGATGGCGCGGCAGATTGCCAGCCCCAGGCCCACGCCGGGCAGGTTCGACTCGCGCTCGCCGCGCGTGAATTTTTCAAAGATCGCTTCTTCGCGCCCTGGCGGCAGGCCGGGCCCGTCGTCCGCCACGGTCACCTGCAGCCACTGGCCATGCACGCCGGCGGCTATCGTGATGGTGCTGCCGTCCGGCGTGTACTTGGCGGCGTTTTCCAGCAGGTTGCACAGCACGCGCTCGATCAGCACGGCGTCATAGCGCACCAGTGGCAGGCCGGGCGCGAGCTGCGTGCGCAGCTGGTGACCGGCCAGTTGCGGGGCGCTTGCGCGCAGCGAACTGCCGACCACCTCTTCCAGCGCCTGCCATTGCAGGTTCAGTCGCACATGGCCGCTTTCGATGCGCGCCATGTCAAGCAGGTTCGCCACCAGGGCGCTCATGCGCACCGTCTCGGACTGCAGGGAGCGCGCCATTTCCAGCTGCGCGCTGGACAGGGCCGGGCTGGAGCGCGCCAGCGATTCGGCCAGGCCCACCAGCGAGGTCAATGGCGTGCGCAGGTCGTGCGACAGCGCCGCCAGCAGCGAATTGCGCAGCCGTTCCGATTCCATCTGCACCAGCGCGCCCTGCGCCACGTCGATATAGTGCACGCGCTCCAGGGCAATCGCCGCCAGCGCGGCAAAGGTGTCGAGCTGCTGGCGCTGCTCCGGCACCAGCAGCCAGCGCCGGTGTTCGGGCGCATCCAGCGGCAGCAGCGCCAGCAGGCCGCGCGTGCGCATCGGCGCGATCAGCGGCAGGTAGAAAATATCGGAGCCGGGCAAGGTGTCGGTGCCGGTGCCGGCCGCCTGTGCACGGTCGAAGGCCCACTGCGCGATGCCCAGGTCCAATTGGCCGGGCTCAGGCGGCGCCTGCAGGCGGCCTTCGTCATCGGGCAGCAGCAAGGTGGCACGGGCGCGAAATGCGCGTTCGATGGCGCGCCGCGTGATATCGAAAATCTGTTCGGTCTGCAGCACGCCGGACAGTTCGCGCGAAAATTCGTACAGGGCGCGGGCACGCGCTTCGCGGTGCGTGGCAACCCGCGCCTGGAAGCGCAGGCCGGCCGTCAGGCGCCCCGTGATCAGGCCGACGGCCAGCATCACGCCAAACGTGATCACATATTGAAAGTCGCCGACGGCAAACGAAAAACGCGGTGGGACAAACGCAAAATCAAACGTGGCCACGCCCAGCAGGCTGGCCAGCGCGGCCGGCCCGCGGCCCAGCCGCACGGCCACCAGCACCACCGTCAGCAGGGACAGCATGGCAATATTGGCCAGGTCGATATACGGCAGCAGCGGCACCGAGACCAGCGAAGTGGCCAGGCTGGCAGCGGTGGCCAGCAGATAGCGCCAGGCGCGCCCCGGCCGGGGAATGCGCACGTCGTCCATCGTCTTGCGTGGCGCGGCGTCAAGCGCCGGCTGGCCCACTTCGATCAGGTCGATATCGGGCGCCAGGCCGGCAATGCGCGCGGCGCTGGCCGCATGCCAGAGCTGCGCCAGCGGCCCGCCCTGGCGTCGTCCCATCACCAGCTTGGCGATATTGGCGCTGCGCGCATGGTCGACGATGGCGCCGGCGATATCGCTGGCCGCGACGATGGCAGTGCGCGCGCCCAGGTCCTGCGCCAGTTTCAAGGTGTTCAAAATGCGTTCGCGCTCGCGCGCCGGCAGGCGCTGCAAACGCGGCGTTTCCACATACAGCGCATGCCATTCGGCGTTCAGCTGGCCGGCAAGGCGCGCCGCGCTGCGCACCACCTGTTCGCTGCCGGCATGCGGCCCCACGCAGGCCAGGAGCGCCGCACCCGTCTTCCAGACCGGGTTGATCGACTTTTCCAGTCGGTAGGCCTGCACATCGTCCTGCACCCGGTCTGCGGTGCGGCGCAGCGCCAGCTCGCGCAGGGCGATCAGATTGCCCTTGCGGAAAAAATGCTGCGACGCGCGCTGCGCCTGCTGCGGCTGGTAAACCTTGCCCGCTTTCAGGCGCAGCAGCAGTTCGTCGGCCGGGATATCGACCAGCACCACTTCGTCGGCGCGGTCAAAGACGGTATCGGGCAAGGTCTCGGCCACGCGCACGCCGGTGATGCCCCCGACCACGTCGTTCAGGCTTTCCAGGTGCTGCACGTTGACGGTGGTAAGCACGTCGATGCCGGCCGCCAGCAGTTCCTCGACATCCTGCCAGCGCTTCGGGTGGCGCGAACCGGCCACGTTCGAGTGCGCCAGTTCGTCGATCAGGATGACGGCGGGCATGCGCAGCAGCGCCGCGTCGAGGTCAAATTCGGCGAGCGACTTGTCGCGGTGGATCACCACCTTCATCGGCAGCTGCGGCAAGCCCTCCAGCATGGCCGCCGTCTCCTGGCGGCCATGCGTTTCCACCACGCCCACCAGCATGTCGACGCCTTCGGCCAGCAGCTTGCGCGCGGCAGCCAGCATGGCATATGTCTTGCCAACGCCGGCCGAGGCGCCGAAATAGATGCGCAGGCGGCCACGCGTGGCTTTGTGTTCCTGTGCCTGGACCTGGGCCAGCAGGGCGTCGGGGTCGGGGCGTTGGTCGTTGGAGGGCATGGGTGTCTTTTAAAATCAAACCGGACCCAAGGCAAAACCTGGGGTCGGATCCTGAGGGTCCGACCCCGGCACTCGCCGTTGGGTTAAAAAATCAACTTCATCTTACTTCTGCATTGTATCGAGCGCCAGATTCAGTTCCAGCACATTCACGCGCGCTTCGCCGAAAAAGCCGATATACGCGGTTTTCTGCGCCTTGGCGATGGCGTTTTCCACCTGCGCCAAAGGCAGGCTGCGCACGCGGGCCACGCGCGGCGCCTGGTAGAGGGCGGCGGCCAGGCTGATTTCCGGGTCCAGGCCACTGCCGGACGCCGTCACCAGGTCGACCGGAATCGCGCGCTGGTTATCGGGGTCAAGCTCCTTCAGGGCGGCGATGCGCGATTTGACGGCGTCGACGAGAGCCGGGTTGGTCGGCCCCTGGTTCGAGCCACCCGAGCCGGCGCCGTTATTGGCCATCGGCGCGGTGGCCGACGGACGGCCCCAGAAGTATTTCGGCGACGTGAACGACTGGCCGATCAGGGTCGAGCCAATGGGCCGCCCTTCCCGCTCGACGATGCTGCCCGCCGTTTCATGCGGGAAGACTATCTTGCCGATGCCGGCCGTGGCCAGCGGATAGGCGACGCCGCAAATCACGGTCAGCGCGGCAAACAGGACCAGGGCGGGACGTACGATGGTGTTCATGATGATCCTTTAAATGAAGTTCAGTGCCGACAGCACCATGTCGATCAGCTTGATGCCGATAAACGGCAGCACGATGCCGCCCAGGCCATACACCAGCAGATTGCGGCGCAGCAGGCTGGCCGCGCCGATGGCGCGGTACTGCACGCCCTTCAAGGCCAGCGGGATCAGCACGACGATGATCAGCGCATTGAAGATCACGGCCGACATGATGGCCGAAGCCGGGCTGGCCAGGTGCATGATGTCGAGCGCCTTCAGTTGCGGATAGGTGCCGACAAAGGCCGCCGGGATGATGGCGAAGTACTTGGCGATATCGTTCGAGATCGAAAAGGTGGTGAGCGAGCCGCGCGTCATCAGCATCTGCTTGCCGATTTCAACGATTTCCAGCAGTTTGGTCGGGTTCGAGTCGAGATCGACCATATTGCCCGCCTCTTTCGCCGCCTGCGTGCCCGAATTCATGGCCACAGCCACGTCGGCCTGGGCCAATGCCGGCGCGTCGTTGGTACCGTCGCCCGTCATCGCCACCAGGCGACCATCGGACTGGTAGCTGCGGATCAGTTTCAGCTTGTCTTCCGGCGTCGCCTCGGCCAGGAAATCGTCCACGCCCGCTTCGGCTGCAATCGCTGCCGCCGTCAGCTTGTTGTCGCCGGTGATCATCACCGTCTTGATGCCCATGCGGCGCAGTTCGGCAAAACGCTCCTTGATGCTGCCCTTGACGATATCCTTCAGTTCCACCACGCCCATCACGCGGCCCGCGTCGACCACCACCAGCGGCGTGCTGCCGCGGCGCGCGATATCGTCGACCGCGCGCGCCACTTCCGCCGGATACGGCTGGCCCAGCGCTTCCACGTATTTTTTCACGGAGTCGGCTGCGCCCTTGCGCACTTGCCTTGCGCCGATGTCGACGCCGCTCATGCGCGTTTGCGCCGTGAAGGGAACAAACGTCGCGTTCAGGCTGCCCATCTCGCGTTCGCGGATATTGAACTGCTGCTTGGCCAGCACCACGATGCTGCGCCCTTCCGGCGTTTCGTCAGCCAATGACGCCAGCTGCGCCGCATCGGCCAGTTGCTGTTCCGTCACACCGGGCGCCGCGACAAAACTCGACGCCTGGCGGTTGCCCAGGGTGATGGTGCCGGTTTTATCGAGCAGCAGCACGTCGACGTCGCCGGCCGCTTCCACTGCGCGGCCCGAAGTGGCGATCACATTGGCCTGCATCATGCGGCTCATGCCAGCCACGCCGATGGCCGACAACAAGCCGCCGATGGTGGTCGGAATCAAACACACCAGCAGCGCGATCAGCACCGTGATGGTGACCGGCGTGCCGCTGCCGGCCGCCGCTACCGCGAACAGCGAGTAGGGCAACAGCGTGACGGTGACGATCAAAAACACGATCGACAGCGCCACCAGCAGAATCGTCAAGGCGATTTCATTGGGCGTCTTCTGGCGCTTGGCGCCTTCGACCATGGCGATCATGCGGTCGATAAAGGCTTCGCCAGGATTGACGGACACTTGCACCAGCAGCCAGTCCGACAGCACGCGGGTGCCGCCGGTGACCGCTGAAAAGTCGCCGCCCGACTCGCGGATCACGGGCGCCGATTCACCGGTGATCGCGCTTTCGTCGACCGAGGCCACGCCGGCCGTCACTTCGCCGTCGGCGGGTATCACATCGCCGGCTTCGACCAGCACCGTCATGCCTTTGCGCAGGTCGGTGGCCGGGGTCGGCAGCCACGAGGTGCCGTATTTGGGCACCTGCATTTTCTTGGCCATCACGGTCTGCTTGAGGGCGCGCAGCGAGGCTGCCTGCGCCTTGCTGCGTCCTTCGGCCAGCGCTTCGGCAAAGTTCGCAAACAGCACGGTGAACCACAGCCACACGGATATGGCCGCGATAAAGCCAAACGGCGCTTCACCTTTGCCGTTCAGGGCCTGGATCGCCAGCAGGGTGGTGATGATGCTGCCCACGTAGACGACAAACATCACGGGGCTGCGCCACTGCGTGCGCGGGTCGAGTTTCTTGAAGGCGTCGCCGATGGCGGGCAGCAGCAAGGCAGGGTCGAACAGGGTTAATGTCTTGGTTTTCATGGGATGGCGGTAAAGAGTTGCAAGTGTTCGATAACGGGGCCCAGGGCCAGCGCAGGAACGTAGTTCAGTACACCCACCAGTATCACCACGCCCACCAGCAGGCCGATGAACATGGGGCCATGCGTGGGCATGGTGCCGGCGTTGGCCGATAAACGCTGCTTGGCGGCCAGCGAACCGGCCACCGCCAGCACCGGCACGATCACGGCAAAGCGGCCAAACCACATGGCGATCGCCAGCATCACGTTATAGAAAGGCGTATTGGCCGACAGCCCCGCAAATGCGCTGCCGTTGTTGTTGGCGGCCGACGTAAAGGCGTACAGGATTTCCGAAAAACCGTGCGCGCCCGGATTGGCTACGCCCACCGTGCCCGCTTCCAGCATGACGGCAATGGCCGTACCGACCAGCACCAGGGTTGGCGTGACCAGAATGGCCAGCGAAACCATCTTCATTTCATGCGCCTGGATTTTCTTGCCCAGGTATTCGGGCGTGCGCCCTATCATCAGGCCGGCGATAAAGACCGCCAGGATGGCAAACATCAGCATGCCGTACAAACCCGTGCCGACACCACCAAACACCACTTCGCCGAATTGCATCAGCAGCAGCGGCACCATGCCGCCCAAAGGCATGTACGAGTCATGCATGGAATTGACGGCGCCGCACGAGGCCGCAGTCGTCACGGCCGCAAACAGGGCGGACGAACTGATGCCGAAGCGCGTTTCCTTGCCTTCCATATTGCCGCCCGCCTGCAGGGTGCTTTGCTGCTGATCGACGCCCAGCGCCTGCAACGCCGGATTGGCCTGCTGCTCGGCCTGGAATACGCCGGCCGTCATGACGACAAAGATCAGCGTCATCGCGGCCAGTACGGCCCAGCCCTGGCGCATGTCGCCCACCATGCGGCCAAAGGTGAAGCACAGGCCGGCGGGAATGATGAAGATGGCCAGCATCTGCAGGAAATTCGACATGAACGTGGGGTTTTCATACGGATGGGCCGAATTGGCATTGAAAAAGCCGCCGCCATTCGTGCCCAGCATCTTGATCGCTTCCTGCGAAGCGACCGGGCCCATGGCGATGGTCTGCGTGGCAGCCACTTGCGCTTCCATTACGGGCTTGCCGGCGGCATCGAGCACGGCCTGGCCGGCGGCGTCGACTTTCGGCGTTTCATAGTTCACCTGGTCAAGCAGGGTGACTTCCTTGTACGGCGAAAAATTCTGGATCACGCCTTCACCCATGAACACCACCGACAAGGCCAGCGACAGCGGCAGCAGGATGTACAAGGTCGAGCGCACCAGGTCGACCCAGAAATTGCCGATCGATTTGCTCGAGCGGGCCGAAAAGCCGCGCACCAGCGCAAAGATCACGGCGATGCCGGTGGCGGCCGAAAAGAAGTTCTGGCAGGCCATGCCAAGCATCTGCGTCAGGTAGCTCATGGTCTGCTCGCCCGAATAGCCCTGCCAGTTGGTATTGGCGACAAAGCTCACTGCCGTATTGAACGAGGAATCGGGGCTGACGCCTTGCATTGCCTGCGGGTTGAACGGCAAGAAGCCTTGCAGGCGCTGCAGGCCATAGACAAAAAAGGCGCCGATGGTATTGAACAACAGCAGGGCGATGGCGTAGTGCTTCCAGCCCATGGCGCGCTCGGCGCCGGCTTTCATGCCGGCCAGGCGGTAGAGCACATTTTCACCGCGTTGCAGCCAGCCCAGGCCGCGGATCGGCGCGTCGCCGGCCACCTTGGCCATGTACAGGCCCAGCGGATAACCCACCGCCAGCAGCACCGCAAGGAACAGCACCAGCAACAATATCGATTGCGTCGTCATTACAGCTCCTCCGCTTTCAACAGCGCCACCAGCAGATACACCAGCAGGCCGGCCGAGACCACGGCGCCCAGCACATAAAAGGCGTTCATTGCGCGCCCCCCGTGGTGTGACTCAATGCGTCGCAGGCGCTGGCAAAGCCGGCCACCACGACATAAAAGACGGCCATCAGGCCCAGGTATACGAGATCCATTCCCACCCTCATCAGGTTTATTTTTGATAGGGGGAAGCTTAGCCAGAAGGGCCTAAAAAATTCGTAAAGACTGGGGTGGGCGGTGTAAACAAACTGTAAAAATCACGCGCAACCATCAAGCCGGTACACGAACGGCGCACCATAGTTGCCAAGGAGTAGCGCCATTGCGCGCCGATCACGATAGAATGCGCGAGCGTCCGCACAAGGACGCCCGGCCCGCCGCAATGCGCTCCCCCAGTGACGCGAGGCGCGATATACTGTATATTCATACAGTTATCGCCACCGCTGTCACTATGTCATTTCACCGCACAGCATGCGCGCCAGGCGTTCCCACCACTGTCTTTACTTAGCATGAACACGTATGGCCACTAAAAAACCAGCATCCGACTACAGCGAATCATCCATCCGTGTCCTGAAAGGACTGGAACCCGTCAAGCAGCGCCCGGGGATGTACACCCGCACTGAAAATCCGCTGCACATCATCCAGGAAGTGATCGACAATGCCTCCGACGAGGCGCTGGGCGGCCATTGCACGCATATCGCCGTGACGCAAAACGTCGACGGCAGCATCACGGTCGAAGACAATGGCCGCGGCATTCCCGTCGGCCTGCACCCCGAAGAAGGCGTGCCGACCGTGGAGATCGTATTTACGCGGCTGCACGCGGGCGGCAAGTTCGACAAGGGCTCGGGCGGCGCCTACGCGTTCTCGGGCGGCCTGCATGGCGTTGGCGTGTCGGTCACCAATGCGCTGTCCTCGCGCCTGGAGATCACCGTCTGGCGCAAGGAAAGCGACGGCAACGGCCTGCACCACATGGTGTTTGCCGATGGCGACGTGATCGAGCCGCTCAATTCGCGTCCGGCGCCGCGCGACGGCAAGAAGTCCGGCACGCGCGTGACGGCCTGGCCGAACCCCAAATATTTTGACTCGCCGAATATCTCGCAGCCCGAGCTGCAGCGCCTGCTGCACTCGAAAGCGGTGCTGCTGCCGGGCGTGATCGTCACGCTGACCAACGCGAAAACCGGCGACACGCAAACCTGGCAGTACGCCGAAGGCCTGCGCGGCTACCTGACCGAATCGCTGGCGCAGGTATCGAATGGCGAAACCCTGATCCCGCTGTTCGAAGGCGCGCAGTACGCCAGCAGCGAGTCCGAAGGCTTTGCCGAAGGCGAAGGCGCGGCCTGGGTGGTGGCGTGGACCGAAGAAGGCGCCATCGTGCGCGAGTCCTACGTCAACCTGATCCCTACCTCGAATGGCGGTACGCACGAATCGGGCTTGCGCGAAGGCCTGTTCGGCGCCGTGAAAAACTTCGTCGAGATGCACTCCTTGCTGCCCAAGGGCGTGAAACTGCTGCCCGAAGACGTGTTTGCGCGCGCCTCCTTCGTGCTGTCGGCGAAAGTGCTGGACCCGCAATTCCAGGGCCAGATCAAGGAGCGTTTGAACTCGCGCGACGCCGTCAAGCTGGTGTCGACCTATACCAAGCCGCCGCTGGAACTGTGGCTGAACCAGCACGTCGACTACGGCAAGAAGCTGGCCGAACTGGTGATCAAGCAGGCGCAGTCGCGCCAGCGCTCGCTGCAAAAAGTGGAAAAGAAAAAATCGTCGGGCGTTGCCGTCTTGCCCGGCAAGCTGACCGACTGCGAATCGTCGGACATCACGCGCAATGAACTGTTCCTGGTCGAGGGCGACTCGGCCGGCGGCTCGGCCAAGATGGGCCGCGACAAGGAATTCCAGGCGATCCTGCCGTTGCGCGGCAAGGTGCTGAACTCGTGGGAAACCGACCGCGACCGCCTGTTTGCCAATAACGAGATCCACGATATTGCGGTGGCCATCGGCGTCGATCCGCACAGCGCCGGCGACACGCCCGATTTGTCCGGCCTGCGCTACGGCAAGGTGTGCATCTTGTCCGATGCGGACGTCGACGGCTCGCATATCCAGGTGCTGCTGCTGACGCTGTTCTTCAAGCACTTCCCCGCGCTGATCAAGAAGGGCCACATCTGCATCGCCCGTCCACCGTTGTACCGCGTGGATGCGCCGGCGCGCGGCAAGAAGCCGATCCAGAAGATCTACGCGCTCGACGACGGCGAACTGGTGGCCATCGAAGACAAGCTGCGCAAGGAAGGCGTGAAGCAAGGCGCCTGGGCGATCTCGCGCTTCAAGGGCCTGGGCGAGATGAACGCCGAGCAGTTGTGGGAAACCACCATGAATCCCGACACGCGCCGTTTGCTGCCGGTGATGCTGGGCGCGGTCGACCATATGGATTCGAGCGCGCGCTTCAATATGTTGATGGGCAAAGGCGAAGCAGCCGGGCGCCGCGCCTGGATCGAAGAACACGGCAATGAAGCGGAGGCGGACATCTGATGATTATCGGCATCGACCTGGGCACCACCAACAGCCTGGTCGCCATCTGGCGCGACGGCAAGGCATCCATCATTCCCAATGCATTGGGCGAGCACCTGACGCCATCGTGCGTCAGCATCGACGACGACGGCACCGTGCTGGTGGGCCGCGCCGCGCGCGAACGCCTGCAGACGCACCCGCAATTGACGGCGTCCGTCTTCAAGCGCTACATGGGCAGCGAGAAGAAAATCACCCTCGGCACGCAGCAATTCCGCCCCGAGGAATTGTCGTCGATGGTGCTGCGCGCCTTGAAGGAAGATGCCGAAGCCTTCCTCGGTGAAAAGGTCGAGGAGGCCATCATCACCGTGCCAGCCTACTTCAGCGATGCGCAGCGCAAGGCGACCCGCATCGCCGGCCAGCTGGCGGGCTTGCGCGTCGAGCGCCTGCTGAACGAGCCGACGGCCGCCGCGCTGGCCTACGGCATCCGCGACAAGGAACAGGAAAGCAAATTCCTCGTGTTCGATCTCGGTGGCGGCACGTTTGACGTGTCGATCCTGGAGCTGTTCGAAGGCGTGATGGAAGTGCGCGCCTCGGCCGGCGACAATTTCCTCGGTGGCGAGGATTTCGTCACGGTGCTGGTCGAGGCCTTTGTGGAACACAGCGGCTTGCAGAAGGCACTGGGCAGCCGCCAGTTCGACCCGCGCCAGCAGCAGTTGCTGCGCGACGAGGCCGAGCGGGTCAAGCGATTGCTGTCGGATCAATCGCCGGTGCGCATGAACACGCGCTTTGAAAACACCGACTACAGCTGGGAAATCAGCGAAGACAGGCTGGCGCAATTGTGCGAGCCGCTGCTGACGCGCTTGCGCGTGCCGGTCGAGCGCGCGCTGCGCGACGCCACCATCCGCGCCGCCGAACTGAACGAAGTGGTGCTGGCCGGCGGCGCCACGCGCATGCCGCTGGTGCGTAAATTAGTATCGCGCATGTTCGGCCGCTTCCCCGCCATCCACCTCGATCCCGACGAAGCGATCGCGCTGGGCGCGGCCGTGCAGGCCGGCCTGAAAATGCGTGACGCGGCGCTGGACGAAGTGGTGATGACGGACGTGGCGCCGTATTCGCTGGGCATCGGCATTTCGCGCCAGGTGGGACCGAACCAGTACGAGGGTGGCCATTACCTGCCGATTATCGAGCGCAACTCGGTGGTGCCGGTCTCGCGCACGGAAAACATCGTCACCATCCACGACAACCAGAAGGAAATCAATGTGGCGATCTACCAGGGCGAATCGCGCCTGGTGGCCGACAATGTCTTCCTGGGCAAGATCAACTTCCCGATTCCCGCCAAAAAGGCCGGCGAAGTGGGCATCGACGTGCGCTTTACCTACGATATCAGCGGCGTGCTGGAAGCCGAAGTGACGGTGCTGGCGACGCAGGAACGCCACAAGATGGTCATCAGCGACAACGCCGGCGTGATGACGCCGGAGCAGATCGAACAGCGCTTTGCGGAACTGGCCGACCTGAAGATCCACCCGCGCGACCAGATCGAAAACCGCACCTTGGTCACGCGCGCCGACCGCCTGTACGAACAGTCGCTGGGCGACGTGCGCCAGTACCTGGCCGCCCATACGGCCAACTTCCAGGCCGCGCTTGAATCCCAGGACCCGTCCACCATCCGCAAGGCGCGCACGGCATTGGACGAGGTGCTGCGCCAAGTCGAGAGCGAGAGCTTTTTGTAAATGAACAGCAGGCGCAGTCTATGGGACATCCTCGGCACCGAGCCGACCGGCGACGAGCGCGCCATCAAGCGCGCCTATGCGAAGCGCCTGAAAGTCACGCGTCCCGACGATGATCCGCAAGCGTTCCAGGAACTGCGCGACGCGTATGAATATGCGCTGCACCATGCGCCGCGCTTTGCCGAAGAACAGGGGTCAGACCCTCAGGGTCTGACCCCAGCTCTTGCTGTTGGGGTAAAAAACGACACCGATCTGTTGGTAGTGCATGAGCCGGCAGATAAAGCGCAGACGGAGACACCGCCAGCCGAACTTTGGGGCATCGTCGAGCCTGTAGCGGAACAGGCGCCAGCCGAACTGTGGGGCATCATTGATACCCCACCACCGCCGCCGGCCGAACTGTGGGGCATAATCGAGATCGACCCGGCCGAGGAAGCCGCCAGTATCTGGCAGGCTTGCCTCGATCAGTTGCAGCAGTTGGGCGTCGAGCCGGCGCTGGCCCATGCCCTGCAGGACCCTGCCCTGCTGCGTTTCGATGTACGCGAAGAATTCGAGCTGTGTGCGCTGCGCTACTGCGCCAGCGACAACTACAACATCGACCTGCGCGACGCCGTGTTTGCCGCGCTGGGCTGGGGTGACGACTTTTCCTACCTGGCGCGCAGCCATGACGAACTGGTACGCAGCGCCGTGCAGCGCTACCGGGCCGACCAGTCGTTCATGCACTTTGTCGACTTTGGCGAGAATTATCCGGGGCTCGACGTCATCATGTCGCAAAAGCCGCCTTCGGCCTACGCGCGTCAGCTGTTCGATGAAAAATTCACAAAACAATTGCGCGAGCTGCTGTACACCCTGCGCTGGCATCACGGCGAAATGCTGGTCTACAAGCTCGACATCGAGCACTTCGAGCGTTGGGAGCATGCGGTCTTTTCCAAGCGTTACTTCCGGCAGACGGCCTTGCAGTCGGCCGGCCTGGGCTTCGCGCTGCACTTCATGCTGGCCGGCGTAGTCAGCGTGGCCGGCATGCAGCTGGACGATGTCGGCAGCAAGGTGAGCCTGTTCGGTTGCCAGGCGCTGGCCTTTGCGCTGATGGCCGTGCTGGCCTTGCGCTGGCCGTCAGCGCTGTTCGACAAACTGCAGTCGATCAAGGAACAAGTGAACGAACGACTGCCCGCCTTGCAGTCGCGTCCCGGCCTGCTGCAGCTGGGATGGATTGTTCCTTTCATACTGGTGTCGCTGCTGCTGTTCCTGCCAGGCCCGGATCCGACGCTGCGTGTGGCCACCGCAAGCGCGCTGTGCGTGCTGGCCTTGCTGGCGTTCGCCGCCAACCGCAGCTTGCTTCAAGGCCTGCTTGGCTACGCGGTCGGCGTGTCGCTGTTTGCCAGCATCTTCATGAGCGGCAAGGGACAAAGTGCGCTGGCGATCGGCGACAGCATGATGCTGGTGTTTTGCCTGCTGGTGCTGGCGCTGCGCACGGCCAACGGCCTGTATGGTCAATGCGGCTGGCCTGAGGCCATGCTGCCGCGTTTGCGCGCCGCGTGGGTCATCGGCTGCGTCATCGGCCTCGCTGCGCTGGCCTTGCAGCCGGCGCTCGTCCCTGTGCTGGGCGCCATGCTGTTTGCCTGGGCCTGCGTCGGCATGCTGTTCGCCCCGACCGACCTGCGCTGGAAGTACTCCTTGCCGCTGGTGCTGGCGCCGGGGCTTGCCACCTTTTTGCTGGCCGGCCAGTTATCGGGCGCGCAATCGCACACCATGGTCAAGCTGGGTGCCGTGCTGGCAATGGCCGTACTGTATTTCACCATGCTGCATCTGTATCGCCTGCACCAGCAAGCGCAATCCCATAACGGGCTGTCATAATCGGCCCACGAATTCAACCGCAATCACTCAATACTGAACTGAACCCGCACCATGTCCACACAAACGAATTTATTTGACGATGCCCAGCCCGAGCCTGTCGTGCCCGATGAACCGGTGTTCGACGGCGAGGCGCTGACCCTGTCCACTTTTGCCGAGCGCGCCTATCTCGATTACGCCATCTCGGTGGTCAAGGGCCGCGCCCTGCCCGACGTCTGCGACGGCCAGAAGCCGGTGCAGCGCCGCATCCTGTATGCGATGAACGAGCTGGGTCTGAACGCCACCGCGAAGCCGCGCAAGTCGGCCGCCGTGGTCGGCGACGTGCTGGGCAAACTGCACCCGCACGGCGACCAGTCGGTATACGACGCGCTGGTGCGCATGGCGCAGGACTTTTCGCTGCGCTATCCGCTGATCGACGGCCAGGGCAATTTCGGTTCGCGCGACGGCGACGGCGCGGCGGCCATGCGCTACACCGAGGCGCGGTTGACGCCGATCGCCAAGCTGCTGATGGATGAAATCGGCATGGGCACGGTCGACTTCCAGCCCAACTACGACGGCTCGACCGAAGAACCGAAGCTGCTGCCGGCGCGCCTGCCGATGGTGCTGCTCAATGGTGCTTCCGGCATTGCCGTGGGCCTGGCCACCGAGATCCCGTCGCATAACCTGGCCGAAGTGGCAAAGGCGGCGGTGTCCCTGATCCGCGATCCGAAGATGACGCACGCCGAACTGATGGCCATCATCCCCGGCCCGGACTTTCCCGGCGGCGGCCAGATCATCACGCCTGCGACGCAGATCCAGGACATGTATGCGAGCGGGCGTGGCAGCATGAAGGTGCGCGCGCGCTGGAAGATCGAAGAGCTGGCGCGCGGCCAGTGGCAGGCGGTGGTCACGGAACTGCCGCCGGGCACCTCGTCGCAAAAAGTGCTGGAAGAGATCGAAGAGCTGACCAATCCGAAAGTCAGGCTGGGCAAGAAAGCCCTGTCGCCGGAGCAGGTGGCGCTGAAAGCGCTGATCCTCAATTCGCTCGACACGATTCGCGACGAATCGGGCCGCGCCGCGCCGGTGCGCCTGGTGTTCGAGCCGAAATCAAAGAACCAGGACCAGGCAGAATTCATGCTGATGCTGCTGGCCCATACCTCGCTTGAATCGTCGACCTCGATCAACCTGGTCATGATAGGCGGCGATGGTCGTCCGCGCCAGAAGGGCCTGGGCGACATCCTGCGCGAATGGATCGATTTCCGCTTCACCACTGTCACGCGCCGTACCGGCTACAAGCTGGGCAAGGTACGTGACCGCATCCATATCCTGGAAGGGCGCGAAGCGATCCTGCTCAATATCGACAAGGTGATCCATATCATCCGCAATTCGGACGAGCCGAAGGCGGCGCTGATCGAAGCGTTCAACTTGTCCGAACGCCAGGCCGACGATATCCTGGAAATCCGTTTGCGCCAGCTGGCACGGCTGGAAACGATCAAGATCCAGCAGGAGCTGGCCGAGCTGCGCAAGGAAGAAAAATCGCTGCAGGACCTGCTCGACAACCCGGGTTCGATGAAGCGCGCCATCATCCGCGAAATCGAAGCGGATGCCAAGCAGTTCGGCGACGCGCGCCGCACCCTGATCGAGGAAGCGCAAAAAGCCGTGGCCGAACAGAAGGTGGTCGACGAGCCGGTGACCGTGATCATTTCCGAAAAAGGCTGGGTGCGCGCGCGTACCGGCATCGGCCACGACGCGGCCCAATTCACCTTCAAGGCCGGCGACGCGCTGCACGGCGCTTTCGAATGCCGCACGGTCGACACGCTCCTGGGCTTCGGCAACAACGGCAAGATCTATTCGGTGCCGGTGTCCGCCCTGCCCAACGCACGCGGCGACGGCGTGCCGATCACCACCCTGTGCGACATGAGCGGCGGCACGCCCGGCAACGCGGTGCGCATCCTGCACTACTTTGCGGGCAATGGCGCCACCAATTTGTTGCTGGCCACCAGCGCCGGCTACGGCTTTGTGGCCAAGGCGGGCGACATGGCCAGCCGCCTGAAGGGCGGCAAGTCCTTTATCACCCTCGACGATGGCGATGTACCGCTCGAACCGAAAGTCATTGCCGCGGCGGCCAGCGCCGTGGCCTGCCTGACCGACAGCACGCGCTTGCTGGTGTTCGGCCTCGATGAAATGAAGACCCTGACCAAGGGTGGCACCGGCGTCAAGCTGATCGAGCTGGAAGGCAAGGACAAGCTGCTGGCCGTGCAGCCGATTACCCAGCGCGGCGTGGTGGTGTCGGGCATCGGCCGGGGCGCCAAGGCGCAGGATGTGTCGCTCGGCGCCACCGCGCTGGCCGAGCATTTTGGCAAGCGTTCAAGGAAGGGCAAGGCGCTGGCGTCGAAACTGAAGCCGATCAAGATGACGGCGATCGGTTAAGTAACCCAAAAGCAAGGGGTCAGTCGCTTCGCGATCGGAATACGTCCCACCGGGACGTATTCCCCCTGAGGGTCCGACCCCAGTCCTTGCCTTTTGGTTTGTTGCACCTCACACAAATAGTTTTGCATATTCCCACCCGTTCTCCGTTATCCCTGCAAGGCATGCATCGGCATGCCTGCAGATCGACAGGAGAACCGGCATGGCCATTGCAGTTTCAAGTAGTTCCCCATGCAACCTGACGCCGGCCGAACGGCAGGTGGCCATCATGGCGGCCGAAGGCGCGCCGTATAAAACCATCGCAAAAGTGCTGGGCAAGTCACCCGCCACCGTGCGCAACCAGCTGCACGCCGTGTACCAGAAGCTCGACGTGGCAAACCGCACGGCGCTCGCGTACAAGCTGCGCGGCCCGGTTCCCTAACGTCGCGCCAGCTTGAGGATGGCGGGCGTGGCTTCGATAATTTCCAGCACCTTGCCGGCTGCGGTGGCATAGCGCCCCTTGCCCTGTGCCTGCATCATGGCTCCGGGCGCGGCGCGCGGCCGGTCGTCAGGGCCGGGCGTCAGCGAAGCAACGGTTGCCGGCCCCTCGCCGCTGGAAAACTCCAGCACTTCCCTGCCCTTGCGGCTGGGCGGAAAAGCAAACGTGGCGGTGGGCCGGTAGACTTCGATACCGGCGTTATCTTCCTCGAAGGAATGGGTCCAGCTGCCGCTGGGCTGATCTATGCTCATGCCTGCTCCTTGTTCAGAAACACGATATTACGCCGCCCAGGTCTTCGAAGCCGTCGGCGGCTGGCTGCCAGGCGTTGCCGTCCCAGGCCTTGTGGTACAAGGCGCCATCGGTGCCGGTGACGAAGACGTCGAGTCGGTCGGGGCCCCAGCTGACTGCGCGCGGGCGCGAGGTGCAGGCGCCGCCCAGGTTTTCAAAACCATCGACCGATGGCAGCCAGGCCGCGCCGTCCCAAGCCTTGTGGTACAGCGCGCTGTCGGTGCCGATAACGAACACGTCGAGCCGGTTTTCGGCCCACGAGACGGCTTCCACCTCGCCCACGCAGACGCCACCGAGGAGCTCGAAGCCGTCGATCGACGGCCCCCACTGCGCGCCATCCCACCACTTGTGATACAGCGCGCCATCAGCGCCGGTGACGAACACGTCGAGGCGATCCGGCCCCCAGCTGACCGCGCGTGGCGAGCACATGCACACGCCGCCCAGCCGTTCATAACCCGTCAGCGATGGCCCCCAGGCGGCGCCGTCCCACCACTTGTGGTACAGCGCATGGTCGGCACCGATGACGAAGATGTCGAGCCGGTTCGCGCCCCGGGATACCACTTCAGGCTGACCCAGGCAGGTGCCGCCCATGTTTTCGTAGCCATTCAATGAAGGCCTCCAGGCCGTGCTGTCCCACCATTTGTGATACAGCGCGCGGTCGGTGCCGACGACGAACACGTCGAGGCGATTCGGTGCCCAGCTGACCGCGCGCGGGTCCCCAACGCACAGGCCGCCCAGCGATTCAAACCCGTCTACCGATGGCCCCCAGGCCGAGCCGTTCCACCATTTGTGATACAGCGCGCTGTCGGTGCCGGTGACGAAAATATCGAGGCGATCAGGGCTCCAGGCCACGGCCTGCGGCGGGCCCAGGCAGATGCCGCCTTGCGCTTCATAGCCGGTGACGGACGGCTGCCAGGCCGTGCCATCCCAGGCCTTGTGATACATGGCGTGGTCGGTGCCAACGACAAAAATATCGAGCCGGCCGGCGCCCCAGGCCACTACCGGCGAGGAGTTCTGGCGCGGCGCCAGCGCACCAGCGCCACCGCCACCGGTACCGATGGCGGCGCGCGGGCCGTCCAGGCAAGCCTGCATGCGCGCCACCTGGCCGGCGGTAAACATGAACATGGCCGGGTCGTCGACATAGTCCATATAGTTCATGAACATGTCGCCGTGCGGCCCGTTGTTGCACGACAGCTGGGGGAACGGCGGCTGGCCCGTGTTCGCGCCGCCCTGGTTGGGCGTGTCGTCGACATTGTCGGTGCCGCTGCAGCCGGTGCCGTCGTCGCCCCAGATATGGTTCAGGTTCAGCCAGTGTCCCACTTCATGCGTGGCCGTGCGGCCCAGGTGGAACGGCGGCGCGGCCGTGCCGATGGTGCCGAAGGCCGACTGCAGTATCACCACGCCGTCGGTTTCGTCAGGGCCGCCCGGAAATTGCGCGTAGCCGAGCAAGCCGCCACCGAGCTGGCAGACCCAGATATTCAGGTAGGACGCGGCCGGCCAGGCATCGAGCCCGCCCGAGGCCTGCGACTTGACTTCATCATCGGCGCCAAAGGAAGTCACCGTGGTCTGGCGCCGCTCGATGCCGGTGGTGGTGGCGCCATGCGGATCGCTGGTCGCCAGCACGAACTCGACGCGCGCGTCGGCCGTGAATGGCAGGAACGGCGCCGGCGTGGCTTCGACATCGGGATTGGCGCGGCGGAAATCGCGGTTCAGCACATCGATCTGGCTGGAGACCTGCGCGTCGGAGATATTCTGCGCAGCCGTATTCCACACCACGTGCACCACCACCGGTATCTGCGTCACGCCAGCGCGCCCGGCCATGCCGCGCCCCTCCTGGTGCAGCAAGGTCATGTTTTCGATATCGTCGCGCGCAAGCGCATAGGCGGGACTCTCATTGAGCAGGCGGCGGTGCACGTCCATGGTGGCGCAGCGGCGTACTTGCGGAGTGGTGTTCGAGGTCGCCATGATGTTTCCCTTTCAGTCTGTCCGGAAAAACACTATGGCATGGCAAAAACGTGGGGACTTGATGCCGATCAAGGCTGGCAGGCAGCCAGCCACAAACGCCCAGACGAAAAAAAAGACAGCCGAAGCTGTCTTTCATGCCACAGGAGTGGCCTGCGGGCGGGTATCGCCAATTACTTGGCTGCTGCGGCTTTCACGTCAGCGTCGGCCTTGGCCTTGACTTCAGCGGTTTTGGTGGCGGCAACGGCTTTGTCAGCGTTGGCTTCCACTTTTTCCTTGGCCAGTTTTTCATCAGCCTTGACGGAAGCCTTGTGAGCTTTGGCATCGGCTTTGGCGTCTTTTTTATCGGCCTTGGCTTGTGCTTTCATTTTGTCTTCCGGATCGGCGTCAACCACGTTGTCGTGGGCCTTGGCTTTGGTCTTGGCGGCCTTGTTATGGGCGTCAGCTTTCTTTTCGTCAGCCTTGGCTTGTGCCTTGGCGACGTCTTCGTTCGCGTCGGCAGCTACTTTGGCTTCCTTGTTGACAGCCTTGTTGACGTCTTTTTGTGCCGATGCCTGTTCTTTGGCAACTGGCGTGGTGGTTTGTGCGATGGCTGCGGTGGCAAACACGGTAGCGATCAGGGCGGCGAGTAATTTGTTCATGATGTGACCTTTCAATATGGTTTAAATTATTTTTACTAAAGGCGGGCAAAATGTTCAAAATTTGCCAGCACTGCGCTGGTTTCTGGTGAAACACCGCAGTGGCATGACTTCATAGTAGAGAACAATCAAAAACCACACAGTGCGCTAGCGCACTCAAAGGGGAAAACACTGCAAACAGGCAACTCCACCTCTCAGGCAAGCACCGCGCGCGCCGCATGCCGGGCCGCCACCCATTCTTCATTGGCCGGCTCCACGCCGACCACGATGCGGCTGTCCGCCGTCGAAATCAGGCTGGCGTTGCGCGCATTGGCCTCGCCATCGAGCACCGGCCCCACAAAACGCAGTTCGTCGCAGATGCGCTGGCGCAGCACGGCGCTGTGCTCGCCGATACCGGCCGTAAAGACCAGCATGTCCAGGCCACCGAGCACCGCCGTCAGCGCGCCGATCTCGCGCACGATGCGGCGGACATACAGCGCCAGCGCTGCGCGGATGCGCTCGCCCGTTTCATCTTGCCGGTCCTCCTGCGCCAGCAGCACCGGCGGGTCGGCCGACACGCCCGAAATGCCCAGCAGGCCCGACTCGTGGTACAGCACATGCGCCACTTTTTCCAGCGACAGCTTTTCGATCTCCATCAGGTAGATCACGGCGCCCGGATCGAGCGCGCCGCAGCGCGTGCCCATCATCAGGCCGTCAAGCGCCGAAAAACCCATGGTGGTGCCGACGCTTGCCAGGTTTTCCATCGCGCACAGGCTGGCGCCGCTGCCCAGATGCGCAACGATCACCTTGCCGCGCGCGGCGCTGCCGAAACGCTGCTCGAGCACCAGCGACTGGTATTCATACGACAGGCCGTGAAAGCCATAGCGGCGCAGGCCGCGTTCCCAGGCATCATAGGGCAGCGCCAGCATCTGCTCGACCTGCGGCACGGTGTGATGAAAAGCCGTGTCGAAGCACGCAACCTGCGCGATATCGGGGCGCGACTCGAGCAGTACCTCGATCGCCTCCAATGCGAACGGCTGGTGCAGCGGCGCCAGCGGCACATAGGCCTTCAGGTCGGCCAGCACGGCCGCATCAATCAGCACGGGGGCGAAATATTTGCTGCCGCCATGGACCACGCGGTGCGCCACCGCATGCAGGCGCCGCCCCGCAAGTTGTTCCACCACCTTTTCGCGGATATGCGCCAGTGCTTCGTGGTGCGCCTGTTCCTGCGGGAACACCAGTGTTTCGGGCGGCAGCCCGCCCGCGCGGAACAGGGTTTTTTCACGGCCGATGCCTTCGACCTTGCCGCTCCATTCGGGCTGCTGTCCGACGGAACCCTGGTCGGCTGCAAACAGCGCGAACTTGATGCTCGACGAGCCGCAATTGAGCACCAGGATCAGCGCGCCGTCAGCGCAATGATTTAATGCGTTCATGGTGGCGTGCTCCGGTAGTGGCTGGCCAGCATCACGGCCAGCGCGCACGAAGCGATGCGGCTGGCGCGCGAGTCGGCGCGGCTGGTGAGGATGATGGGGATCTTCGCGCCCAGCACGATGCCGGCCGTGTCGGCGTCGCCCATGTATTCAAGCTGCTTGGCCAGCATATTGCCGCTTTCCAGGTCGGGCACCAGCAAAATGTCGGCGCGCCCTGCCACTTCCGAGACGATGCCCTTGACGGTGGCCGCCGCGATCGAGACGGCGTTGTCGAACGCCAGCGGGCCGTCGAGGATGGCGCCCGTGATCTGGCCACGGTCGGCCATCTTGCACAGCGCCGCCGCATCGAGCGTGGCCGGCATGGCCGGGTTGACCGTTTCCACCGCTGCCAGGATCGCCACGCGCGGGCAAGCCACGCCGATCACGTGCGCCAGGTCGATCGCGTTGCGCACGATGTCGGCCTTGATTTCCAATGTCGGCACGATATTGACGGCGGCGTCGGTGATGATGAACGGGCGCGGATAGGCGGGCGTCTGCATCAAAAAGCAGTGGCTGACGCGGCGCTTGGTGCGCAGGCCGGCGCTCGACGCCAGCACCGCCGACATCAGTTCGTCCGTGTGCAGGCTGCCCTTCATCAGCGCTTCGACCTCACCCTTGCCGGCCAGTTCGGCGCCGCGCGCGGCCGCCGCATGGCTGTGCTCCACGTCGTCAATGGCGATGCCGGCCAGGCTCAGGCCAGCGGCAGCAGCCACCGCTTCCAGGCGCGCGCGCGGCGCCACCAGGACAGGCGTGATCAGGCCGGCCGCATGCGCGTCGAGCGCGCCGGCCAGGCTCAGTTCATCGCAGGGATGAATCACCGCCACCTTGATCGGGCCCTTGCTGCGCGCCTGTTCCACCAGGCGGCGCGTGCCGTCGCCATTGTGCAGCCGCACTTCGGGCAGGGTGGCGCGCGTGCGCTCGATTTGTTCGCTTGGCGCGATCACTTCGGCCACGCCGTCCAGCACGATCTCGCCATGCTGGTTGACGCAGCGGCAGGCCAGCGTCACCTTGCGCGTGGATGCTTCGCGCCCGGTGACGGTCACGCCGATATCGAGCGTGTCGCCGACCCGCACCGGCAGCAAAAAGCGCAGGGTCTGGCCCGCATACACGGTGCCGGCGCCGGGCAAGCGCGTGCCCAGCACGGCCGAAATCAGTGCCGCGCCCCACATGCCATGGGCAATCACGCCCTGGTAGCGCGACGCGGCGCCGAATTCGGCGTCGAGGTGCTGCGGATTGTCGTCGCCCGACATCACCGCGAACAGCGCGATATCGTCGGCGCTCAGGGTGCGCACGATGCTGGCGCTGTCGCCGATGGCGATCTGCTCGAACGTGCGGTTGCGCACGATATTCAACTCATCATGGGGATTCATCTGGACCTTCATGCGGTAGTGGCGGATTTCGCGGCGCTTTTTCTGGCTGCCGCGTTCTTCGTTTCGGTGGCTTGTTGCGTGGCGCGTCCGAAGACCTCCAGCATCTGCGCCAGGCTCTCTTTTTCTTCAGGCGCGGGTGCGTCCAGCATCAGCACCACCTGCTCCAGGCCAGCGGCGATCGCGCGCACCGCTTCCGGATGGGCGCGCGACAGCAGCACCGGCAGGGCCGCCATGCTGGCCTCGAAATCATGCTGCAGCAAGCGCGCCTGGCGCCGCACGATGGTGCGGAAATCATCCATGTGCAAGCCTTGCTCGAACAGGGGCTGCAGCAATTTGAGTGTCAGGTTGAAGCGGCGCTCGTCGGCGGCAGTGCGCAGGCGATGGACGTAGAACAGCGCGCGCACGCCCGCTTCCACCAGGCCGCCGTGGTAGATCTCGTCGTCCAGCATCGCGCCATCTTCGCTGTGTTCATGCGTGACGCCAGGATGCGGACGCGGCGTCACGCCCGCGCCCTGGCCCGCCAGCGCCTGCACCAGCGGATTGCCATAGACCAAGTCAAAGGTCTGTTCGGTGGCCGCGTCGCGCAGGTCGCGCCAGCTGTTCAGGCCCGCCGTGATGGCGCTGGAAAACGCTTCCTGCAGCGCCAGCAAAGGATTGTTGGCCGCCACCGGCATGCGCCGGGCGCGCACCTTGTCAGCTTCCTTTGCGACAAGTCGGGCCAGTGGATTGCGGTCGTTCCAGCGCTCGTACGACGTGCGCAGCGGGTGCATCAGTTCGAGCATGCGCGCCGATTGCGGCGTCACTGCGGCGCGCACCCAGGGCTGCATGAAGCTGCGGTACAGCGACAGGTTCACTTCCGAGATACGCGCGGCGGCGGCGAACTTGCGGTCGTTTTCCACGCTCGGTTGCACGATGGCGCGCACGTCATCAAGGCGGCGCTGCTCGACCGACAGCACGTAGTCGCCGCTGGCCAGTTCGGCGTTCGGGGTATCGGCTGTCTTGTCGACGATCTTCGCTTCGTACAGGCCGGCCGGCAGCAGGTTGATCAGATCGATATTGCTGGCGAACTTCTGGTGCTCCTTGTGGCCCACCTTGCCGGAGACGAAAATGCCCAGGTGGCCGATACTGTCGTGCACCGAGTAGACGATGGTCTGGTCGTGGGCTTGCAGGTCGGCGTCGTCGCGGTACAGGTCCGTGATCCAGCCCAGCGCCTGCGGCGGCGGCGTGATGTTGTCGCCGTTGGAGCAGAACACCACGATGGGCGAGCGGATATTGCGCAGGTCCAGGCGCACGCCATCGGCAGTAATCAGTTGGGCTGTCGCCAGGCGGTTGCCGATAAACAGATTATCGACGATGTACTGCATCTCGACGGCGTTCAGGAACACATGGCCGCCCCAGTATTTTTCAAATTCCAGGTAGCGCGGCGCTTCCGTGTCGATGTTGGCGTACAAGTTGTACTGCTTGCTCCAGTGGGTATTGGCCGGATTGAGCTTTTCGAAATTTTGCACCAGGTTGGCGCCGTCGAAACGGCCGTTACCCAGGTCGCCCGCCAGGGCGGTGGCCCAACTGCCGCCCATCATGCCGCCCGAATAGCGCATCGGATTGCGGCCATGCCAGCCGGCCCAGTACGACACGGGCGCGCCGGCGACAATAATCGGGCCGAACAGGTCGGGGCGCATGGCCGCCGTCATCAGGATCTGCCAGCCGGCCTGGCAATTGCCGATCACGGTGGGCTTGCCTTCGCTGTGCGGATGCAGGGAAATCACTTTTTCCAGGAAGGCCACTTCCGCATGCATCACGTCTTCCACCGTCTGGCCTGGCACCGGGTTGGGCAGGAAGCCGATGAAATAGCACGGGTGGCCGGCGCGCAGGGCCACACCCACTTCGCTTTCGGCCTTGAAGCCGCCGATGCCGGGGCCGTGGCCAGCGCGCGGATCGACCACCACGAAGGGGCGCTTCGATGGATCGGGCTGCGGCAGGTCGGGCGCCAGGATACGCACCAGGCCATAGTTGACGGGGCGCGGCAAGTCCACGCCCGTCATCACCACTTCGGCCGGAAAATCAAGTACGTTCGGCACCTCTTCGACCAGGTGCTCCTGATACTGGTTGCCGCGCTTGCGCATCACGTCCGCGTACAGCACGATGCGCTGCCACGAGTCGCGCGCATAATCAGCTGTTGCTCCCAGCATGCCCAGCGATGGCACGCCGCCGGTCGAAAAAATGGCTGCGGATGGTGTCTTCATGGAGTTCCTTGTTGGACGGCATTGCCAGACCCGGCCCGGTGGCCAGGCGCAAACTGCCGCCATCGGTTAATTGAGAATGTTGTAGCCGCCGTCGACATACAAGGTGCCGCCCGTGATCGAGCGCGCGCCGTCGCCGGCCAGGAAGGCGCACAGGGCGCCGACGTCATCGATGCTGGCCAGGCGGCGCATCGGCGAGCGCGTTTCGGCGTCGGCCAGCAGGCGGTCGAAATGGGCGATGCCCGATGCCGCACGAGTGGCCAGCGGCCCCGGTGAAATCGCATTGACGCGGATGCCGGCCGGCCCGAGTTCGGCCGCCAGGTAGCGCACCGATGCTTCCAGTGCGGCTTTCACGGGGCCCATCAGGCCGTAGTCGGCGATCACTTCTTCGGCGCCCAGGTAAGTCATGGCCATCAGGCTGCCGCCCTGCCCCATCAACGGCTCGGCCAGTTTCGCCATGCGCATGAAGGAGTGGCACGAGACATCCATCGCCTGCGCAAAACCGGCGGCCGAGCTGTCCGTCACGCGGCCGTGCAGGTCCTGCTTCGGCGCAAAGGCGATCGAGTGGACCAGGAAATCGAGGCCGCCCCATTGCTGTTGAATTTGTTCGAACAGTGCTTCGAGCTGGCCCGGCACGGAAACGTCGAGCGGCGCCGTGATGGCCGCACCCAGCTGCTGCGCCAGCGGTTCCACGTGCGGGCGCGCCTTGTCATTGAGCCAGGTCAGCGCCAGTTGCGCACCGGCCGCGCTCAGCGCACGGGCGCAGCCCCAGGCGATGCTCTGGTCATTGGCGATGCCGACTACCAGGCCGCGCTTGCCCTGCAAGCCGAATAGCGGAAGAGTCATGCTCACGCTCGCGGCTGCGGCGGCAGCAGGTCGGGCCAGGGGGTGGTAGCACTGATGCAGCGCGCCGCGCCCGTATTGAGCCTGCGTGCGCAGGTGGCCAGGGTCACGCTGCCGGCGCGGGCATACGGCAAAACGATGGGGGTATGGGGATTGAGCTGATGCTGAACATCTTCTGCGCTAACGTGCATCTTCATGTCTGTGGCGTTTCCGTCTGAATTCCATAAATGGCAACAGCTTGACGGCGCGTCCGTAGGGCATGGTGCGCGCGGTCAAGATACCTTGATACGGGACAACTATAACGGCGTTTGCGGCGATGCAACATTGATCTGAATCAAATTCTACCGTAATACCATGACCATGCCATGACAGTGCCCCTATTGTGCGGCGCACTGTTCCACAGACTAATTCAGTATCAGATCGATCTTCTCCGATATATTCGACAATTCCGGTTCGGGACTGTTATTCAGTATCCACCCGACCAGCCGGCCATGTTCAATGATTTCTTTTTTTGAATAGACCAGGGTGAAATACTCTTCGCGTTCCATCCGATCACCGGGTACCGGGCGATTCCTTTTATTCTCGGGCACATCCTCGAAATAATAGCGCGATGTTTTCAGCGCTGGATATTTCTCCAGCAAATAATCATCGATCTGCAGCGGATCGCGGCCGGTCCTTCTGCCATACAGATCGTCGCGTGATATGCCGGTAATGACGAGTTGCCTGATGCTGCCCTTGGCCTGCGCATACGCCTGTTTTGTGGTGGAAAAATCACCCTGCACGATCTGGTCGCCGGCTCTCAGCTTCCTGATCACGGACATCCGTACGTAGTCGCCCTGGATTTCCGTCACCTTGAGAATGAAATACTGGCTTTCCATGCTCTGGCTGCCATTATGGCCACGCCGCTGGTTGAAAACAAAGCTCCCAACTTTCAAGGCATGTTCGGGCGTGGCGATGGCCTTTTTCCACAAATACGGGTCCACTACCATCCGCTTGACGACATAGACAGCGAGCAGGGCGATGAGAATGATGATGATGGTCTTTTTCATGGCGGGTCAACGTTTCGGCGTGCCGGCATACAGGTCGATGATGGTGCTGATGCCATCCTGGCACACCGAGCAGAAGGTCTCGCTCCGGTCAAACATGATGCACTGCATCTCGGGCCGGTAGAAACCGGTCGACTCGTAGTTGGCGCCTTCGAACGCACCCACCGCATGGCGCTGCGGCGCCTTTGAAAACAGCTGCTCGGTACGCGCCAGGTCGGCCTTGAACAGCGCGCTCATTTCGCTTTCCGGGCGATTCGCGGCACGCAGGGCCGCGCGTTGTTTCTGGTATTCGCGGGCATGGGCGTCATACACGTCCTTGGGCCATGGCGTGGGCAGCGGCGTGCCCGCCTTCACATGGCTTTTCCATTTCAGCTTGTTTGGATCGCGCAGCGCGGTGGCGTTCGGCTCCCACGGTTCCTGGCGTTCACCATTCGACTGGTAGGCCACCGGCGAAGTGTAGTACTCGTCAGCCAGGCCGGCGAAATGGTGGCCGAATTCGTGCACGAACAGGTAGTTGGCCCAATCGTTATTGGCCGCCGCCGTGCTGAACTGGCCGAAGATGCCGCCACCGCCATAGGTGTCGTTATTGACGAGGATTTCGATGAATTCATACGGCGCATGCTGGGCCAGGTCGCGCAGCGCGCGGTTGTCGGTGGTCAGCACATAGCGCTCGCTGCCGAAGATATCGTAGCGCGTGCCCAGTGGCGACGCATGATGCACGCCGGTCGACGGGCGCGACACGCCCGACTCCTGGGTCGGCGCGGCCATGGCCCACACATTGAAATCGTTCGCCCGCTCGCGAAACGGCGAGACAGTAAACAGATGGTCGGCCAGTTTGCGCGCAGTCGCCTCAAAACTGCCCATCTCGGCGCTTGTGTAGCCATCGCCCAGAATCAGCAGGTCGACCTTGTCGGCCGAAGCACCGCTGACGCGGATGGGGATCGGCTTGACCAGCGCTGGCGGCTGCTGGCGGATCACGTCCTGCGCCTTCGGGTCGACATCGACAGACCAGACGATGGAAAACAAACCGCGCTCGTCGCGTTTCAATATGCGCACGCGCACCGGCTGCTCGGGCTGCGGGAAGCGCACCGATTCCTGGAACGCGCGGGTGGTGGTTTTTGCCTCGTCGGTACTGCTCCACTCGCCAAAAATGGTGGAAAAGCCGCGCGAGTACAGCACCTTGCCGGTCTTGATATCGACCACTTCCACCATGTTGACGCCACGGTTGCTGTCGTCGATGGTGCGCGCCATGCTGCCCGGCCAGGGAAGGGGTTCGACCAGCACGCGTTCGACCGCATAGTGCTCGCCCAGTGCATTGCCGCTGTGCTGGTAGTCGAGGCGCATGGTGGCCGGCTGTGCCGCCTGCGCGAGCGGAAGCACGCAGGCGGCCAGCGCCAGAGCGGAAAGAAAAGATCGGATGATGGTGAGCTGCATGGCGTTCCTGAAAACGGAGTTGAGCAAAAAAGCGGCAAACATTCATCGTTCGCCGCAGCACATTGTAGCGACAAAGACAGCGGTTTTGATTGAAGAGCTTGCTACAATCGCGTGGTGATGGCCCGGTTTCAGGCCGTTTGAAACTGAAAGGTAATCACGTGAAGCAAACCGACTTGTCAAACACGCCGCCGCCCGGCTTTCTCGCCGGTGGCGGCGAAATGGGCGCCCTGATGCGCAGCCACGACTGGGCGTCACATCCAATGGGCGTGCCCGATCAATGGCCGCCGCTGCTGAAATCGACGTTGCGCCTGCTGTTGACCAGCAATCACCCGATGTTCATCTGGTGGGGCGACGAGCTGTATCAGTTCTACAACGACGCCTACCGCCGCACCATGGGACCGGAGCGCCACCCGAGCGCGCTGGGCCAGCGCGGCGAGGAGTGCTGGGCCGAGGCCTGGCATATCATCGGCCCGGACGTCGATGACGTGATGGCCGGCCGCGGCGCGACCTGGCATGAAAATGCGCTGGTACCGGTGACCCGCCACGGCCGGCGCGAAGACGTGTACTGGACCTATGGCTGCAGTCCGATCCAGGATGAAGAACGGGTGCTTGGCGTGCTGGCGATCTGCACCGACGTCACCGGCGAAGTGCGCGTGCGCGAAAAACTCAAGCAATCGTATGTGACAGTGATCGACTCGATGGACGAAGGCCTGGCCGTGATCCAGATCATCGTCGACGATGCGGGCAAGCCCGCCGACTACCTGTTTTTGGAAGTCAATCCGGCGTTCGAGCGGCAGACCGGCCTGGTCGACCCGGTCGGCAAGACCGCCAGGCAGCTGGTGCCGGACCTGGAACAGCGCTGGTTCGACATCTACGGCAAGGTGGGGTTGACGGGCGAATCGATCCGCTTCATGGAAGGCTCGGAGCCGATGAACCGCTGGTTCGATGTGTACGCGATCCGCGTCGGGCCGGCCGAAGAAAAAAAGGTCGCGCTGATGTTTCGCGACGTGAGCGAACGCACGCGCACCGAACAGGCGCTACGCGAGGCGGACCGGCGCAAGGATGAATTCCTGGCGATGCTGGCGCATGAGCTGCGCAATCCGCTGGCGCCGATTTCGGCGGCGGCCAACCTGCTGCAGCTGGCCAGCACCGACCCGGCCCGGGTGCAGCAGGCCAGCGCCGTGATCGGGCGTCAGGTACGCCATATCAGCGGTTTGATCGACGACCTGCTCGACGTCTCGCGCGTCACGCGCGGCATGATCCCGCTGGTGAAGGTGCGCACCGACATCAAGCGCGTGGTGGCCGATGCGATCGAGCAGGTGCGTCCCTTGATCGAAAGCCGTGGCCACCGCCTGAGGGTAGAGACCCAGGCAGCTTCGGCGCTGGTACTGGGCGACCCGAAACGCCTGGTGCAGGTGGTGGCCAATCTGCTCAACAACGCGGCCAAGTACACGCCGCATGGCGGTAATATCGCCTTGAGCATCGATATCGACGGCGGTAAAGTGAGGCTGGCCGTGCTTGATAACGGCATCGGCATGACAGCCAAGGTGCTGGAGCACGCGTTTGAACTGTTCGCCCAGGCCGAACGCGAGACCGACCGTGCGCAGGGAGGCCTGGGCATTGGACTGGCGCTGGTGAAAAGCCTGGTCGAGCTGCATGGCGGCGAGGTGGTGGCCAGCAGCGACGGCCTGGGCCTGGGCAGCCGCTTTGCCATCTGCCTGCCGCATTTGATGGCGGAGGAAGAGCGCACCACTTCGCCGCTGGCGGCCGCCCAGGAGCGTGGCGCCGGCTGGACCGCGCTGCAGGTGATGGTAGTCGACGATAACGTCGATGCGGCCGAGATGCTGGCCATGTTTTTGGAAACCACGGGCCACCAGGTATTCATCGAACATCATGCACTGCAGGTGCTGCAACGCGCGCAGAGCTGCGTTCCCGATGTGTTCCTGCTCGATATCGGCCTGCCCGACCTGGACGGCTACGCGCTGGCGCGCCAGATCCGCGCGGTGCCAGAACTGGCCGGCGCGGTACTGATTGCGGTGACCGGCTACGGCGACGAGCAGGCCAGGCAGGAAGCCAGCGCGGCTGGTTTCGACCATCATTTCGTCAAGCCGATCGAGACCGCCAGGCTGATCGCGCTGCTCGACACCCTGGCGGTGGCTTGACGCTTATTTGTAGCGGTACAAAGGCTGGCGCAGCTGGATCGGACGGATATCGAGGCGCAGTTTCAACACTGAATACGCTTCCGCTTCGGTCGAGCTGTAGCCAACACTGTTGACGGTCTTGCTGAACCGAAATTCGAAACCGAGGTCCGGGTACGGATCACGCGGGTTGCCGAAGGCGATGCCGATCGCTTCCTGCTGGGCGTTGTCGATCAGGTTGCCCATCAGGTCCAGCACGGCGTTATTGCCGAGGATATCGTTGGTAAACACCGGTTCGCGCATGTCGGGCTGGTTCGGATCGAGCTTGTTGTCGGCCTTGTCCGGCGATGGGGTGAATACCTTGGTGATCAGGTTGAACTTGTCGCCCCGGTCCAGGTAGCTGATGGCGGCATTGCTGATATTGAAGTTCTTCACGCCACGGTCGCTGATGGCGCCCGACAGGTCGATCAGCAGCGCGCCGCTGTAGCCGATCACTTCCACGTCGCGCTTGGCGTCGACGATCATGGCGCTGTTTTCATCGATGCCCAGGCCGATGTGATAGCCTTTTTTCAGCATTACGGGAATCATGCGCGCAAAGCGGCCGCGCACCAGCAAGTGCTGGTCGACGAACACGTCGCTGCCGATAAAGCCCAGGCCAGGGGCAATTTCACGCCCGTCCGTCACGCCCATTTTCAGCATGTCGAGCACCGGGCGCGCATCGTAGAACATGGTGGTGCTCATGATGGCGGCGCCGGCGCTGGAGCCGGCGATCACGCCGCCGCCGCGATACACCGACCAGATGGCCTCCAATGCGGCGGTGCGGCTGCCGTCCGGGCGCAGTAGCGCCTGGGTGATGCGGCCCTGGTCGCCGCCGGCAAAATAGATGCCGCTGGCCGACTTGATCTGGGTCACGATGGCCGGGTCTTCGGCCGCCTTGCGGTAATCGCTATTGGCCAGTTTCACACCCAGCGGTACGAAAAAGGCGTCGGCGCCATACTGATTGAGCTTGGCCATGATGCTGGCGCCCGATTTTTCAGGGTTGATGGAAGCGGATGCCATCACGGCGATGCGCGCGCCCTTGCCGCCCGCCAGGTCGACGATGCGCTGCCACACTTCGGCGTTGTCGGCCCGCAAGCCGCCGCCGATGATCACCAGCGTGCCTTGCGGCGCATTGGCGGGAACGGCTGGCGTGGCAGGTGCGGCCACGGCCTGCATGCCCGTGATGGCCAGCGCCACCATCAGCACAAAGGCGTTGCACAATTGTTGAAGCGGGATGGTGATCGATTTCATGGTGCCTTTCAAATACGATGAAAACGGCGCGCGCAACACGCGCGCCGCACACTACAACGACCTTGTTACTTGAAGCTATAGTTTGCGCTGGCATAAAAGCGCCGGCCGCGCGGATCCGTATAAGTTGGATCATACCCGGACAGGAAGTAATAGGCCTGGTTCGAATACGGCGGGCTGGTGTTGAACAGGTTCTGGATGCCGGCGCGCAGCTTGAACTGCTTGCTGAAAGCGTAGGCGCCCGACATGTCCCAGAGCGTGTAGGCCTTGACCCGGTTGGCCGCCACCACGCTGCCATCGTCGATATTGATGGCCGAGTTCTGGTCCTTGTAGCCGGTCGAATAGGTGTTCGACAGGCTGGCCGAATACGGGCCCAGGTCCCAGTCCAGGGTGATCGTATGGCGCCAGCGCTGCACCACGCCGTCGGTGACAAACGCATTCAGGTTGCTGATATAGGCGTCGCCGGGACTGGTCTGGATTTTCGATGCCAGCACATAGGTGCCGCTCAGGTGGCCGCCGAAACGTCCCCACGCCGTTTTCACGCCGTGCAGGTCGGCCGTCAGGTCAATGCCCGAGGCTTTTTGCCCGCCGCGGTTTTCCTTGCGCAGTTCGATGTAATCGATCAGGCCATCTTCGTCGCGGTGCACCAGGTCGCCGTACTTGGCCAGGTTGCCCAGGATAATATCGTCGCCGATCTCGCTGATCAGGTTGGTGCGCTTGATGTTCCAGTAGTCCGCGCTGAAGGTCCAGTGCTTGCTCGGTTCCAGCACCAGGCCGGCCGAGAACTGGCGGCTGCGTTCCGGTTTCAATTTGTCGTTGCTGTAGCGGCGCGTATCCCAGTTGTCGGCGCAGACCGAATAATCATTGCCCTCTTCGGCACAGTAGACCGGATCGGGCAGGGTCGCCGTGCTGCTGTAGACGGTAGGACGGTGCAGGTCCGACATCGACGGCGCGCGGAAGCCCTTGCCGGCCGAGGCGCGCATCAGCACCTGCTTGTTCGGCATGAAGGTCAGGCCGATCTTGGGACTGAGCGCACCGCCCACTTGCTGGTAATGGTCGTAGCGGCCAGACAATTGCGCCTGCCACTGCTTGGTAAACGGCAGCAGCAGTTCGCCGTAGATGGCCTGCACGTTGCGGCTGTCGCTGGTGGCCACGCCGCCTTCGGGCGCCGCGTCGTTGTTGATATTGTCGCTCATCAGCAGAGCCGAGGGACGGAACTCGGTGCGTTCGCGCCGCACTTCACCGCCAACCGCCAGCGCCAGGTCGCCGCCACCCATCGCCATCAGAGCGCGCGAGAACTTGAAGTCGAGCGAGTCCATGCTGCCGCGCGCATGGCGCACTTCGTCGTTGACCTGGATGCTGTCGAGCAGCGCTCGGCCTTCCGCACTCGATGGACCAAACGGATTGATGCGGCCGTCCGCGATGCCTGCCAGCAGCTGGTCGTACAGCACATAGCCATGCGTGTCGCGGTCCTTGACCACGTTGACGCTATGGTTCAGGCCCACGTCATAATCCCAGCCGGCCATGGTGCCGGTGGCGCCCACCACGTAGCGCTGGCTTTCGCTGGTCAGCTCGCTGGTGCGCATGCCCGCTTCATTGAGGCGCATGCGCAGTTCCAGTTCGCTGCCGACCGGCTCGCCGTCTTCGTCGAGCGCCGTGCCGAAGCCGGCATTGGCCAGTTGCGGCACACGGCTGGCATCGAGATAGCCGATCACGCGCGCCGACGAACCCACGTAATAGCTGCGCGAGCGGCTCAACGCCGCTTCCGCATACAACTGGTGGTCGTTATTGATCTTGAAGACGCCGCGCGTGAGCAGGTTCTGCTTGTCGGTCTTCGGATACAGCTCGGTGTCGCCCATGTAGTCATAGGTGCAGCCATCGACGCCGCCGGTGCCGTTCGGCAGGTACAGATTGGCCGCCGGCGCGCAGTTCGGAATCGCGAAATTGATCTGGCGGTTCGTGATCGGCTGGCCGTTGAGGAGAAAACCGTTGTCCTGCAGGTGCGTGCGCTGGGCGCTGCTGAGGCGAATATTGGCCGGACTGGTAAAGCTCGACAGCAAATGGCCGAGGCGCTGCGGGATCTGCAGGTTGGGAATGAACTTGCGCTGCGAGGTACTCAGGCGATCGGTCTTCTGCACATCGAGCACGGCAAACACATTGTAGCCGTCCGTCTCCAGGTTGCCGGTGCCGGCCGTGATGCTGGCGGTGCGCTTGCCGGCGCCGCCTTCATCGGTGCGGCTGCCATACACGTTCAGGTCCAGGCCCTGGTAATCCTTGCGCGTGATGAAGTTGATCACGCCGCCGATGGCGTCGGTGCCGTACAGGGCCGAAGCGCCGTCGAGCAGCACTTCCACGCGCTGCAGCGCGGCGGCCGGGATATTGTTCAGGTCCACGCCCGTGTCGTCGCCGGGCGAGGCGAAGTTGGCCATGCGCCGGCCATTGAGCAGCACCAGGGTCGACGAGGTGCCCACGCCACGCAGGTTGGCGCTGTTGAAGCCGCGCTGGTCGCCGCCCACATTGATGCTGGCGCCGTCCGTCAGGCCGCCGACGTTGGCCGACACGCGCGCCATCAGTTCGGCCGCCGTCGTCACGCCCGCCTTTTCAATGTCCGCGCGCGTGATCACCTGCACCGGCAGCGCGGTTTCCGATTCGAGCCGCTTGATGGCCGAACCGGTGATTTCCACGCGGCGCAAGCTAGGGTCGATTTCGCCGTCCGCCGTCTGCGCCAGCGCGCCAGTGCCCAGCATGCCCAGCGCCGCCGTCATGCCGACCGCCCCCAGCGCCAGCCGTACCGAGCGCGCCAGTTCGGATTCGCGCGGCAAAGCGCGCTTGCTTCTATTTTCCAATTGCATTTGTAAGCTCCCGATGGTGTTTACCCTGAATTTTTATATGGATTGCTTTTTTTGAACTGCCCTGCTTTTATGTTGCTTTACTGCCGATTTTCTTGGGCCCTGCACGCCATGTTCGCCGCCATACAGGTAGGCCGCAATGACATCGCTCAGGCGCGCGGCTTTTTCGACATTGCCCTTGTTCGACACCATCAGCGCCACGGCCAGCGCTTCGATCATGGCCAGCGCCGTGCTGGCGCTGCTGGGCAGTACCGGATGGGTGCTTTGCGCAAACAAGGCATGGTCGGCCAGTTCGGCCAGCGGCGAGGCCGGCGAATCGGTCAGCGCGACGATATGCGCACCGCGGTCGCGCGCAAAGCTGGCAAGACCGATGCAATCGAGCGTATAGCGCGGAAACGAGATCACCACCAGCACATCGTGCGCCGTCAGGTTGACCAGGTGGCCGGCCGCCACTTCCGAGCCGCCGATGCCGACCACTTCCACCACGTGCGGGCAGAACGGCTGCAAGTGCTGCACCAGCATGCCGGCCAGGTTGGCCGACAGGCCAAAACCCATCACATACACCACCCTGGCCCGCGTCAGGCGCCGTACCACCGCCTGCATCTGCGCCAGTGACAGGCCATCTGCGGTGGCGGCGATATTGGCGGCCGCGTATTCCAGGCTTTGCGTGACGGGCGAAGTGGCGCGCGCGCGATGTTCGATGGTGTGGCGCAGCTTGTCCACCGGCTGCAACAGCGACTGCAGGGTTTCGGCCATGGCGCCGCGCATGGCCGAATAATTCTTCTGGCCGATATCGCGCGCAAAACGGCTGATGGTGGCAGTCGACACCTGGCAACTGTCGGCCAGTTCTTCGATGCCGAGCGCGGTGACGCGCAGCTGGTTGCGCAGCAAATAGTCGGCGATCTGCCGGTGCGAAGCCGAACCGCTGGCCAGCACGCGCATCAGGGTCTGCCCCAGCGCGGACTGCGCAAACGCCGCATCGGGCGCGTGAACGCCGGCGACGGAGGCAGGACTGGCGGTTGACTTCATATCACTGGCGGCCTGTGTTTGTTGCGTGCAAAGGACATGCGGCATGGTTCTGAAAACGTCTGCCGCAAGCCACTGTACTCATATCAAAAACAAAACTCAATCAATATCTGTAAAAGGATTTTCATTTATTTACTTAGTGAAAATAATGCTACATAATCGACGCAAAACCCACCCACCATGCCCCGTTTTGGAGCGCCTCATCATGCAAGTTCGCCAGCACACCATCTCCACGCCGCACGCCAGCGTTGCCTATCAACTCAGCAGTTTCCATTTCGGTAGCGCGGCGGCCGACAGCCGCAGCGGCAAGAAGGTGTATATCCAGGCCGCCCTGCATGCGGACGAAGTGCCGGGCATGCTGGTGGCGCAATTCCTGCGGCGCGAACTGCTGGCGCTGGAAGCGGCCGGCAAGATCCTCGGCGAAATCATCCTGGTACCGGCGGCAAATCCGATCGGCCTGGCGCAAGCGATCCACGGCGCGCCATTCGGCCGTTTTGACCTGTCGACCGGCATCAATTTCAACCGCGCCTACCGCCATGTGGCCGATGAACTGAAAACCACGCTCGACGGCCAACTGGGGCCGGATACCGGCACCAACGTGGCGCTGATCCGCCAGCAGGCGCGCGACGCGGTCGCCTCGTGGCAGCCACGCACCGATGCGGAAACCCTGAAAAAAACCCTGCTTGGCATGGCGATCGACGCCGACATCGTGCTCGACCTGCATTGCGACAATGAGGCTGCCCTGCACCTGTACACCGGCACGCCGCTAGCGGCGCAACTGGCGCCCCTCACCGCCCTGTTGGGCGCGCGCGCCGTGCTGCTGGAACTGGCGGCCGGCGAAGAGCCGTTCGACGAAGCGTGCAGCCGCCTGTGGTGGGACCTGGACAGCCATTTCCAGGGCCGCTATCCAATACCGGCCGCCTGTTTGTCGGTGACGGTGGAGCTGCGCGGCGAAGTGGAAGTGAACTACGCGCTGGCCGAACAGGACGCCCGGGCCCTGCTGCGCTTCCTCGCCATCGAGGGCGTATTGGACATTTCCGGTGCGGCCGACGACCTGCCAGCGCCGCAATGCGTGCCCACACCGCTGGCCGGCGTGGAGCCGATCCTGGCGCCGCATGCGGGCGTGCTGGTGTACTTGCGCGAAATGGGTGACGTATTGGAGGCCGGCGACGCGGTGGCCGACGTGATCGACCCTGTCAGCGGCGACACCACCACCCTGCGCTGCACGGTGGCCGGCGTGTTCTTTGCGCGCAGCGCGCACCGCCATGTGCTGCGCGGCATGAACGTCGGCAAGGTGGCCGGTGCAATCGCCTACCGCGGCGGCAGCCTGCTGAGCCAATAAGAAAATCGTCCAACATGAAAAAATCGTTCAAGCTGCCCAATACCTTCGTGCTGCTGTGCGCCATCCTGGCCATGATCGCACTGGCCACCTGGCTGGTCCCGGGTGGCAAATTCGACACCCAGCTGGTCAACGGCAAGCAGCTGATCATCCCCGGCACGTTTCACTACGTGGCCAACAAGCCGCAGGGCCTGGCCGCCCTGATGATGTCGCCGATCAAGGGCTTTGTCGACGCCAGCCTGATCATCGGTTTCGTATTGATCGTCGGCGGCGCCTTTGCGGTGCTGCAGAAAACCGAAGCGTTCGACTCGCTGATCAAGGCCATCGCCAAGGCCCACACCAGTTCGCGCTTCGTGCGCGCGGCCATTATCCCGGTCTTCTTCACCATGTTTTCCCTCGGCGGCGCCACCTTCGGCATGAACGAGGAAGCGATCCCCTTCATTTTGATCTTCGTGCCGCTGGCGCTGGCGTTGGGCTACGACACCATCACCGGCGTCTCGATTCCGTTTCTCGGTTCGCAAGTGGGCTTTTCCGCCGCCTTCCTGAACCCCTTCAATGTTGGCATCGCGCAGGGCATCGCCGGCGTGCCGATCTTTTCCGGCATCGGCTACCGCCTGATCGTCTGGAGCATCGCCACCGCCGTCAGCATCCTGTTCCTGATGTGGTACGCGGCGCGCATCAAGCGCCACCCCGAGAAAAGCCCGACTTACCAGCTCGACATCGAAAAGCGCCGCGAGCACACGATGGACCTGGACAGCTTCGCCGGCATGACGCGCACCCACCGCGCCGTGCTGTGGATCTTCCTGGGGACTTTGCTGACGATGGTGGTGGGCGTGGTCAAGTACGACTGGTTCATCGACGAAATCGCCGCCCTGTTCCTGGTGATGGCGATCGTGGTGGGCCTGGTCGGGCGCCTGGATGCCGACAGCCTGGTCGCGTCTTTCGTGCAGGGCGCGCGCGACATGGTCGGCGTGGCGCTGGTGATCGCCCTGGCCCGCGCCACCATGATCCTGGCGCGCGACGCCCAGATCATCGACACCATGCTGCATGCCCTGACGCCGCTGGTGGCCTCATCGAGCCCCGTGTTCGCCGCGCAGAAAATGTTCTTCATGCAGACCGTGATCAACTTCTTCATCCACTCCGGCAGTGGCCAGGCCGCCCTCACCATGCCCATCATGGCGCCGCTGGCCGACCTGGTCGGCGTAACGCGCCAGACGGCGATCCTGGCATTCCAGTTCGGCGAATTCACCACGCCGATGATCCCCACCTCCGGCATCACCGTCGGCGTACTGGCGCTGGCGCGGGTACCATGGATCACCTGGGCCAAGTGGATGATCCCGCTACAGCTGATCTACCTGGTGCTGGCCTTGCTGCTGCTGATACCGCCTTGTTTGATGCATTGGCAGTAAGGAGGCCAGGAAGCATGTCAATCGCAAAAAAGGCAGTCGTGGCATCATGGTCCATGCCATGCCACATCGATGGTCGGTACGTTCGCGCATAACGCCCGCACAGGCTTGCGATGGGCGCACGCTGACTCTTGCAGTTGGAATATGACGATGGTGGCGGCAGCACGCTGCTTGTGATTACCAACCTGGCACGTCCTCATGACTGGCTGGTGGGCGATACGCGTGCTGTAACGCCCTCGATTGTCGAGGACGCCATCAGGCAGGCACTGGACAAGGGCTGGCGCTACTCGGAAAAGGGAAGCGCCTTCGAGTTGACAATGCACCTCGATTGATCCAACCTCACCAGCATGTCCGATATCACACCCCACAACCCCGCCCTGCTGACCGACGGCGACGTCGACTATACCCACTTCCACTGCTGCGGCGACGAAGACCTTGTCTTCCTGCGCTGTCCGTCTTGCGGCCATATTTCGGTGCAGTGCTACGAGTGCGAAACGTGGTATGTCGACCTGGCGGACACCAGCCAAAGAAAGCGGAGCTATTTGTTGAGTGAAGATGAGCGGCTGGAGTGTATGCAGTGCAGGCAACCGTTCGAGGATGCCTGCCATCTGATGGATGAGGTGGTGGATAAATATTTGCCGACAGCCGAACAGGTGATCGATGCCGGCCATGGCCGGCATCTGGCGCGCCATCTGCGGGAGCAGCACGGCCTGGTCCCGCCGGGCCCTGACGCGTAGTATCGCGGGCCGGCGGGACCATCGTTACAGCCTTACCACATGATCACGCGCTGCTCCGGCGGCAGATACATGGCGTCGCCCGGCTTGATGCCGAACGCCTCGTAAAAGCCTGGCTGGTTCATCACGGTGCCCTTGGCGCGGAATTCGCCGGGCGAATGCGGATCGCTCTTGATCTGCGCGATGGCCGCTTCGGGGCGCAGCTTGGCGCGCCATTTCTGCGCGAAGCCGATGTACAGGCGCTGCTCGCCCGTCAAACCATCGATCACCGGTGAAGGCTTGCCACCGAGCGAGCGGCGATAAGCGTTATACGTCAGCGACAGGCCGGAGTTGTCGCCGATGTTTTCACCGAGGGTCAGCTCGCCGTTGATATGGTAGCCAGGCACCGGGCTGTAGCTGCCATACTGCTTGACCAGGCCTGCCGCGCGCGCCTTGAAGGCAGTGCGGTCATCCGCCGTCCACCAGTTGCGCAGGCGGCCGTGGGCGTCGTACTGGCTACCGGAATCGTCGAACGCATGGCTGATTTCATGGCCGAAGGTGATGCCCAGCAGGCCGTAGTTGACCGCGTCTTCGGCCTTCACGTTAAAGAATGGCGGCTGCAGGATCGCGGCCGGTATCGTGATGGAATTGAGCGCCGGGCTGTAGCTGGCGTTGACGGTTTGCGGCGTCATCGACCATTCGTCGCGGTCGACCGGTTTGCCCAGTTTGTCCAGGTTGTTCTGGCGGCCCCAGGCACGCGCGGCGCGCACGTTGGCGATCAGGTCGTTCGGCTGGGTTTTCATGCTGCTGTAGTCGCGCCATTTTTCAGGATAGGCGATCTTCGGCTTCAGGCCTGCCAGCTTCAGTTGCGCTTCTTTCTTGGTCTCCGGGCTCATCCAGTCCAGATTGTCGATGCCTTCTTTGAACGAAGCGACGAAATTGTCGAACATGGCCATCACGCGCGGCTTGGTTTCAGGCGGCAGGTACATTTCCACATAGCGCTTGCCGACCGCGTCGCTGATGGCGTTGTCGGTAAAGCGCAGCGCCAGTTGCCACTGCGGTTCGCTTTGCGGCACGCCGCGCAGCACCGTGCCTTCGAAGGCGAAGCGCTCCTTGACGGTGGCGCTGTCCAGGAAGGACGCATAGCTTTCGACGATGCGCCAGTTCAGGTAGCTCTTCCAGGATTCCAGCGGAATCTCGGCCACGGCTGCCGAAAAGCCAGTGAAAAAGCTGGGCTGGCGCACCACTGCCGACGACGCCTTTGGCGCCAGTCCGGCGGTGGCAAAGTAGGCCTTCCAGTCAAACGCCGGCGCCAGCTCGCCGAATTGGTCGAAGGCGACACGGTTGTAAGACTTGACGGGATCGCGCATCTGCACGCGCGTCCATTGCGCCGCAGCCAGGCGCGTTTCAATGTCAAGCACCTGGGCGGAATGCGCGGCGGCAGCCTTGTCGCCGCTCATGGCCAGCATGGTTTCGATATGCTTCAGGTATTTGGCGCGCACGGCCACCAGCTTGGCGTCGTCGTCCTTCAGGTAATAGTCGCGGTCAGGCAGGCCCAGGCCGGATTGGCTGATATTGACGGTGTAGTTTTCCGGGTCTTGCGCATCGGGCGCGACACCGGCCGAAAATGGCGTCTGGATGCCGCTGCGTTGCAAAAAGGCGAACAGCGCCGGCAATTCCTTCTTGTCCTTGATGGCTGCCACGCGCGCCAGTTCCACGCGCAGGGGCTTGAAGCCGGCGGCGTCGCGCGCCTTCTCATTCATGAAGCTGGTGTACAGGTCGGCGATCTTGTGCGTTTCGCTGCCGGCCTTGCCGGGATTCTTGACGGTGGCGTCGATCAGGGCGCGCAGCTGGCCCTGGGCGATTTCACGCAATTCGATATACGTGCCCCAGACCGATTTGTCGGCCGGGATTTCGGTGTTGCGGGTCCAGATGCCGTTGACGTAGGCGTAGAAATCGTCTTGCGGACGCACTGCCGTGTCGAGCGTTTTCATGTCGATGCCGGAGACGGGAGCGGCGGCATTGGGGGCTTGCTGGGCATGCAGCGAGGGTGTGGCGAGAGCGAACAGGGCGCAGCAGGCGGCGCTGATAAGCGAACGATGCACGAAGATTCCTTTGGTTGTGAGTGAGACTTCCTGTTGACGAGCATGCTGGGTACAGACACGCAAGCGCAGGATTATACTCACAGACGGGTGCTGCATTGCAGCAAGATCAAAGGCGGAATCGCCACTTTTTTGCGCTGGTAGTTGACGCGGGCAATGATGACTGGCATGGCTGTCAGCAAGGCTGGAAAGAACCGGGGGCGCCGCCCGTCCTGACTGCCTGTGATGTGGTATTGCGGTGTGCTGCGGATGCTGTTGCGGGAACTGCTTGTGGCATGATCGAAATTCTTACAGCGCGGCTTTTTCTTCGGCGCTCAGGCGTTTGGCGCTGACGTAGACCACATGCGTGACATCGGCACTGGCAACCACGGACGCTGGCGCGGCGCGGAACTTCGGTACCGAGGCGGTGGCGATGCTGGTGGCAGCAGCGATGGCGATGATGGCAACGAAAATGGCTTCCATGTTTTTGGCGATGTTCATGATGATGTCCTTTGCGTGAGTGGTTCGGTGGGTTGTGTGCTGCGATGATTGAACTTTAGGCGCATCGCCCTGCAAGCACCACCGGATTGCGACAAAGCGCGCAAAACGCGGGACAGAATACAAAAAGCTGCGATGAAACGCAGCGATCGATACTCACCTCATGCACCGGCGGCTCAGGCCAGTGCTGCACGCCCATGGGCGAGCTGGCTGGCCACCAGGGCCACCCTGGCGCCCAGGTGGGCGCACGTCGCCAGGTCCGCCGGCGTGGCGGTGTTTTCCGCAGGCTGGTCGGCATCGGACTGCGCCGCGGCGCCGATAAAAAAGCCGTGGCGGTTCAGGCTGTCTTCGGTCGAGGTCGAGCGGTTATGCCCGGACTGCAGGCCGAGATTAACCCAGTGCATGCCATGCTGCGCGGCGAAGATCGCCAGTTGCTGCAGCGTTTGCAGCTTGTCGCCGGAGCGGCTTGCCGCATTCGTGAAACCGGCCGCGACCTTGTGCTGCCACTTCTGCGCTAGAAATGCGTGGGGCGAGCTGTCATCCATGAACTGCTTGAACGCCGCCGAGGCGCTGCCCATGTAAGTGGGGCAGCCAAAAATGATGGCGTCGACGCGCTCCAGCTCCTGCCAGTGCAAGTCGGCCTGTTCCACGCTGACCAGCAGGACATCGGCGCCGGCCTGTTCGGCGCCTTGCGCGACTGCCTGGGCGAAACGTTCGGTATGGCCGTAGCCGCTGTGATAGACGACAGCGACCCGCACCTTGATTTCGGTACTCATGTTTTTTCCTTTGAATAGTGAAGCAGGGCCGCAGCCCGCTCAGATGGTTTGCGGAACCGACCGCAGTTTGTCGGGATTGCGCATGATGAACACCGCCACCACCCGTTCGCCGTCGACGATGAAGGACTGCACCGATTCAAGCTTGCCGGCCACATAGCGCAGCAGCCCAGGTTCGCCGTTGATCAGGGCGGCGCGATAGCGGACTTGCGCCGGGAACTGGTGCTCCAGCGACCAGTAGACGCCGGCGACCCGTCCCGCGCCTTTCAGTACATGCAGGAAGGAATTCACCTTGCCGCCGCCGTCCGCCACCAGTTGCACGTCGTCGGACATCAGGGCGCGCATCGCCGCGCGGTCGCCCTTGCTGGCGGCCTCGGTAAATTTCGCCAGCAGTTCTCGGTGCGCATCCCTGGGCACGGTGAAGCGCGGGCGCTCCTGGCGTACCCGTACCTGGGCACGATGGGCAAGCTGGCGGCAAGTGGCTTCGGTCTTGCCCAGCACTTCGGCAATTTCCACATAGTCGGCATCGAACACATGGCGCATCAAAAAGGCCGCGCGCTCGTCGGCCGACAACCTCTCGAGCGCCCACATGAAGGCAAACGAGACATCGCTGGCCAGCTCCACCGCGCGTTCCGGCGTGTTTTCATCCAGCTCGACCAGCGGCTCGGGCAACCACCAGCCAACATAGGTCTCGCGATCGGCCTTGCTTGAGCGCAGGCGGTCGATGGCCAGCCGGGTCACCACCGACACCAGCCACGCTTCGCAGGACTGGATCTGCGCCTTGTCGCCGCCATGCCAGCGCAGCCAGGCGTCCTGCAGCACATCCTCGGCATCGGCGCGCACGCCCAGCATGCGATAGGCGATCGAAAACAGCCTTGGGCGCAGCGCCGTAAAGAGGGCCAGGTAGTCGGTGTCGGTGTGATGGCTCATGGTGATGGTCTTGTTTCCCAATACTACATTGATCGGCGGGGGTTTAGAAACCTGGCGCCGGCTCTTCCGGAATCTGGTTGCGCAGCGACAGGTTCAGCACGTTCCAACCGCGAATCGCGGCGATGGCGTAGCTCAGTTCCACCACCTCGTTTTCAGTGTAATGCTCGCGCAGTTCGCGATAGGCGGCGTCGGTATCGTCGCGCTGCGGCAGCGCATTGACGGCTTCCGCCCAGGCCAGCGCGGCGCGTTCGCGGGCGCTGAAGAACGGCGCTTCGCGCCATCCGGCGATGGCATTCAGATGACGCGGCTCGGCGCCCTGTTTGAGCAGGAAGCGCCAATGCATGTCGACGCACACACCGCAGCCGTTGATTTGCGACACGCGCAGGTTGACCAGCTCGAAAATGCGTTCGCCGATCGCGCCCTGGCTGGCCGACTTCGACAGATTGATCATCGCTTTGAGCGAATTGGGGGCGAGAGAAAAGAAAGGCAGGCGGGCGGTATTGGACATGATGACCTCAGTGGTTGGTTGATGACCGCGCACCATGCGCTGGTCATATCACTTAGACGTTCGGCGCCGGCGCGTTGTGACAGCTTGCGTCAATTATTTTTGCACAGGCGCGGATACGCCCTGGCGACGTCCAATGGAAGCGTCATCGGCGAGAGAAAAAACATGGCTCAAGAATGTCCGGTGCTGACGCCGGCACCAACCAGGTGTCTTCGCCGCGCTGGCAAGCTGCCTGCTCGCTCACGCGCCCACGCAAGGCTGGGCAAAAGGCCTTCGCCATACGATCGTCTCTGGATTGGTGGAGGTACGAAAACCGGTGCGTGATACTCGACGCGGAACCATCGGAAACCACGGATATCGATGGTCAGGGAAGTCCGGACGTCGCCAGATCGTGCCATCGATGGAATATATGCAGAAGAAAAGGGCGACAAGCGCCTGCAGTCATGACCGAAGCACGCTTACAGTGCGGCTTTTTCTTCGGCGCTCAGGCGCTTGGCGCTGACATAGACCACATGGGTGGTGACGGCGTCGGCGCTGGCGCCAGCGTTGGCCACCGCTTTCGGCACCGAAGCGGTGGCCATGCTGGCTGCGGCGGCAACGGCGATGATGGCAATGGCGATGGCTTCGATGTTTTTGGCGATGTTCATGGTCAAGTCCCTGGGATCAGTGGTTGTGTGCTGCGATGATTGAACTTTAAACTTGCCCCCTCGTCAACGCCATCGGATTGCGACCAAACGCGCAAATCGCGGAACAGAATACAAACAGCCCTGACGAAACGCAGAAACGGCCGAAAAACCCGCAACAGGCCGCATTTTGATGCGTGCAAGCCCCATTTCCGGCCTTCTCAACCCTGTCTGCGCCCCTAAAAGCCCTGATGCAGGCCAACCTTGTTTATAATCGCCGTACACTAAAGGACCTCTTTCATGACTGATCAATTCTCCAAAAAGGGCGAAGCCTGGTCGGCCCGGTTTTCCGAACCGGTCTCGGACCTCGTCAAGCGCTATACCGCCTCCGTATTTTTCGACAAGCGCCTGGCGCTGTTCGATATCGAAGGTTCGCTGGCCCATGCGGAAATGCTGCATGCACAAGCCATCATCAGCCCGGCCGACTACGCAGAAATCCAGCGTGGCATGGCGCAGATCTCGCAGGAAATCGCCGCCGGCCAGTTCGAATGGCTGCTGGACCTGGAAGACGTCCACCTGAATATTGAAAAACGCCTGACCGAACTGGTGGGCGACGCCGGCAAGCGATTGCACACGGGCCGTTCGCGCAACGACCAGGTGGCCACCGACATCCGCCTGTACGTGCGTTCCGCCATCGACGACATCACTGCCCTGCTGGCCACCTTGCGCGGCGCCCTGACCGACCTGGCCGAGCAGCACGCCGACACCATCATGCCGGGCTTTACCCACATGCAGGTAGCCCAGCCGATCACGTTTGGCCACCATATGCTGGCGTATGTCGAAATGTTCGGCCGCGACGCCGAGCGCATGGCCGATACGCGCAAGCGCGTCAACCGCCTGCCGCTGGGCGCGGCCGCACTGGCCGGCACCACTTTCCCGATCGACCGCCTGCGCGTGGCCAAGACGCTGGGCTTTGACGACGTCTGCCACAACTCGCTGGACGCCGTCTCGGACCGCGATTTCGCCATCGAGTTCTGCGCCGCTTCCGCCGTGCTGATGATGCACGTGTCGCGCATGGCCGAAGAACTGGTGATCTGGATGAGTCCACGCATCGGCTTCATCGACATCGCCGACCGCTTCTGCACCGGCTCGTCGATCATGCCGCAAAAGAAAAACCCGGACGTGCCTGAGCTGGCGCGTGGCAAGACCGGTCGCGTCTACGGCCACCTGATCGGCCTGCTGACACTGATGAAAGGCCAGCCGCTGGCCTACAACAAGGACAACCAGGAAGACAAGGAACCGCTGTTCGACACGGTCGACACCGTGATCGACACCCTGCGCATCTTCGCCGACATGGCCGGCGGCATCACGGTGAAACCGGAAGCGATGCGCGCGGCCGCCCTGCAAGGCTACGCCACCGCCACCGACCTGGCCGACTACCTGGTCAAGAAAGGCCTGCCGTTCCGCGACGCCCATGAAGCCGTCGCCCTGGCAGTACGCGCCTGCGTCGACGCCGGCTGCGACCTGGCCGATTTGTCGCTGGAGCAGTTGCAGGCGTTCTCGCCATTGACCGGCGACGACGTGTTCGCAGTGCTGACCCTGGAAGGCTCGGTTGCCGCGCGCGACCATGTCGGCGGCACCGCGCCGAACCAGGTACGCAAGGCGATCGCCCGCGTACGCACGCAGCTGGAAAAGTAAGTCGCTTTTCCGCCGCCCCTTCCCCGGGGGCGGCTGCTATCATGCCTGCCTTCAGAACCCATCTTGGAGCAGGTATGAGCAGCGTCAGCAACGTCGGCATCGGTATCGGCGGCAAATCAATTGAAGCAGCACTGTCCACCTTGACGGACATGACGGCCGGCATGGCCGCCATCGGCACGGACGAACACGCACAACGCATCGCCACCGCGCAAGCGCAGATGCGCGCTTTGGGCGTATCTGCCATCTACCTGAACGCGGGCGCCAACCTCACCTATTTCACCGGCACCAAATGGTATGCCAGCGAACGCATGGTCGGCGCCATCCTGCCTGCGTCCGGCGCGCTCGAATATATCGCTCCCGCGTTTGAAGAAAGCACCTTGCAAGGTTTCATGCTGATCGAAGGCCGTGTCAATTGCTGGGAAGAGCATGAAAGCCCGTACCAGCTGTTCGTCGACGTGCTGGCGCGCATGGGTATTGCGCAAAATGCGCAGCAACCACCGCGCGTGGGCATCTGCGAAAGCGCCGCCTTCTTTATCTACGACGGCATCAAGCCGCTGGCCCCTGGCTACGCGCTGGAAAACGCGCGCGCAGTCACGGCGTACTGCCGCAGTCGCAAGTCCAGCGCCGAAATCGCCCTGATGCAGCGCGTGATGGACATGACACTGGCCGTGCACGTGGCCACGGCCAGCATGCTTTACGAGGGCATCACGACGGTGGAAGTGGAAGAATTCATCAGCCGAGCGCACCGCAAGGTGGGTGCGCCGCGCTCGTATTTCTGCATCGTGCTGTTTGGCGAGGCGACCGCCTATCCGCATGGCGTAAACTACGTGCAGACCCTGAAAGCGGGCGACACGGTGCTGATCGACACCGGTTGCCAGGTGATGAACTATATTTCCGACATCACGCGCACCTATGTGTTTGGCGCCATCAGCGAACGCCAGCGCAGTGTGTGGAACAGCGAAAAGAAAGCCCAGGCGGCGGCGTTTGCGGCAGCCCGGCTGGGCCTGCCGTGTGGCGACGTCGACCGCGCCGCGCGCGTGTCATTGGAAGAGGATGGCTTTGGCCCCGGCTACAAGCTGCCCGGCCTGCCGCACCGCACCGGCCACGGCATCGGCCTCGATATCCACGAGTGGCCCTACCTGGTCGGCAGCGACACCACGCCGCTCGATGTGGGCATGTGCTTTTCAAACGAGCCGATGATCTGCATTCCGGGCGAATTCGGCATCCGCCATGAAGATCATTTTTACATGACGGAGGTGGGACCGAAGTGGTTCACCGAGCCGGCGCACAGCATCGATAACCCCTTCGGCCTGGGCTTGTAACACTCACTCGCGCTTCGACACCAGCGTCAGAATGTCGTAGCTGGCCACCAGTTCATCGTTCTGGTTGGTCACCTGTACATCCCACGCCACCACGCCCTGGCCAACGCCGAACACGTCCTTGCGATTGCGGTCGACCTTGCGCTTGCACGTCAGGCGGGCGCGGATGGTGTCGCCGATGGCCACTGGCGCCACGAAACGCAGGTTGTCCAGGCCATAGTTGGCCAGCACCGGGCCGACGCCGGGCGAGACGAACAGGCCGGCGGCGGCCGACAGCACGAAGTAGCCGTGGGCGATGCGCTTGCCGAACTGCGACTCTTTCGCCGCGATTTCGTCGAAGTGCATGTAGAAGAAGTCGCCCGAAATGCCGCCAAAGGCGACGATATCGGCTTCGCTGACGGTACGGCGGTGTGTCAGCAGCGAGTCGCCGGTTTTCAGGTCTTCGAAGTGCTTGCGGAAAGGGTGGATCGGGCTTTCGTTGACGGCAGCGCCACGCACGTATTCACCGGTGACGGCCGCCAGCATGGTGGGCGAGCCCTGTACCGCCGCGCGCTGCAGATAGTGGCGCACGGCGCGCACGCCGCCCAGCTCCTCGCCGCCGCCGGCGCGGCCAGGGCCGCCGTGTTTCAGTTGCGGCAAAGGCGAGCCATGGCCGGTCGAATCGACCGACGCTTCGCGTTCCAGGATATGCACGCGGCCATGGGTGGCGGCCACCAGCGGCACCACGCGCGCGGCCAGTTTCGGGTCGCGCGTGACCAGCGTGCTCACCAAACTACCCTTGCCGCGCGCGGCCAAGGCCAGCGCTTCGTCGATATCGCTGTAGCCCATCATGGTGCTGACCGGGCCGAACGCTTCCACGTCATGCACGGCGTCGTTGCCAAACGCGTTGCGGCACATCAGCAATGTTGGCGAGAAGAAGCTGCCATCAAGAGCGCCTTCGCCCAAAGGATTAAAACCGTCGGCCGCGCCGAACACCACCTCGTTACCCTTGGACAGCGTGGCGACCCTTTCGGCCACGTCATTCTGCTGCTCTTTCGAAGCCAGTGCCCCCATGCGCACGCCCTCGATCGAGGGGTCGCCCACCACCACCTTGGCCAGGCGTTCGCGCAGGCGCGCGCCGACCGCATCCAACAAATGATCGGGCACGATCACGCGGCGGATCGCCGTGCACTTCTGGCCCGACTTGCCCGTCATTTCGCGTACCACTTCCTTGACGAACAGGTCGAACTCCACGTCGTCCGGCGTGACGTCCGGCGCCAGGATGGCGCAGTTGAGCGAATCGGCTTCGCCGTTGAATGGCACCGACTGGGCGATCAGGTTCGGATTGGTGCGCAGCTTGGCGGCGGTGGCGGCCGAGCCGGTAAACGTGACGACATCCTGGCCGTTCAGGCGGTCGAGCAGGTCGCCGGTGGAACCGATCACCAGCTGCAGGCTGCCTTCGGGCAGCAAGCCCGATTCATGCATCATGCGCACCACGGCCTGCGTCAGATAGCTGGTGGCGGTGGCCGGCTTGGCGATGCAGGGCATGGCGGCCAAAAAGCTCGGTGCGAACTTTTCCAGCAGGCCCCAGATCGGGAAGTTGAAGGCATTGATATGCACGGCCAGGCCGCCGCGCGGCACCAGGATGTGGGTGCCGGCGAAACCGCCCTTCTTGCCGAGCGCGATGGCCGGGCCTTCGTGCAGCACGTTCGACGACGGCAGTTCGTTGCTGCCCATGCTGGCGTAGGCAAACAGGGTGCCGGTGCCGCCTTCGATATCGACCCAGCTGTCGGCGCGCGTGGCGCCCGACAGATGCGAGATCACATACAGCTCTTCCTTGCGGCCGACCAGGTACAGCGCCAGCGCTTTCAGGCGCGCGGCGCGCTGCTGGAAGTCCAGCGCCATCAGGCCCGGCACGCCCGTCTTGCGGGCATAGGTAACGGCTTCCTCGAAATCGATCTTCTCGGCGTGGGTGTGATAGATCACGTTGTTGTTCAGGGCGCTGTGCAGCGGCACGGCGGCCGATTCTCCCAGCCAGCGGCCGGCGATCAGACTTTGTAAAGTTGAAACATGAGCCATGGTTCGTATTCCTGTATTGGTTATTGCGCAGCCGCGTTCTTGTGCAGATGCAGCGGCAGCGCCGATTCAAAATTGAGTCGCTGGCGATCCGGTTCGACTTGCGTCAGCGCCTCGACTTCGCGCATGGTGTGCATGGAGCGCACGGCCAGTTCGTGGTACTGGCCGGTGCCCGAGGTTTTCCATTTGATCTCGTCGTCAGTCAGGCTGCGAATGATCTTGGCCGGGGTGCCCACCACCATGCTGCGCGGCGCGACGATCATGCCGGCTTTCACGAAACTCATGGCGGCGACGATGGACTCTTCGCCGATGACGGCGTTGTCCATCACCACCGCATTCATGCCGACCAGCGCATTGCGGCCGATGCGGCAGCCGTGCAGCACGGCGCCGTGGCCCACATGGCCGTCGACTTCGACCACCGTGTCGCAGCCGGGAAAGCCGTGCATCACGCAGGTGTCCTGCAGATTGGCGCCCTCTTCCAGGATCAGGCGCCCGAAGTCGCCGCGGATCGAGGCCAGCGGCCCGATATAGCAGCGCGGGCCGACGATCACGTCGCCGATCAGCACCGCGCTCGGGTGCACATAGGCGGACGGGTGGACGACGGGGGTGACGCCGTTGATTTCGTAGACTTTGACCATGGTATTTTCCTTTTAACTATCGTGCCATGTGCGTAGATCGGATTAGCCGGAACGGCGTAATCCGACAAGCACCTGTAGCGCCAACAATGTTGTCGGATTACGCGCTACGCGCTAATCCGACCTACGTCCTTACATGCCCAGGTAGGCGCTCTGCACCTGCTCGTTATGCAGCAATTCCGGCCCCGGACCGGACAGGGTGATGGCGCCCGTCTCGATCACGTAGCCGACATCGGCGATCGACAGCGCCGCGTGGGCATTCTGCTCGACCAGGAAAATCGTGATGCCGCGGTCGCGCAGTTCGGCGACGATGCGGAAGATCTCGGCGATCAGGAGCGGCGCCAGGCCCATGCTCGGCTCATCCAATAGCAGCAGTTGCGGGCGGCCCATCAGCGCGCGCGCCATGGCCAGCATCTGCTGCTGGCCGCCGGACAGGGTGCCAGCAAGTAAAAGACGCTTTTCCTTCAGGATCGGGAACAGGCCATACATGCGCTCGATCTCGCCGGCCACTTCCTGCTGCGGGCGCGTAAAGGCGCCCAGGCGCAGATTGTCTTCCACCGTCATCGGACCGAATACCTGCCGCCCTTCCGGCACCTGGCAGATGCCGGCGCGCACGCGCTTGTCGGCGCTGGCGCGGCTGATGTCCTGGCCGGCAAAGGTGATGCTGCCGGCGCTGATCGGCTGCACGCCCGAAATCGCCCGCAGCAAGGTGGTCTTGCCGGCGCCATTGGCGCCCACCAGCGCTACCAGCTGGCCCTGGCGCACCTGCAGGTCGATGCCGTGCAGCGCCTGGATGCGGCCGTAGTGGCTGGTGAGGCCCTTGATATCGAGCACCAGCGGTGTTTGAGGTGTTTCCATCTTCATCATGCCGCCACTCCCAGGTACGCCGCCACCACGTCGGGGTTGGCGCGCACTTCGGCGGCGGTCCCTTCGGCCAGCTTCTTGCCATAGTCGAGCACCAGGATATGGTCCGACAGATTCATCACCAGTTTCATGTCATGCTCGACCAGCACCACCGTCACGCCCGATTGCGCCACCTTGCGGATCAAGGCTTCGATCTCGCCCGTTTCGGTATGGTTCAGGCCAGCGGCCGGTTCATCGAGCAGCAGCACCTTCGGCTTGGCCGCCAGCGCGCGCGCGATCTCCAGGCGTTTTAACGCGCCATACGACATCTGGCCCGCCTCGTCATCGATATGGCGGCCCACGCCAACGAATTCCATCAGCTGCGCCGCCTCGTCGCGGCAGGCGGCGTCCGCGCGGCGCACCGATGGCAGACGCAGCATGGAGGCGAACAGGTTCTGGTTCAGGCGCAGATGGGCGCCGACCATTACATTGTCGATCGCCGTCATGTTCATGCACACCTGCAGGTTTTGAAAGGTACGGCTCATGCCGCGCCGCGCCAGCGCATCGGGCGGCATGGCGGCCACGTTCTCGCCATTGAGCAAAATCTCGCCTTTGGTCGGCGTGTAGACCCCGGTGATCAGGTTGAACAGGGTGGTCTTGCCGGCGCCGTTCGGGCCGATCACGGAATGGATATGGCCTTCCTTGACGGTAAAGCTGACATCCTGCACCGCGTGCACGCCGCCGAAACTCTTGCTCAGGTTGTTAATCGTCAGCATCTCACACCTCCTGCACAGGTTTGGCCGGCGCCTTGGGCGCGGTTGGCGTGCCAGCCCGCTTGCGCGAACGGCTGGCCAGGCTCGGGACCAGGCCCTTGGGCATGAAAATCATGGTGGCCATCAAAATCACGCCAAACACCACCGTTTCCCAGCCTTCAAAACTGGACAGCAGCTGCGGCAATATCGTCAGCAGCGCCGCGCCGATAATGGAGCCGAAGATCGACGCCATGCCGCCCACCACCACCATCGTCACCAGCTCGATCGAGTGGAAGAAGCCGGCCAGGTTGGGGGTGATGAAGCCGATGTAGTGGGCGCTGATGCTGCCGGCGATACTGGCGATCACGGCCGACAGCACGAATACGCGCACCTTGAAGCGGGTGGTGTCGACACCAACCACGCGCGCCGCCACTTCCGAACCGTGAATGGCCTGCAGCGCGCGGCCGACGGGCGAATCGATCAGGTTCAGCGCCAGCCAGGTCACCAGCAGCAGCAAGACGGCGCACACCAGGTACCATGATTTTTCGCCGGCGATCTCCAGGCCGGCGACACTGAAGGCGGACACGCCGATGCCGTCCGGGCCGCCGGTCCATTGCGTTTCGTTGTTGATGACGATGGAAATGATGATGCCCAGGCCCAGAGTGGCCATGGCCAGGGTATGGCCCTTGAGTTTCAATACCGGACGCGCCAGCAGCAGCGCCAGCAGGCCGGTGGCGACCGCGCCGGCGCCCAAGGCGGCCAGCGGCGGCCAGCCGTAGTGGGTGGTCAGCACGGCCGAGGCATACGCGCCCAGGCCATAGAAGCCCGCGTGGCCGAGACTGATCTGGCCCGTATAGCCCATCAAGAGATTGAGGCCGATGACGACGATGGCGTTCAGCGCAATGCGGATCGCCACGTCATAGTAGAACGCGTTGGTGAGAAAGAGCGGCAAAATGGCCAGGATCAGCGCCAGCACCAGCAGGCCGGCATGGCGCGAGCGGGAGAAGAAGGTCGTCATACACGCTCCGAATTTTTAGCGCCGAACAGGCCTTGCGGCAGGAAGAACAGGATCAGCAGGATCAGCACGAACGGTACCGCGTCCTTGTAGGCCGACGAGATGTAGCCAGCCGTCATCGCTTCGGCGACGCCGAGGATCAGGCCACCGGCGATCGCGCCCGCGCCGCCACCCAAGCCACCCAATACGGCCGCCACAAAGCCCTTCAGGCCCAGCATGATGCCGGCGTCGTAGGACGTGTACGTGATGGGGGCGACCAGGATGCCGCCAGCCGCGCCCAAAAGCGCCGACAGGCCGAACGAGAACAGCAGTACACGGCGCGTGTTGATGCCGACCAGTTGCGCGGCCAGCTTGTTGTGCGAGGTGGCCAGCATGGCCTTGCCCATCAGGGTGCGCCCGAAGAACCAGCCCAGCACCAGCACGATGATAATGGTGACGCCCAGCACCCACAGGCTTTGCGGCAACAGGCTGGCGCCGAGGAATTGAATCGACGTATCGCCGGAAAAGGCCGGCAGCGAATGCGTGTCCTTGCCCAGCCAGATCTGCACCAGGCCGCGCAGCACCAGGGAAGCGCCGATGGTAATGATCAGCAAAGTGATGACCTGCGCGTTCTGCGCCGGCTCGATCACGGTTTTTTCCATCAGCAGGCCCACCAGGCCGGTGGCGATCACGGCCAGGAAAATGGCCAGCGGCAGCGGCACGCCGGCGGCCGACATCACGGCGGCCAGCATCCCGCCCAGCATGATGAATTCACCTTGCGCAAAGTTGATCACGCCGCTGGTGTTGTAGATGATGGTAAAGCCCAGCGCCGCCAGCGCATAGGCGGAACCGACCGTCATCCCGGAATACAGAAATTGTAGAAATTGTGCGACTTCCATGATGTCTCCAATATGTTCGGCTGCGCGCGGGCCGCCCTCCAGGGCGGCCCGCGCGGATGCTTCTGGCTTACCGTATTGCGAACATTACTTCGACAATTGCCATTCGCCGTTCTTCACTTCGACCATGCGGAAAGCCGACAGGTCCAGGCCCATATGGTCCTTGGCTGACATATTGAACACGCCGGTGGTGCCCACAAAACCCTTGGTCGACTCCAGCGCGGCGCGCACTTTTTCGCGGTCGGTGCCGCCGGCGCGCTTGATGGCGTCGACCGACAGGTTCAAGGCGTCCAGCGCATAGCCGCCAAAGGTCGACGGATCGATCTTGTAGCGGTCCTTGTAGGTCTTGTCGTAGCCGACGACGATGGCCTTTTGCGGATCGGCGTCCGGCAGCATGGCGCCGATCAGCAGCGCCGGCGTGGGCAGGCGCACGCCTTCGGCGGCCTTGCCCGACAACTTCAGGTATTCATCCGAGGCCACGCCGTGCGACTGGTACAGCGGCAGCGCCGTCATGCCCAGCTGGCCATAGTTCTTGGTGACCACGGCAGGACCCTGGCCCAGGCCGAACACGAACACCGCCTGCACGCCGGCCGTGTTCTTGATGCGGGTCAGCTGGGCCGTGATATCGGTGTCTTTCGGGCCGTAGGTTTCATCGGAGACCAGCGTGATGCCGTACTTGGCGGCGACGATCTGCGACTCCTTGCGCCCCGACGCGCCAAAACCGCTGGTCTCCGACAGCAGGCCGACCTTGCTGATGCCGCGCTTCTTCATGTCCTCGAATACCTTTTCGGCCGCCATGCGGTCGGTATGCGGCGTCTTGAAAACCCATTTCTTCACCGGATCGATGACCACCACGGCGCCGGCCAGCGAAATGAATGGCAGGCTGGCGCGCTCGACCAGCGGCGCCATCGCCATGGTCGCGCCGGTGGTGGTGCCGCCGATCAGCACGTCGACCTTGTCGGACTCGATCAGGCGCTTGGTAAAGCCGTTGGCCTTGGCCGCGTCGCTGCCGTCGTCGTAGTGCACCAGTTCGAGCTTGCGGCCCAATACGCCGCCGGCCGCGTTGATTTTTTCGATATACAGCTGCAGGGTTTTCAGTTCAGGGTCGCCCAAAAAGGCGGCCGGGCCCGTGACGGACAGCACGGAACCGATCTTGATATTGTCGGCCGCATAAGCGCCTGCGGCGGACATGGCCAGCACGCCGGCGATCAGGGTTTTCTTGAAGAGGTTGGCAATCATTGTGGTCTCCACCAGGTTGGCACTACGGTCAATGTATGGTTGGCGCTTTTTGACTAGCCTGCGCCTTTTTGTCTTGCTCTTTTATACTCGTTCAGATGCGTTCAATCACGACGGCAATCCCCTGCCCCACGCCGATGCACATGGTGCACAGCGCATAGCGCCCACCGGTGCGTTCGAGCTGGTTCAGGGCGGCCATCACCAGGCGCGCACCGGAAGCGCCCAGCGGATGGCCGATGGCGATCGCGCCGCCATTCGGATTCACGTGGGCCGCGTCGTCGGCCAGGCCCAGGTCGCGCGTCACCGCCAGCGCCTGCGCGGCAAATGCTTCGTTCAGTTCGATCACGTCCATCTGTTCGATGGTGAGACCGGTCTGCGCCAGCACCTTGCGCGTGGCCGGCGACGGGCCGAAGCCCATGATGCGCGGCGCCAGGCCGGCCGTGGCCATGCCCAGCACTTTTGCGCGCGGCGTCAACTTGTATTTGTCAACGGCCGCGCCGGAGGCGAGCAGAATTGCGCAGGCGCCGTCATTGAGGCCCGAGGCATTGCCGGCCGTGACGGTGCCGTCAAGCTTGACGACGCCCTTGAGCTTGGCCAGCATCTCCAGCGAAGTATCGGGGCGCGGATGTTCGTCGGTGGTGACCATTTTCGGCTCGCCTTTTTTCTGCGGCACGGCCACCGGCACGATTTCGCGTTCGAACACGCCGGCCGCGTGGGCCGCCGCCCAGCGCTGCTGGCTGCGCAGCGCCAGCGCGTCCTGATCGGCGCGGCTGATGCCGAATTCCACGGCCACGTTTTCCGCCGTTTCCGGCATGGTGTCGATGCCGTACTGCGCCTTCATCTTGCCGTTGACGAAGCGCCAGCCCAGGGTGGTGTCTTCGATTTTTGCCGCCCGCGAGAAAGCGCTGTCGGCCTTGCCCATCACGAAAGGCGCGCGCGTCATGCTTTCCACACCGCCGGCGATGATCAAGTGCGCTTCACCGGCCTTGATCGAGCGCGCCGCCAGGCCCACGGCGTCCAGGCTGGAGCCGCACAGGCGGTTGATGGTATTGGCCGGCACGTCGACCGGCAGGCCGGCCAGCAGCGCGGCCATGCGGCCCACGTTGCGGTTGTCTTCGCCGGCCTGGTTGGCGCAGCCATAAAAGACGTCGTCAATGGCGGCCCAGTCGACGGAAGGATTGCGCGCGATCAGCGCGGCGATCGGCAGCGCGCCCAGGTCATCGGCGCGCACGGTCGCCAAAGCGCCGCCATAGCGGCCAAACGGGGTACGCACAGCGTCACAGATAAAAGCGTCGTTCATGTTCGGTTCCTTGTTCGTTTTCTTGTTCAAACTATCAGGAGAAAATCTTCGGGCGCTGGTCGACCACGCGCCTGGCCTTGCCGGTCAGTGTGCGTTCGATGCCCGAAGCGGCCACCAGGCGCACGCGGGTGCTCACGCCCACATGGGTCTTGATGCGCTGTTCCAGCTCGCGCGCCAGGCCGTCGGTTTCGCTGGCCGAGATGGTCGCGCTCATGTCGATGCGCAGTTCGGCGATCACTTCCAGTTTGTCCAGGTGGCCGTCGCGCGTCACCACCAATTGATATTGCGGCGCCAGCTTCGGCATCTTCAAAATCAGCTCTTCGATCTGCGTCGGGAACACATTCACACCACGGATGATCAGCATGTCGTCCGAGCGGCCCGTGATCTTGCCGATGCGGCGCATCGAGCGCGAAGTCGGCGGCAGCAAGCGGGTCAGGTCGCGCGTGCGGTAGCGGATGATGGGCAGCGCCTCCTTCGACAGCGAGGTGAATACCAGCTCGCCCTCCTCGCCGTCGGGCAGCACTTCGCCCGTTTCCGGGTCGATGATCTCGGGGTAAAAATGGTCTTCCCAGATCACCGGACCGTCCTTGCTCTCGATGCATTCGGACGCCACGCCAGGGCCCATCACTTCGGACAGGCCGTAGATATCGACCGCGTCGATGCCGGCGCGCGCTTCGATTTCCGAGCGCATGGCGTCGGTCCACGGCTCGGCGCCGAAGATGCCGACCTTCAGCGACGAATCGGCCGGGTCCAGTCCCTGGCGCGTGAATTCCTCGATGATATTGAGCATGTACGACGGTGTGACCATGATGATGGACGGCTTGAAATCCTGGATCAGCTGCACCTGTTTTTCGGTCTGGCCGCCCGACATCGGGATTACCGTGCAGCCCAGGCGCTCGGCGCCGTAATGCGCGCCCAGGCCGCCCGTAAACAGGCCGTAGCCGTAGGAGATATGCACCATGTCGCCCGCGCGGCCACCGCCGGCGCGGATCGAACGGGCCACCACATTGGCCCAGGTATCGATATCGTTCTGCGTGTAGCCGACCACCGTGGCCTTGCCGGTGGTGCCGCTCGAGGCGTGGATGCGCACCACCTGCTCGCGCGGCACGGCAAACAGGCCGAACGGATAATTGTCGCGCAAGACCTTTTTATCGGTGAACGGAAATTTGGAAAGATCGGACAAGGATTTCAGGTCGTCCGGATGCACGCCCGCCGCGTCAAAGGCGGCGCGGTAATGGGGCACGTTGTCATAGGCGTGCCTGAGCGTCCATTGCATGCGTTCGAGCTGCAAGGCTTGCAACTCGTCCTTGCTGGCGCGCTCGATGGGCTCGAGGTCATTCGGGGAAGGCGTACGTTGGACCATGATTGTCTCCTGTTGATTCTATAACTGTTCGGTGTGGGGCAGTTCAAGCCTGCTCTTGGATCACTTCACCGGCCACGCGGATCGACTTGCCGCGAAATAGCGCGATCGCGCGGCCGTCCTGGTTGCTGACCCTGACGTCGTAGACGCCGCTCTTGCCCGCCAGCGCCTGCTCGACGGCGTCGGCCACCAGCACGTCGCCTTCGCGGCCCGGCGCCAGGTAGTCGATGGTGCAGCCTGCCCCCACGGTGTTGAGGTTGTAGCTGTTGCAGGCAAACGCAAACGCGCTGTCGGCCAGGGCGAAGATAAAACCGCCGTGGCAGCTCTGGTGACCGTTGAGCATGTCGGCGCGCACTGTCATGGTCATGCGCGCATGGCCAGGGCCCACTTCATCCAGGGCGATGCCCAGGGCCTGCGTGGCGCTGTCGCGCGACAGCATGGAGGCGGCGGCCGCTTCTGCCAGCGCCTGGGCGCTCATTTGATGGTCTTCATTCGGCATGAAACGATGCTCCATTGGCGAGTTTGCGGCGCAGCAGCGGCGAGACGCGGTAGCGGTCTTCGCCATAGCCTTGCGCCAGGTGGTGCAGCACGGTCACGACATGTTGGACGCCGACCGCATCGGCCCAGGCCAGCGGTCCGCGCGGATAATTGACGCCCTTCTGCATGGCGATATCGACGGCGGCAGCCGTACACACGCCCTGGTTGACGGCGTCGGCCGCTTCGTTGGCCAGCATGGCCACCGTGCGCATCACGGCCAGGCCGGGCACGTCGTCCAGGCGCGTGACGGCAAAGCCGGCCGCCTGGAACAGGCCGACGGCGGCAGCCCAGGCTTCGTCGCCGCACTGGTCGGCGCGCGCCAGCGCCACGCGTTTGGCTGTCGCATAGTCGAGCGCCAGGTCGAACAGCACCGTGTCGGCGTGGCTGTTGTCCTGTGCGCGCTGGGTGGCGCTGCGGCCATCCGTCAGGTAAATGGCGGCGCCGTTGCAATGCAGGGCCGGCGCCGTGTCGCTGGCCTGGCCTTCGAGCGTGACGCGGCTGGTGACACCGATGCCGGACGCTTCCAGGCGCCGCACCAGCGCATGGATGACGCCCGTGTGGCCACGGCCATCGCCACCGACAGCGCTGGACAGGGCCACCACTTCGGGGCGCGGCTGGGCGCTTTCCTGCTGCGCCGCAGGCACGCTGGCGCCTTCGCCATACCGGTAAAAACCACGGCCCGACTTGCGACCCAAAAAGCCCGCATTGACCATTTCCTGCTGCAGCACCGAGGGCGTAAAGCGCGGGTCGTTGAAGTAGGCGCCGAACACCGATTGCGTGACCGAGAAATTGACATCGTGGCCGATCAGGTCCATCAGCTCGAACGGGCCCATGCGAAAGCCGCCCGCCTCGCGCAGTACCGCGTCGATGGTGGCGGCGTCGCCGGCCTGCTCGCTGAGCAGGCGCCAGCCTTCGGCGTAGAACGGACGCGCCACGCGGTTGACGATAAAGCCGGGCGTCGATTTCGCATGCACGGGTTGCTTGCCCCAGGCGATGGAAGTGTCGTAGACAGTAGCGGCGACCTCGTCGCTGGTGGCCAGTCCACTGATCACTTCGACCAGCGCCATCAGCGGCACCGGGTTAAAGAAGTGCATGCCGACCAGGCGTTCCGGGCGGCGCAATTTGGCCGCGATCGCCGTGACGGAAATCGACGAGGTATTGGTGGCCAGGATGCAGTCGTCACCCACCAGCGCTTCCAGGTCGGCGAACAGGCCGCGCTTGACGTCGAGGTTTTCAACGATGGCTTCGACCACCAGCGACGCGTCGGACACGTCTTGCAGACTGCTGGCGGCCTGCAGGCGCGCGCTGGCTTCCTGCGCTTCTTGCGCCGTCATGCGGCCCTTTTCGGCCAGCTTGACATACATCTTGCCGATGTCCTGTATGGCCTTGCTGACGGCTTCAGCGCGCGTGTCGTACAGTTTGACACGGTAGCCGGCTGCCGCCGCCACCTGCGCGATGCCGGCGCCCATGGCGCCGCTGCCGATCACGGCGACGATGCTGTTGTTCTCCAGAGCTGCCATCTTAGTGTCCTTTGAATTGTGCTGCGCGTTTTTCCATAAAGGCCGACACGCCCTCGCGGTAATCGTCGCTGTTGCCCAGTTCGCTCATCATGCGCGCTTCCAGCGCCAGCTGCTGCGGCAGGGTATTGGCGCCGCTCGCGGCCAGCGCCTGCTTGGTCAACGCCAGGCCCTTGGTTGGCGCCGTGGAGAAATGCACGGCCAGCTTGCGCGTTTCCGCGGCCAGCTCGGCGTCGTCCACGCACTTCCAGATCAGGCCCCAGTCTTCGGCTTTTTCGGCCGTCAGTTTTTCGCCCAGCATGGCCATGCCCATGGCGCGCGCGGAACCGACCAGGCGCGGCAAAAAGAAGGTGCCGCCCGTGTCGGGTATCAGGCCCAGCTTGCAGAACACTTCGACAAAGCTGGCCGATTTGCCGGCGATAACGATATCGCAGGCCAGCGCCAGGTTGGCGCCGGCGCCGGCCGCCACGCCGTTGACGGCGCAGAGTACCGGCATCGGCAATGCCTTCAGGGCCAGCACCAGCGGCGCATAGTTTTTTTCCACCGATTCGCCCAGGTCCACGCCTTTCGAACCCGGTTCGACGGCGCGATCGGACAAGTCCTGGCCGGCGCAGAAACCACGGCCGGCGCCGGTCAGCACGAATACGCGCACGCTGTTGTCGGCATTGACACGGCTAATCGCGTCGCGCACTTCCTCGTGCATGGCCTGGGTGAAGCTGTTGAGCTTGTCGGGGCGGTTCAGGGTCAGCGTGGCGATGCCCTGCTCGATGGTGAAGAGGATGTTTTGGTAGGTCATGGCGTCTCGCTATTTTAGTTATTGGCCTGCTTTTACTCTGCCTGGTCGAAATCGACAATCACCTTGTCGGTGACAGGAAAACTCTGGCAGCTCAGCACAAAACCGCGCGCCACTTCGTAGTCTTCCAGCGCGTAGTTGACGTCCATCTCGACCTTGCCATCAAGGACCTTGCAGCGGCAGGTGGAGCACACGCCGCCCTTGCAGGAATAGCGCATGTCGATGCCTTGGCGCAGGCCGGCGTCGAGGATCGATTCCTTGTCCTTGTCCATCGTGAAGGTGGTGTGATTGCCGTCCAAAATGACCGTCACTTCGGTTTCCTTGACGGCGCCGGCGTCGAGCTGGGCGCGCGGCTTGTGCGCGTTTTTCGGGATGCTGGCGGCGAACAGTTCGATCTTGATATTTTGCTTTGGCATGCCGGCCGCCTGCAGCGCGGCCGAGACGCCCAGCATCATGTCTTCCGGGCCGCAGATAAAGGCGTTGTCGTAGTCTTCCACACGGATCCAGTGCTGCAGGAACTGCTCGCATTTTTCCTGCGTGATGCGGCCGTTGAACAGCTCGATGTCCTGCTGCTCGCGGCTCATTACGTAGACCAGGTTCAGGCGCTCCAGGTACACGTCTTTCAGGTCCGTCAGTTCTTCCTTGAAGATCACCGACGACGAGGCGCGGTTACCGTAGAACAGCGTGAAGCGGCTTAATGGCTCCGTCAGCAGGGTGGTCTTGATGATCGACAGGATGGGCGTGATGCCGCTGCCCGACGCAAACGCCAGGTAGTGCTTGCGGTTGACGCAGTCGAGTGGCACGTTGAAGTGGCCCATCGGCGGCATCACCTCGATGGTGGCACCGGCCTTCAAGGTATCGTTGGCCCAGGTGGAAAACGCGCCGCCAGGGGTACGCTTGATGGCCACGCGCAGGGTGCCGTCCTGCACCGCCGAGCAGATCGAATACGAGCGGCGCACGTCTTCCGCATTGATATTGGCGCGCAAGGTCAGGTGCTGGCCCTGCTGGAAACGGAACTGCTGCTGCAATTGTTCCGGCACGTCAAAGGTGACGGCGATGGTGTCGCGCGTTTCATTGCGCACCTCGGACACCGACAGCGGATAAAATTTACTCATGCTTCATCTCCAGTTTCTACACACTTCGCGCCTTTTCAATGGCACTTGAAGTAATCAAACGGTTCGCGGCAATCGATGCATTTGTACAGCGCCTTGCACGGCGTGGAGCCGAACTGGCTGGTCAGCTGCGTATGACTGGAACCGCAGTTCGGACAGATCACGTCGAGCTTCGGCATCGCCACGCGCTTGACGCCGCCCTTCAGGCCACTGATATCGATCACCTGCTGCTGCGGCGGGGCGATGCCATAGCCTTTCAGCTTGGCCTTGCCCTCGTCGCTCATCCAGTCGGTGGTCCAGGCCGGCGACAGCTGGTTCACCAGGGTGACGTGCTCCACGCCATGCTCGCGCAAGGCGTCGGTCACTGCGTCGGCAATCACCTGCATCGCCGGGCAGCCCGAGTAGGTGGGGGTAATCGTCACCGTGCAGGCGTCGCCAGTCACGTCGACGGCGCGCACGATGCCCAGGTCCACCACCGAAATGACGGGAATTTCCGGATCCGGCACCTCGCCGAGCCAGGACCAGACCTGCGCCGCATCGAGAGTGGTCGCCTGCGCGTTCATTACCACTCCGAACCGGGATAGGCGCGCTGCAGGAACTGCATCTCGGCCAGGATAAAGCCCAGGTGTTCCGAGTGCGTGCCCTGCTTGCCGCCCTTTTGCATCCAGGCGTCGGGCGCCGGCATGGTCAATGTGGCTTCGGCGAAGATCTCGGCCACGTGTTCCAGAAACGAAGCGCGCAGCAGCCCGGACGGCGGCGCGATGCCGGCCGCCGCCATGGCGCTGTCGACCGCGTCGTACTGGAACATCTCGCCCGTGTACATCCACAGCGCGTCGGCCGCGGCTTGCGTTTTCTTGTGGCTTTCCGCCGTGCCGTCGCCCAGGCGCACGATCAGGTCACCGCTGCGGCGCAGGTGGTACGTCACTTCCTTGATCGACTTTTGCGCCACTTCGACGATGCGCGCATCGCTGGCCTTGGTCAGTTCCAGCAGCTGGAAGTAATGCCAGGTGTCGAAGAAGAACTGGCGCATCATGGTGTCGGCGTAATTGCCATTCGGCTGTTCGACCAGCAGGCAGTTGCGGAAGTCGTGGGCGTCGCGCATGAAGGCGATATCGTCCTCGTCACGGCCGGCGTTTTCCAGTTCGGCCGCATAGCTGAACCACAGGCGCGTCTGGCCCAAAAGATCCAGCGCGACGTTGGTCAGCGCCATGTCTTCTTCCAGCGCCGGGCCCTTGCCGCACAGCTGCGACAGCTGCTGGCTGAGGATCAGGGCGTTGTCGCCCAGGCGCAAAAGATAGGTAATTTTGTCATCCATGACAGCTATCCCGATCACAGGTTCTTGACTTCTTCCGGCATCGGGAAGAAGGTGGGGTGACGGTAGACCTTGCTGTTCGACGGTTCGAACAGGGCGCCCTTGTCGCCGGGGCTGCTGGCGACGATATCGGCCGCGCGCACTACCCAGATGCTGACGCCCTCATTGCGGCGCGTATAGACGTCGCGCGCATGGTTGACCGCCATGGTGGCGTCGGAAGCGTGCAGGCTGCCCACGTGCTTGTGCGCCAGGCCGTGCTGGCTGCGGATGAAAACTTCCCACAAAGGCCATTCTTTGCTCATGTTGCTATCCCCTTTTATATGTGTTCTCAGGCTGCCGCTTTGACTGCGGCTTGTTTGTCCGCATAAGCGACCAGCGCATCACGGAACCACTCGCCGTCTTCATACGCTTTCACGCGCGTTTGCAGGCGTTCGCGGTTGCATGGGCCATTGCCCTTCAATACATTGTTGAACTCGGACCAGTCGATCTCGCCGAATTCATAGTGGCCGGTGTCGGCATTGAATTTCAGGTCGGGATCGGGCACGGTCAGGCCCAGGTATTCGATCTGCGGCACGGTCTGGTCGACCATGCGCTGGCGCAGTTCGTCGTTCGAAAACAGCTTGATGCGCCATTGCGCCGACTGCGCGCTGTTGACGGAAGCGGCGTCGGACGGACCGAACATCATCAGCGACGGCCACCACCAGCGGTTCAGGGCGTCCTGCGCCATGGCTTTCTGTTCTGGCGTGCCCTTGCACAGCGACATCATGATGTCGTAGCCCTGGCGCGCATGGAACGATTCTTCCTTGCAGACGCGGATCATGGCGCGTGCATACGGGCCATACGAGCAGCGGCACAGCGGAATCTGGTTGATGATGGCCGAGCCGTCGACCAGCCAGCCGATGGCGCCCATGTCGGCCCACGAAAGGGTCGGGTAATTGAAGATGCTCGAATACTTGGCTTTGCCCGAGTGCAAGGCAGCCAGCAGCTCGTCGCGCGAGACACCGAGGGTTTCAGCCGCGCTGTACAGGTACAGGCCGTGGCCCGCTTCGTCCTGGATCTTGGCCAGCAGGATCGATTTGCGTTTCAGGGTCGGCGCGCGCGTGACCCAATTGCCTTCTGGCAATTGACCGACGATTTCCGAGTGGGCGTGCTGCGAAATCTGGCGGATCAGGGTCTTGCGGTAAGCGTCGGGCATCCAGTCCTTGGCCTCGATCTTGATGCCTTCGTCGATGCGTGCCTGGAAAGCCTGCTCTTCCGCGCCCATGTCGTCGATGGAACGAACGTTCTTGAGGCCGGTTTCAACCATTTGTGCGTACATGATCTGTCTCCCAATGGGTGGCTTGCGCTGTTGCGCAAAGCGATAACGGATAATACGATACATAAATCGATTTGCATACACTTGATTTGAATCATTTGAAAATTCCGTATCTTATGTTCCTTTGGCAAGGGTATGATATTAAAAATAGTGCGTGCGCCAACGCAGGGCAAACGCTGCGTCAAGTAGACTGCTGCCTTTATCAAAATACCCGTTACAGCCAGACCAGGAACACATGAACAACACCGCTTGCACCGCATGGATAGCCGATTTCCTCGCCACTGACCCGCCCCGTTCGAAGTCGCTGGTGATGACGATCTTTGGCGACGCCATCGTGCCTCGCGGCGGCTCGATCTGGCTGGGCAGCCTGATCGAGCTGCTGGCGCCGTTCGGCGTCAATGACCGCCTGCTGCGCACCAGCGTATTCCGCCTGGCGCAGGAAGGCTGGCTCAGCTCGCAAAGGGATGGCCGCCGCAGCGCCTATGCGATCCGCCCGGAAGCGCTGGCCCGCTTCGAGCGCGCCTACCGCCGCATCTACGCGCCGCTGGTCAAGCACTGGGATGGCAGCTGGACCCTGGTAATCGGCGCGGCCGGTAATATCAACGCCAGCGAACGGGGCGCGCTGCGCAAGGAATTGCTGTGGGCCGGCTATGGCCTGGTCGCGCCCGGCATCTTCGGCCACCCGGCCAGCAATGGCGACGCACTGGAAGACATCCTGGTGCGCAATGAAGTACAGGGCAAGCTGTATGTCTGCCACAGCACGGAGTTGCCCGGCGTCAGCGGGCGCCCCTTGCGCGAGATGGTGGCCGAATGCTGGGACTTGTCGGAAGTGATGGCAGGCTACGAAAAATTCATCGCCAGCTTCCAGCCGCTGCTGGCGGTGCTGCAGGCCCAGCCCGCGATCGATGCCGAGCAGGCTTTCGTGATCCGCTCGCTATTGACCCACGCGTATCGGCGGGTGCAGCTGCACGATCCGCAGTTGCCGGTCGAACTGCTGCCCGAGCCGTGGCCCGGCACGCAAGCCTATGCGCTGGCGCGTGCACTGTACCGGCGCACCTATGCGGCGGCGGAACAGCATATCCTGGCCACCTTGCGGCGCGAGGACGAGCAGGCGGCCGATGTGGAGCCGTGGTTTTTTGAGCGCTTCGGCGGCCTGAACACCTGAGAAGAGCCAGGCCTTCAGCAAACGGCTATTGTTTTGCCACCACTTGCTTCGCGCCAGCCAGCAGGTCCTGACCCAGCTTGTCGAGCGCATTGACCTGCAGCTGCATGGCGTCGAGGATGGCGTGGTTGAAGGTCAGCTCGGCCGGCGTGGTATAGCCGGGAAAGCGCAGGATGCGCAGCAGTTCCTGCAAGGTCGTGCCCTTGCCCAGGTGCGCCAGCGCGTCGCTGAGGGCGCTGACCTTCTTTTCCAGCTCGCGTACATGTTTGCCATTGTCGTCCATGATGTTCTCCCGGTTGTTGGAGCTTTCACGTTAGCAAAGCAGCCGCACTGGCGTTTGCGCCGGCACAAAGCCAGCGGCAAAACGGGTATCATCGCGCCATTGCACACGATGCAAACCCTAACTTGTTTTTACCAGGAACATTCATGACCATTAAAATCAGCCAGCAGTTCGATGCCGGCGCGATCGAGGTGCTGCGCGCCGACGATGCCAGCGCCATCGAACTGAACATCCGCAAGGACTCCCACGCCGACATCACGCAATGGTTTTACTTCCGCCTGCAGGGCGCGCAAGGCGAGGCGTGCACGATCCGCTTCATGAACGCGGGAAAATCTGCCTACCCGGACGGCTGGAAAGACTACCAGGCCGTGGCCAGCTACGACCGCGAAACCTGGTTCCGCGTGCCGACCAGCTTTGACGGCAGCGTGATGACCATCGAACACACGCCGGAAGAAGAAAGCGTGTATTACGCCTACTTCGAGCCGTATCCATGGGACCGCCACCTGGCGCTGATCGACAGCGCGCAAGCTTCGCCGCTGGTGCGTTTGATCGACCTGGGCAGCACAGTGGAAGGGCGCGACATGAATCTGCTGGTGATCGGCGACGCCGATGCCGAGAAAAAAGTCTGGGTCATCGCGCGCCAGCATCCGGGTGAAACGATGGCCGAATGGTTTGTCGAAGGCATGCTCGAAGCGCTGCTGGACCAGGCCAACCCGTTTGCCCGCCAGTGCCTGCAGGACGCCGTCTTCTACGTGGTGCCGAACATGAATCCGGACGGTTCCGTGCACGGCAACCTGCGCACCAATGCGGCCGGCGCCAACCTGAACCGCGAATGGATGACGCCGACCATGGAGCGCAGCCCGGAAGTGTTCCTGGTGAAACAGAAAATGCATGAAATCGGCTGCGACCTGTTCCTCGACGTGCATGGCGACGAAGGCCTGCCGTATGTATTCGTGGCCGGCAGCGATGCGCTGGAAAATTTCACGCCAGCACAAAAGGCCGAGCAGGACCGCTTTATCGCCGACTTCAAGGTGGCCAGCCCCGACTTCCAGGACGAGCACGGCTACGAAGACGGCCCGTTCACGCCCGAAGTGCTGACCATGGGTTCGCCCCATATCACGCACGCGTTCGGCTGTTTGTCGCTGACCCTGGAACTGCCGTTCAAGGACAATGCCAACGACCCCGACCAGCAAACCGGCTGGAGCGGCGCGCGCAGCGCCGCCCTCGGCGCGGCCGTGCTGCAGCCGATCCTGTCGAGCCTGCGCGCGTAATCGCGCGTCTCGCACTGGCCTGCCGCCCTGGCGGGCCAGCTGTTGCGCAGCGCAGCATGGCAAGTCGTTGCCATCGACGGCATTGCTGCCTATACTAGCCGCAGCAGTGCCGATCTTTCCTCTTGCCAACCACGCCTCCCATATGAAAAACATTGACCAGCTTCACGCTGCAGCACGCTTTTCAACGACCTGTTTTGCACACGTGTGCATATTGTGTTTTTCGATCTTGCATGCGGCAACTGGCAGTGCGGCGCAGCTGAGCCCGGCGGCGCAACTGGGGCGGCAGATTTTCAATGATGCCAGCCTGTCGGCATCGGGCAAGCAGTCGTGCGCCAGCTGTCACGATCCGGCGCACGCCCATGCGCCGGGCAACAAGCTGGCGGTGCAACTGGGCGGCGCCGACGGCAAGGTGCCGGGCTACCGCGCCACGCCGTCGCTGCGCTACCTGGAACACAATCCGCCGTTCAGCATGGATGGCGAAGGCGTGCCGAACGGCGGCATCAACCGCGACGGCCGTGCCCGCAATCTGGCCGAACAGGCCGAACGCCCGTTCCTGGCGCCGCATGAAATGGCCAATGCCAGCACCGACGAGGTGGTTGGGCGCGTAAGCCGCAGCAGCTATGCGCCGCAGTTCCGCCAGGTGTACGGCGACGCCATTTTCTCCCAGCCGCGCCAGGCGTTCGGCCGCATCACGCATGCCTTGCAGCAGTTCCAGCAGGAAGAGCCGGACTTCCACCGCTACGATTCCAAATACGATTTGTTCCTGTCCAGCCAGGTGCCATTGGCACTGGCGGAATTGCGCGGGCTGGCCCTGTTCAACGATGAACGCAAGGGCAATTGCGCCGCCTGCCACCCCAGCGTGCGTGGCGAGAACGGCGCGCCGCCGCTGTTTACCGACTTCAGTTTCGACAATCTGGGCCTGCCGCGCAATCCGCGTATTCCCGCCAATGCCGAGGCCGCCTATTTCGACCTGGGACTGTGCGGCCCCGACCGTACCGACCTGGCGAACAAGGCTGCGCTGTGCGGCGCCTTTAAAGTACCGACTTTGCGCAACGTGGCTACGCGACAAGTTTTCTTTCACAACGGCGTGTTCGACAACCTCGCCGATGCACTGCGCTTTTACGTGCGGCGCGATACCCATCCCGGGCAATGGTATCCGCGCAACAAACAAGGGAAGGTACAGAAGTTCAACGACCTGCCGGCCAGGTATCGCGCCAATGTGAATACCAAGGAAGCGCCGTACGACCGCCAGCGCGGCATGGCGCCGGCGTTGACAGAGGGCGAAATCGAGGACATGGTGAAATTCCTGGCCACGCTGACCGATGGCTACCAGGTGCAGCAGTGATGCCGCGCGCCTGTCACGTTACCCCTTGGCCACCTTGCGCAAGGCTTCCACCAGCCGGTCCAGGTGCGACTCGGGCGTAAAGATGCCTGGCGTGACGCGCACGCAAGCGCCGGAAGCCAGGCCGTCGCGCGGCACGGCAAAGATACCGTGTTCGCGCACCAGCGTTTTCGACAGCGCGTAACTGTCGGCCACGCTGGTTTTCCCCTTCAGGCGGAACGAGGCAATCGCACTGGTCAGGCGCGGGTCGCTTGAAGCCAGTACTTCAATTCCATCGATGCCGCGCGCCGCCTCCACCCAGCGGTTGCGCAGCAGCCGCAGCCGCGCCTGCTTGTTGGCCACGCCGATGCGTGCATGCAAGTCGAGCGCCACCGGCAGGCTCAGGTAGGCGGCAAAGTTCACCGTCCCCGTATGCACGCGGGTACGGATATCGTCGCCCGCCTTTTCACCCATATAGGGGTCGATATCGGCCGCCCTGCCCCGCTTGATATAGGCGGCGCCCACGCCCACCGGCGCGCCTATCCATTTGTGCAGGTTGATGCCGACAAAATCCGCTTGCAGGTCGGGGATCGTCATGTCGAGCTGGCCGAAGCCGTGCGCGGTATCGACGATCACATCGATGCCCCGCGCGCGCGCCATGCGGCTGATCTCTGCCACCGGCAAGACCATGCCGTTGCGGTGGTTCACATGCGTCAGCAGCATCAGTTTGAGCTTCGGGTGGCGCGCCATCGCTTGCTCATAAGCATCGATGACATTGTCATGCGTGAACGGCTCGGGCATGTCGATCGCCACCACCTCGGCGCCGCGCCGCTGCTGCAGCCAGCGCGTGACCGTGATCATGTTGTCGTAGTCGATATCGGCATGCAGCACCGTGTCACCCGGGCGCAAGCGGTTGTAGCCGGCGATCAGCACTTGCAGCGCTTCGGTGGCGCCGCGCGTCAGCACGATCTCGTCCGTACCGACACCCAGCGCCCTGGCCGCCGCCGCGCGGGCCGCCTCGAAGTCGGCCGGAAAGCGCATGCGCGCATACCAGGCGTTGTCGCGGTTGACCATGGCCAGTTGCTGTTGGTAATCGGCCAGTACCGGCCTGGCCATCGAACCCCAGAAAGCGTTATCGAGCTGCACGACCGCATCGGTGCTGTCGTATTGCGCGGCCACCGCCTGCCAGTAGGCCTGGTTGCCGGCCAGGCTGTCTGGCGTGGCGCCGGCCGGCAACTGCGGCAAAGTCGGTACAGTTGTGGACGCCGCCCCGGCAGACCCTGCAGCCAGCGGCAGCGCGGCCGCCAGGGAGCCGGCGCGCAGCAGCGCCCGGCGTTGTGGATTCATCATCACCATCGCCCCTTAAAATTTCACTTTGTATTCGACATACAGATTGCGGCCATCCGTATCATACGGCGCGTTGCGCGAATAAATCAGGCCACGGCTGGCCTGGAACGTCGCTTCGTCGGGATATTTATCGAGCACATTATCGATGCCGGCGCGGATCGATTGCGTGTCCGTGATCTTGTAGCTGGCCGCCAGGTCGAGAAATTGCATGGCGCCAAAGCGCTGGAAGATATCGCCGGTGGTATTGCCGGTGTTGTCGGTCCATGCACCGTAGTAGCGCACGCGCGCCAGCGTGTTCCAGTTACCCAGCTCATAGTTGCCGCTGATGGTGGCTTTCTGGCGCGGCAGGCGTTCTTCGAAGACTTGCCGCTGGGCCGGGTTGGTCACCAGGCTGGAGTTGCCGCCATCCACCTTTGTGGTGTTGTAGTTGTAGGCCAGGGTCAGGTTCAGCTTGCCGTCGGCGATACGGCTCAGGTGGCTGCCGACGATATCGATGCCGCGCGTGGTGGTGTCGAAGTCGTTCGTGAAATAGCTGACCGAGGTGTAGCGCAGCGGATTGGCCACCCCGGCTGGCACGGCAAACGACGCGGACGTGCTGAAGCGGTCGCTGACCTTGATGTCATACACATCGACGGAACCGGAAAAGCCCGCCGGCGTCTTCCACGTAAAACCCAGCGACAGGTTCTTCGACTTTTCCGGTTTCAATGGCTGGGCACCCAGCAGTACCGCCAGCGGGTCGTTGTTGGCCAGGCGGCCGCTGGTAAACAACAGCAGCGTCTTGGTGTCCAATCCCTGGTTGGTGCTGTTGGTATTCGACTGGCCCGGCGTCGGCGCGCGAAAACCGGTCGAGTACGAACCGCGCAAGGCCAGCTCGCTGCTCAAGGCATAGCGCGCCGACAGCTTGCCGTTGACGGTGCTGCCGAACTCGGAGAAATGTTCATAACGGGCCGCGCCGCCCAGGCTCAGCGCGCGGCTCACCGGCACTTCCACGTCGAGGTAGGCGGCGTAGCTGTCCTGGCCCCAGCTGCCCGCCTGGCGGCTGCTGAAGCCGGGCGCGCCATTCGCGTTGGCGTCCAGCCCCACCGCCGCGCCCGGCCCCACCGTCCACGATGCCGTGTCGCCGGCCTTCACGCCATAGGTTTCATTGCGCGCCTCTGCGCCAAAGGCGATATTGACCGGCTGCGGCAGCGCCGCGACCGGCAATTCATAGTTGAAGTTGGCGTTGAGGATTTTTTCCGTTTGCGACAAGCGGCCCAGGTAGAAAGCCGTCGGACTGATTGGCCCCATCGAGGCATTGATGGAATTGGCCAGCTCGTAGTCGATGCGGTTGCGGCCGAACGACGCGCTGACGTCCCAGCCCAGTTGCTCGCTGATGCGCCCGCGCAGGCCGGCAACGAACTGCAGGTCGTCCTGCTCGTTCGAGTAGCTGGGGCTGAAGCCGAGCGGGTACACGCTGCGCAAGTCCCAGCCGAGAAACACGGTGCTGGTTTTATAGGCGCCGGTGCTGGTGTCGGGATTGCGCCAGTTGAAGTCCGAGGTGCCGTCGCTGTGGCTGTACAGGCCAAAACCATACAGTTCGATACTGTCGGACAAGGCCATGCTGGCATTGAAGCCGAGGCGCTGGCTTTTGAGTTCAGGCTGGCCCCAGCGCTGCACCGGGTTCGGCACCTTCAGTTCCGGATGCGCTTGCTGGAACGCGATGGCGTCGGCCCGCTGGCGCGTGCGCGAGGTGGGGTCGGACTTGGCCAGCGCGCCGAAAATGCTGGCCTTGCCCGTCTCGCCAAACGCAAAACCCGTCTTCAGGTTGAGCTCGTTGGCCTTGCCGTCGCCTTCGCCATATTGCGAATGGTGCACCGACAATTCCGTGCCGACCGTATCGTCGAGAATGATATTGATCACGCCGGCAATCGCGTCGGAACCGTACTGGGCCGAGGCGCCGTCGCGCAGCACTTCGATGCGCTTGATGGCCGACACGGGTATCTGCGCCAGGTCGGGCGCCTGCGCGCCGCGCGCGCCGAGCAGCGCGCTGCGGTGGAAACGCTTGCCATTGACCAGCACCAGGGTCTGGTCGGGCGACAGGCCGCGCAAGGTAGCCGGGCGCACGAACACCTGCCCGTCAGCCATCGGCAAGCGCTGCACCACATACGATGGCACCAGTTGCGCCAGCACATCGTTCAGGTCCGACGATTCGACCGCGCCGATATCTTCGCGGTTGAACACGTCGACCGGCGCCATGGTGTCGAACTGGGTGCGGTTGCTGCCGCGCGTGCCGGTGACGATCACCGCTTGCGGGGTGTCCACGGCGTCATTGGCGACAGCGGCAGCGGGCGCATCGCCATGGGCGTGCGCCTGGCTGGCAAACACGGCGCTCATGGCACACATCAGGGCCACGGCACGGGCGATGCGGGTACGGGAAGAGGTCATCGAGAAGGTTCACTATGCAGGTTGGATAAGACAACGACGCGACCATGCAGACTTGAATCTTGCATGAAATATCACGAAGTTCGGCTTACTTACATTAAAAGCATCTAACTCGCCATTAATGAAGCAGCCACATCATACGAAGCGAATATGTCCGCCGTATGACCAGCCAGCACGAAAAAAAAGGCGCCAGCGGCGCCTTGGGGAGCAGCAGCACGGCGTTCAGCCGCCCGCCACCACCATGCTCTCGATCAGGATGGAACCGGTTTCCTTGGTGCCGCGGCGCAGCACGTCGGCGCCGATGGCGACGATATGGCGCAGCATGTCTTTCATGTTGCCGGCAATCGTGATCTCCTCCACCGGATATTGAATCACGCCGTTTTCAACCCAGAAGCCGGAGGCGCCGCGCGAATAGTCGCCCGTCACGTAATTGGTGCCCTGCCCCATCAGTTCTGTTACCAGCAAACCCGTGCCGAGCTTTTTCAGCATGGCGGCAAAATCATCGCCGGGCGCCGTCAGGCTGGAGCTCATGTACAGATTGTGCGAGCCGCCCGCATTGCCCGTGGTCTGCATGCCCAGTTTGCGCGCGGTGTAGGTCGACAGGAAATAGCCTTGCACCACGCCATCCTTGACCACCTCGCGGCTGACGGTTTTCACGCCTTCTTCGTCGAACGGCGCCGAGCCGACGCCGCCGATCACGTGCGGGTCTTCAAAGATCTGCACGTGAGCGGGCAGCACCTGCGTGCCCAGCGAGTCATTGAGGAAAGTGGACTTGCGGTACAGCGCACCGCCCGAAGTTGCCTGCACATAGGTCCCCAGCAGGCCGGCCGCCAGCGGCGCCTCGAACAGCACCGGGCAGGTACGCGTGCCGAGCTTGCGCGCGTTCAGGCGCGACAGCGCGCGCTCGGCGGCGTAGCGGCCGATGGCCTCGGGGCTCGACATTTTTGACGCATCGCGCACCGACGAATACCAGTCGTCGCGCTGCATCTTGGCGCCCTTGCCGGCGATCGGCGCCACCGACAAGGTGTGGCGCGAAAACGGATAGCCGCCGATAAAGCCGCGCGAATTGGCCGACACAAAGTGCGATTGCTGCACGTGCACGCTGGCGCCTTCGCTGTTGGTGATGCGTGGATCGACGGCAAACGCGGCCGCTTCGCCACGCTGCGCCAGCACCACGGCTTCTTCGGTGGAGATCAGCCATGGGTAGAACAGCTGCAGGTCGCGCGGCGACATTTCCAGCATGTCGGCGTCGGCCAGGCCGGCGCAATCGTCCTCGGCCGTGAAGCGGGCGATATTGTAGGCCGCGTCCACCGTGGCGCGCAGGGCGGCCGGTGAAAAATCGGAGGTGCTGGCATTGCCGCGTTTCTTGCCGACAAACACGGTCACGCCCATGCCTTTGTCGCGGTTCTGTTCGATGGTTTCGATCTTGCCTTTTCGTACAGAAACGGACAGGCCGCTACCTTCGCTGACTTCGACCGCCGCATCGCTGCCGCCCGCTTCGCGCGCAAAAGACAACACATCACGGGCAAGTTGCTGCAGTTGCTCTTGAGTATGGGTAAATACGGACTCGTTCATGTGCTGTTTTCTTCGGAAAGGCCCTAAAAAGGTTATGATAGCAGTCGTTTACAGTTTACAGGTGCGGCCTACGCGGCCAATCCCGCCTTATCATGCCAAATCCAAACCGGGGAGCTTGCGGCTTCCAATCGTCCGAATTCGAACAGGAATATGAACGTCCTTCGAAGTCGGAACTCAAGCGCCAGATGACCGTCCTGCAAAAGCTGGGCGAAGAATTAGTCAATGAAGCACGCGACCGCGTCAAGCGCGTTCCGATGCCCGAAGACGTGCGCGACGCCATCCTCGAATGCCAGCTGATCAAGGATCACGAAGGCCGCCGCCGCCAGCTGCAATATGTTGGCAAGAAAATGCGCACCCTCGATGATGAAGAAGTTGCCGCCATCCAGCGCACCATCGACAGCTGGAAAGGCTTGTCGAAAGCCGACACCGCCGCCATGCACGCGATGGAACGCCGCCGCGACAAGCTGCTGACGGACGACAAGGCGCTGACCTTGCTGCTGTCGGAAAACCCGGAACTCGACGTGCAGCACCTGCGCACCCTGATCCGCAATGCCCGCAAGGAGCAGGCCGAGAACAAGCCGCCGAAAGCCTACCGCGAAATCTTCCAGATCCTGAAACAGATCGCCAAGAAGAACAATGGCGGCAAGGATGATGCGGATGAAGAAGGCGTTGACGCCGAAGAAGACGAATAAACCCCAAGTGCAAAAGCCGGGGTCGGTCCTTTCAGGATCGTGATACGCCCCACTGGGGCTTATCACCCCTGAGGGTCCGACCCCAGTCCTTGCTTGGGGTTGGGAAAAAACCGGGAACCAGCCCGGTTTTTTGGTTTTTACGACATAGACAGGTGCCCCATGACCACTCTCGAAGACGAATTGATTATCGGCCTCGTGTCGATCTCGGACCGCGCCAGCGGCGGCGTATATGAAGACCAGGGCATCCCGGCCCTGGAAAGCTGGCTGGCGGCCGCGCTGCGCACGCCTTACCGGCTGGAAAAGCGCTTGATTCCCGACGAGCGCTCGCAGATTGAAAACACCCTGATCGACATGGTCGACCTGAACCATTGCCATTTGATACTGACCACCGGCGGCACGGGGCCGGCGCGGCGCGACGTGACGCCGGACGCGACCTTGTCGGTGGGCACCAAAGAGATGCCGGGCTTTGGCGAACAGATGCGCCAGATCAGCCTGCAGTTCGTGCCGACGGCGATACTGTCGCGCCAGGTGGCGGTAATCCGCGAAACGCCCGAGCGCGCCTGCCTGATCATGAATCTGCCAGGCCAGCCGAAAGCCATCAAGGAAACCCTGGAAGGCCTGAAAGATGCCGAAGGCAAGCAATTGGTCAACGGCATCTTTGCCGCCGTGCCGTATTGCATCGACCTGATCGGTGGTCCGTATATGGAAACCGACCCGGTCGTGTGCAAGGCCTTCCGTCCCAAATCGGCGCTGCGTCCGGCGCCCATCATCCCAGAGGAAAACACATGAGCACTTTGCTGGAAACCATCGAACTCGACAGCGCACCGAACCCGACCGTCGCGATTATCTGGATGCACGGCCTGGGCGCCGACAACAATGACTTCGTGCCGCTGGTCAAGGAACTCGACCTGCGCGGCTGTCCTGCGATCCGCTTTATCTTCCCGAACGCCGGCACCATGCCCGTCACCATCAACAACGGCTATGTGATGCGTTCGTGGTACGACATTCTGACGAGCGACCTGGTGCGCCGCGAAGACGAAGGCGGCCTGCGCGCCTCGCAGGCACAGATCGAAGCGCTGATCGCGCGCGAAAAAGAACGCGGCATTCCCGCCAGCCGCATTATCCTGGCCGGCTTCTCGCAAGGCTGCGCCATGACCTTGCAAACGGGCTTGCGCCACCCTGAAAAACTGGCCGGCCTGATGTGCCTGTCCGGCTATCTGCCGCTGGCCGACAAGACCGCTGCCGAGCGTACGCCAGCCAGCCTGGAAACGCCGATCTTCATGGCGCACGGCACGGCCGACCCGGTGGTGGCAATCGCCCGCGCCGAACAGTCGCGCGACCTGCTGACCGGCCTGGGCTACCAGGTGGAATGGCATACCTACCGCATGCAGCATTCGCTGTGCCAGGAAGAAATTGACGCGATCGGCGTCTGGCTGAAAAAAGTGCTGGCTTAAAACAAAACAGACGACGGCGACCTAATTGTTGGCCGTCGTTTTGTCATTCCAGACCTTCAGCATGTCCGGTGACGCTTCGGAGCGGATGCCGTTGTCGCTCAGCACCGCTTCGGTGGCCGCCAGCATTTCCTTGCGCGGCACCACCACCAGTTCCGCATCGCGCTGCTCGAAGCGGAAAGTGACCATCTCGTCGGGCAGGTCGCGCAGCAGGGTCACCATGTGCGCCAGGCTGCGCACGGGGATGCCATTGACCGAATACACGACCGAGAAGAAACGGTTGCCGTAGCCATTCATCAGCTTGTGCGGGAAGAATGGCGCGGAAACCACCACCAGTTCCTGGCGGTTGGCGTCCGGTGCATCGCCGCGCCGCGTAACGAGCGGATTGCCGGCAAAACTCATGCCCACCAGCATCGGCGCATTGGCGTTGGGGCCGGCCATGAATTCAGCCGTCACTTTTGAAAACACCATCGGGCCAAAGATGAAATACGATGGATAGGCGCCTTCCAGGCTTGGCACCAGCATCGGATGCGAAGACGAGACCGGCACGCTGACCTGCAGCGGCGCGCCATGGCGTACCACGGTCAGGGGCAGCATGCCGTTTTTCGCCAGCTGCTGCACCCGGTACTGGAAGCGTACGCGGCTGTTGGCGGTCAGCTTGACCATGCCCTGGTTGTCGATGGGGTAGTCGCCAATTTTTGTGATGACATCGAATTCCTTGAGCGGATATTGCGCGTCCTTGCTGGCCGGCGTCATCACGATGGCGCCCTCGACACTTTTGTCGAGCTTGAGCATGCTGCGCAGGGCCGGATTTTCCATCGTCTGCGTCACGTCGAACAGCGCCGGCTTGCCCTTGGGCGCGCCACTGTCCTGGTCGCGCAGGAACAGCTCGATCTCTTCGTTGGGAATGATGTAGCCCATGTTTTGCGCATTGGTCACGGTGGCAAACGCCAGGCCGATCATCTTGTCGCCGGCAATCACGGCGCCGCCGCTGTTACCGGGATTGATCGCCGCATCGATCTGGATGCGCAAGCCCGAGACGGGATAATGGTAGTGCACGAACTCGATGCGCGAGACGATGCCCTTGGTGATGGACAAGGAATTGCCGCCCAGCGGATAGCCGTAGGCCAGTACGGCATCGCGCACATCCGGCAAGACATTGGCGCGCGGCATGGGCTTATGGGTATCGAAGAAACTGTCGTCGTCGACCTTCAGCAAGGCCAGGTCCATGCCTTCGGAAATGGCCAGCACAGTGGCCGACAGCTTGTCGCCGGAACCATTGGCCTGGATCTGCACCTGGCTGGCGTAACCGACCATGTGTGCATTGGTCAGGATGCGGTGGCCGTCGATCACCACGCCCGACCCCGTCACCGACTGCGGCGCGGCCTTGCTCCATGGCTTGTAGGGATCGGGCCGGCGCAAGGTGGAAAAGACCTTGACGACGGCGTTTTCCAGCGCCGTGGCGTTGGCCGTGGAAGCGGTCTCGGCCGCCATCGAGTGCACCGCCACCAACGGAGAAAAAGAAAGGGCCAACGCCAGCAAGGCGCGGCCCATCAGGGACTGGCAAATGCGAATTTTCATGGTCGATCAAACAATGGATGGTGGGAAATAAAGTATATATTGCGCAACACTCGCAAAAATTACAGTTTGTCCATCATCCTGGCCGCCCTCCCAAGACCTGCTACGGCAGTGGCGTCACTCCCGATCGCGGCACGGCCGTCTGCGCGCCATTCATCACCATGGCCAGAAAGGTGTAATAGCCATTGATGCCCATCAGGTCGATGACGCCGTGCTCGCCGAACAGCGCCAGGGCGCGCACATAGGTAGCGTCGCCCACGCGCTTGTTCTGCTGCAATTCGATACAGAAATCATGCACGGCCTGCTCGTCTTCGAGCAGGCTTTCAGGCGCGCGCCGCTCGGCGATCGCGTCGATCGCTGCCTGCGCAATGCCATTTTGCGCCGCCAGCGGCGCGTGTATCGCCCACTCGACCTGCTGGTCCCATTGCCGCGCCGTCACCAGGATCGCCAGTTCGGACAGGCGCGTGCCGATCGCGCTGCGGTAGCGCAAATACTCTCCCATGCGCTGCGCCGTTTCCATCAGCTCGGGACTGCGTATCAGCGGCACGAAGGGGCCGTACAGCGCCCCGCGCGGACCGTCGATAATCGCTTGCGCGGCAGCGCGCTGCCGTCCATTAAGTTGTTCCAGCGGCAGCGGCGGCAAGCGGTCCACGTCAAAACCCGGCATCAGGCGGTCCAGGCAACCACGTCCTGCTGCTGCTCGCCCAGGCCGGCGATACCCAGGCGCATGGTGTCGCCTTTTTTCAGGAAGCGCTGCGGCTTGCGGCCCTGGCCCACGCCCGGCGGGGTACCGGTGGCGATCACGTCGCCCGGTTCCAGGGTCATGAATTGCGACAGGTAGCTGACGATTTGCGCGACCGTGAAGATCATGGTTTGCGTGTTGCCGGTCTGCATGCGCTTGCCGTTCACTTCGAGGTACAGGTCCAGGTCCTGCTCGTCGATCACTTCGTCGCGCGTTACCAGCCATGGGCCGACCGGGCCGAAGGTGTCGCAGCCCTTGCCCTTGTCCCAGGTACCGCCGCGTTCGAGCTGGTAGGAGCGCTCGGAAACATCGTTGACGACGCAATAGCCGGCCACATATTTCAGCGCATCTTCTTCGCTGACGTATTGCGCGCGCGTGCCGATGATCACACCCAGTTCCACTTCCCAGTCGGTCTTTTTCGACCCCTTCGGCAACACCACGGTGTCGTCCGGGCCGTTCAGGCAGGTAATCGCCTTCATGAAGACGATCGGCTCGGCCGGAATCGGCATGCCCGATTCGGCCGCGTGATCAGCGTAGTTCAGGCCGATGCCGATGAACTTGCCGACCTTGGCGACCGGCACGCCGAAGCGCGGATTGCCGCGTACCAGCGGCAGGGTTTTTTCGTCGAGCTTGGTCAGCTTGCGCAGCGCCTTGTCGGACAATTGCGCGCCATCGATATCGGCAATCACGCCGGACAGGTCGCGCAGTTTGCCTTCTTCATCGATCAGGCCCGGTTTTTCCTTGCCGGGACGACCATAACGAACGAGTTTCATATTCTTCCTTGGAGTTGATCATTGCCGCTGTGCAGGCCATCATTTTACCGGATGGCCCGGCACGCCTGTGGCGGCCGATGAAAAACATCGCAAGTCCCGGCAGCTGCAGCAGCGCCAGCAGGCCGAACGCGGCCTGGTAAGCCTGCGGCGGATACTGGTGCGCGGCGTTGCCCGGCCAGCAGCCCAGCACCAGGCCAAAACCGGCCTGCACCAGGAAGGCGCCGCTGAAGATCAGCAGGTTCAAACAGGTGGCGGCGCGGCCAGTCATGCCCGGCGGCACGCTTTGCGCGACGATGGTGTATTCCAGCCCCGCCACCGTGCCCAACAAGGTAAACAGCACCGACAGCATGGGCAGGCCGGGCCGCACATTCATCGCCATGGCGAACTGCACCAGCACGAACAGCAGCACGCCCCATGCCGCCACCTGCATCGGCGTGACGCCGCGCCGGCCCGCCCATTCCGTCAGCATGCCCATGGCGATGGCGCCAAAGATGACGGCCGCCATGCCCAGATACAGCAAATAGGCGACAGCGTCGTCCGTCATGCCGCCGACGTCGCTGAGCCAGCGCCCTATCCACAAGCCCTGCACGCCGAAAAACACGCTGTGCGGCAACAGCAGCAGGGCAATCGTGCGGCGAAACGCGGGGTCGCGGTAGACCTGCAGGATGCCAGCCTTGGGCGCGACCGCCACGGTCGCCGTTGGTGCGGGCGACAGCATGCGGATCAGCAAGCCCACCGCCAGCACGGCCAGCGCCAGCCACAGGAACAGGCCGCGCCAGTCGGTATGGTCGAGCGCGACTTTTACCGGCAGGGTGGCGCTGGCTGCGCCCAGCCCGCCCACGGCGATCAGGTAGCCATGCACGGACGGCAGGCGCGCCGGCGCCACCGCGCCCGAAATGGCTTTCACGGCAGCCATGAAACAGCCGCCCAGGCCAGCGCCCATCACGGCGCGCGCACACAGCAGCTCGGCAAAGCCATGGCCACGGCTGAACAGCCATACGCCCAGCGCCGCCACGCTCATCAGCACCAGTTGTACCGCGCGCGGACCGTGGCGGTCCAGCGCCATGCCGACCGGCAATTGCACCAGCGCAAACGCCAGGAAAAATGCGCTGGTCAGCAAACCCAGTTGCGTGGCGCCCAGGTGCACCGAGGACAGCAGTTCGTCCGTCAGCACGGCATTGATTGCGCGCAGCAAGCACGACAGGTAATGGCCGAGCGCGAACGGCAGGAACACCAGGCAAAAGATAGCCACGGGGCTGCGGCCAGCGGTGGCTTGCATGTCAGGCGGCCCGGGCCAGGGGTATCACCTTGTGCGGCACGTGCGGCACCGGTTCATCGAGTTCGAAGAAGAATTTCTGCTGGCCGAACGCCGGTTTCAGGTGGTCGATCCAGGTGGCGTGCTCGTCGAATTTGGCATAGAAGGGCCGGCGCACCCAGTCCGGATTGCGCGCCTGCAAGAACTGCAATGCAAACAGTTTTTCGCCATGGATGGTGACCACGCCATCGATCACGATCTTGCCGGGAAACGCGCTCATCGACGGCCCGCGCACCGTGCGCGACAGACCCGACACCTGCTGGTAGGCAGCCTGGAATATCTCGTGTGCGCGCGCCAAAGGCAGTTCGAAGTAGCCGCGCGGCCCTGTGTCGCGCTCGACAAACATGTAATACGGAATCGCCCCCAGCCGCGTGCCGGTCTGCCACAGCTCGGCCCAGCTGTTCGGGTCTTCACTGATATGGCGTATCAACGGGCCCTGCATGCGCAAGGTGGCGCCGGTGCCGACGATGCGCTTGACGGCCTGGCGCGCGATCTCGGGACGCAGTTCGACCGCATGGTTGTAATGGCCCATGATGGCCAGGTTCTTGCCGGACTGGACGATGCGCTCGAACAGGCGCAGCAAGTCGTCTGCATCGCGGTCGGACACGAAACGCTGGGGCCAGTACGCGACCGACTTGGTGCCGATGCGTATGTTCTGGATATGCTCCAGCGCCGGGTCCAGCAGCGGCTCCAGGTAGGCCGCCAGTTGCCGTGTATTCATGATCAAAGGGTCGCCGCCGGTGATCAGCACATCGGTCACTTCGCGGTGCAGTTTCAGATAGGCCACCAGTTCATTCGACTCGCGCGCGTCGAACTTCATGTCGTCCATGCCGACGAACTGCGGCCAGCGGAAGCAAAAGGTGCAATACGCGTGGCAGGTCTGGCCGGCACTGGGAAAGAACAGCACCGTCTGCGCATATTTATGCTGCAGGCCGCGCACCGGCACGCCGTCCATGGTCGGCACATTGTGCGTCAGCTGGCCGGCCGGATGCGGGTTCATGCCCAGGCGTATCGTGCGCACATAGGCGTCGATGGCGGCCTGGTCCTGCTTTTCCAGCACCAGTTCGCGCAAACGCTCGTACTGCTCGGGCGGCAGCATGTCGCGGTGCGGAAATACCAGCCGGTAGATCGGATCGTCGGGAATATTGTTCCAGTCGATCAACTGGTCCAGCACATATTCATTGGTGCGAAATGGCAGGACTGTCGAGACCACCTGCACCGCCTCGCGCTGCTCGGGCGGCAACCATTCCCATTGCCGCGCCTGGCGGATGGACTGCCGTGTATAGGGTTTGAATTTGGCTGGCAGCAATTCGGTATTCGTGTTGGGCATGGGTTCTCCGTCGGGATGGGTTTGGCATTGAAAAACCCATCATAGTTCTTGCTTAAAGGCATGAAATTGCACTAAATCAATGGCGCAGCTGCCACCCTGTTGCCGTCAATAAACCTGCATTCAGGCAAGAAAAAACTTGTGCTATCGCAATTTCACATGCGCTGACTCAACGTAAATTAGGGCCTGGCACTCCCCCATCACTGAACCGAGGACAGATCATGAAACGTGTATTGACCGGCACCGCGCTGTGCCTGCTGTTTGCCCATGCCGGCCATGCCAGCGCTGCCGTGGAACCGACGGCAAAAGACGCCATCGCCATGGCCGAACGGGGCGCCGCCTTCATCAAGCAGCATGGCGAAAAGGAGATGATGAAAAAGCTCAGCGCCAAGGACCCGGAATTCGTGCAGGGCGAGCTGTATGTGGACATGCGCGACATCAAGACCGGCATCGTGCTGGCGCACCCGATCAATCCGTCCATCGTCGGCAAGGACCTGGTCGACGTGCCCGATGCGAATGGCAAGAAATACCGCCGTGAAATCATCGAACTGGCGCAAAAGCAGGGCAAGGGCTGGGTCGATTACCAGTACAAGAACCCCGTCAGCGGCAAGATCGAGCCGAAGACCACCTACATCCTGCGCGTCAACGACGTGGTGCTGGAAGCGGGCATCTACAAGAAATAGCAGTGGCGGGCCGGCCGCGCCGGCTTCGCTTCCATCCACAGGCAGGAGGACATATGCTCGACAAATTACGCATCGGCCCCAAGCTGTTGCTGGCGCCCACTCTGGTGCTGTTGTTGCTGTTGCTGAGTTCGGCCAGCGCCTGGTACGGCATGGTGCGGCAAAATGCCTCGATGGAAAACATGGTGCAGGTGCGCATGGCGCACCTGAAAGCGGCGCTGGACGTGGCCGGCGAGGTGCGCTATGCGCACGGCAATATGTACCAGTTGCTGTCGTGGACCAACGGCAGCTTTGCCAAGGCCCGCCTGGAAGCGCTGGAAGGACAGATCAAGCAGCGCCACGGCGAGATCGCACGGCAACTGGGCACCCTGCGCGCCAGCGCCAAGGGGGCGGAGCTGGCGATGGTCGATGGCGCCAGTGGCGCGCTGGGCGCCTATCGCAAGGCGGTGCTGGAAACCATGGAAATGGCACAGATGGATTTGTCGATCGCCGCCAATTCGATGATCAAGGCGGAAGCCCAGTTCGGCCAGCTCAACGCCCAGTTGGTGAAGCTGGCGGCGCTGGAAACGTCGCTCGGTACCGAAGCGCATGCGGCGGCCGTCGAGCAGTTTCACAACCAGGGCTGGACCTTGCTCACCACAGTGCTGCTGTCGATTTGCGCCTCGGTGGTGGTGACAATGCTGGTGCGACGCGCCATGCTGCGGGAAATCCACGGCATTGCCGAGGCGGTGCAGCAACTGGCGGCGGGCCGCCTGACGGCGGGCAAGAGCAGGCAGGGCAATGACGAGATCGCCGCCACCTCGCGCGTGCTGGACCAGTGCATCGCCAAGCTGAACCAGACACTGCGCACCATTTTGTCGGCCGTGCAATCGATCGATACCGCCTCGCGCGAGATCGCCACCGGCAATATGGACTTGTCGGCGCGCACCGAAATGCAGGCCAGTTCGCTGGAACAGACGTCGAGCGCCATGGCCACCCTGACCGAGGCCGTCAACGACAACGCCGGCAATGCGCGCCGCGCCAGCGAACTGGCGGCGCAGGCGTCCAGCCTGGCGCTGCAGGGCGGCGCGGCGATGCAGCAGGCGGTGGCGACCATGGCCACCATCCGCGGCAATTCGCGCCAGATCGTCGACATTATCGGCGTTATCGACGGCCTGTCGTTCCAGACCAATATCCTGGCGCTGAACGCGGCGGTGGAAGCGGCCCGCGCCGGCGAACAGGGCCGCGGCTTTGCCGTGGTGGCGTCCGAAGTACGCACCCTGGCGCACCGTTCGGCCGCTGCCGCGAAAGAGATCAAGACCCTGATCGCCACCTCGGTAGCCACCATCGACGGCGGCAGCGTGGCGGTGCAGCAGGCGGGCGACAGCATGGGAGCCATCGTGGCCTCGGTGCAGCAGGTCAACGAGATCATCCAGCGCGTCGAGCAGGCCAGCGCCGAACAGGCAACCGGCATTACCGAGGTGAACCTGGCGGTGACGCAGATGGATGACGTGACGCAGCAAAATGCGGCGCTGGTGGAACAGGCGGCGGCCGCGGCGGCCAGCTTGCAGGAGCAGGCCGTGACGTTGTCGGCGGCGGTGGCGGTATTTACCCTTGACCAGCCACAGACGAGCTCAACTGCGCTGGTTGCCCGGGAAGCTTTCCAGGCGCCGGCCAGCCACACCGAACGGCGTGCCGCGCACAGTGCGCTGCGCGCCAAAGCCGTACCGGCGCCACGGCGGCGCAACGCCTAGCCATACCAACCTAAGCCACCCGCATCGGCTTGCTCAAAAACTTCGAGCCAGCTTCCACAAAGCGCCAGGGCACGTCCATTGCCTTGGAAATGCCGATGCGCGGACCGGCCAGCACCACCACATCCTCTTCTTCCCGCCCCAGCAGCACGAACGGTGGCGCGTCCAGCGGCAAGCCGTTGTGCGCATGCGTGACACCGAGCGCCTGGCAGACCTTGCCCGGCCCCGAGCACAGCAGCCGCTGATCCTCGACGCCGCGCCGCGCGCGCATCGCGTCCAGGCCGAACAAAGGCTCGATGGCGCGGATCAGCACGCCGGCGCCATGACCGGCCTCGCGGCAGACAAAATTGAGGCACCAGTGGATGCCATAGGAACGGTAGACATAGGCCTGCGCCGGCGGGCCGAACATGGACGCGTTGCGCGGCGTCTGGCCGCCAAACGTGTGCGAGGCCGGGTCCAGCCGGTCATAGGCTTCGGTTTCCACGATGCGCCCGCCGACGCCGTCGACCAGCACGGTCACGCCGATCAACTGGCGCGCCACCAGGCTGGAATCCTGGTTGAAATCGATGTCTGCGAGGATACTTTTCATGCGCCCATTGTAGCCTGCGGCACCCGGCGCACGTTTCTTGAAAACATATAAAACTTGCAGATAACACCATCAAAATACGGCTTGCCGGCGTCTGAAAATCGTCAATAAACGAGCGCCAGCGGAAAGAATTGGCGGTTTTTGCCATAAATAAGAACAGTTCTGAACTATTGCCTTTGATAAACAGCGATAATCGTCCGCGACAGTCCAACCAGCGATAGTGATGATGATGAACGCAGCATTGAAAGTGGCAGAGCCGGCAAAAGCGGCAGGCGGCGATCCGGTCGAGGCATTGATGCGGTCGATCCGTATTCCACCGCGCCCCAGCCTGCTGGTCGACCTGCAGCGCGAACTGGCCGAGCCCGATCCATCGCCACGCAAGATCGCACGCATCATCGCCGACGATGTCGGCATGTCGGGCGCCCTATTGAAACTGGCCAACTCGCCGTTCTATGGCGCGGCGCGCAAGGCCAAATCGGTCGAACAAGGCATCAATTTCCTCGGCATCAACCAGTGCAGCGCTTTGATGACGGGCTTGCTGGCGCGCCAGGCGCTGGAAGCCGAGGGCGTGGAGCTGAACAATTTCTGGGACGTGTCGGCCAAGCGCGCGCGCGCCGTGGTATTTACCTCGCGCAAGCTGCGCATCGCCCCGCCCGATATCGCCCACACCTTCGGCCTGTTCTGCGATATCGGCGTGCCGCTGCTGATGAACCGCTTCCCCGATTACGTGAACACGTATGCGGCCGCCGCCAACGACGCCCACAACAGTTTCACGGCAGTGGAAGACGCGCGCCACCAGACCAACCACGCCGCCATCGGCTGCTTGCTGGCCCGCAACTGGGGCCTGTCGTCGGACGTGGCGTGGGCGATTTTGCACCACCACGACTACAGCGTGCTGGGCGATCCGTCCACCGATGACGCCATCCGCTCGCTGATCGCGCTGTCGCTGCTGGCCGAAAAAGGCATACAGCGCTACCATGGCAACAGCAACTCGATCGAATGGGACAAGGGCGGCGAACTGGCCTGCCAGCATCTTGGCCTGTCGGCAGAAGAAGCAGCCGACCTGCTCGATGAGTTGCACGAGATGTTCGACACTGACCATTAAGCTGGTGCGACCTGTATCATCGCGATGGGCGCCAGGCTTTTGCTTCAGGCGCCCTTTTCCATTTATCACTTGAATTCAACTACTCACCATGCCCAAGAACAAGCGCCCTGCCCCCCGCAAATCGTCCAATTCGCCCGAAGAGAAGGACGAAGCCGTCGCGCGCATGTTGAGCACGATGGCACTGAACCTGGCGGAACAGGAAGACAGCGAGTCGCAAGGCACGGTGCTGGCCGAGCAGGCCGTCGAGTTCGGCCGCCTGATCCGCAAGAGCCTGAACCAGAAGAAAGACGAAGTGCTGTACGACGCCATCGAGCGCGCCAGATACGAAGACGTGGGCGCCTACCAATACCTGCGCAGCCAGATCGAGGAAGCCTCGTCGGTGGTGGTAATTCGCCGCGACAACGCGCCGGCGATGGAAATCAACGCCTTCGTGGTGCCGCTGCTGGTGCAAAGCACGGGCGGCCTGAAGGAAGCGGACGGCTTCCAGGACCAGGACGCGTTCGAAGCGCTGGTAAAAAGCTTCCAGGCGTCCGAACTGGAAAGCGCCAAGGCCAGGGTCGTGCTGATGAGCCACGCCTACGACCTCGACGAAATCGACCGCATCACTTACAGCCACCTGCATGAAATGGTGCGCGACGCCTACACCTCGATGACGGATAAAAAAATCGTTATCGCCGCCGGCCTCGAACGCAGCATCGCCGGCTGGAGCGCCACTGAATTCGGCGCTGGAGACACCGCCGTCGAACTGCGCTTCCTGCTGGGCTTTGCCCTCAAGCGCGTTGACGACCCGTTCTACACGGAACCAAAAGACGAAGCAGCGCTCGACGCCTGGTTCGACGCGCGCATGGAACGCTACCAGCAATGGACGGCCAAAGTCGCCCCGCTGGTGCAGCGCTGCCTGGCGCCGGCCGGTAGTACATTGGAAGTCAGTTTCCTCTACCAGGATCTGTTCCATGGCGGCAAGGAACAAGGCCTGGCCGAATACGCCATGCTGCAGATGATGTCTGGCATCAACCACGCGCTGGCGGAAAACAACATCGACGCCGGCGACGTCTCGGTGGTGGTCGGCCCGGCCGACGAGCACGGCGACATGCTGCTGCGCGTGAACGTCTACGCGGCCGGTGGTGAAGTGCTGCACAGCGCCGACAAGCCGCTGGACCTGGCGGCCGACTTGCAGGACGAAGTCAATGACGTATGCGACGCGCTGGCGATGATCGGCGTGACGAATCTGTCGGTGGCGCTGAAGTTCGATGGCCAGGGGCAGCCGCAGGAAGTGCATGCTTACTCCCTCGACTGAAGCAGGCGCTTCCGCTTGGCAACAGGCAAGCAGAAAGTATCAAGCTACCCGAACACTCAACCCACGGCAGCGCTGACCGGCTCGGGCCGCTGTGCAAGCAGGTGGGACAGCCGTTGCAGGCCCGCCTGCAAGCGTGTACGGTCCTTGATGCTGCCCAGGGAGATGCGGATGGCGTTCTCGGCGATGCTGCCGGTGGCGAAGGCCTCTGCCGGCGTGACGGCGATGCCGTCGCTGGCGGCTGCACGGGCAAGCTGCGCGGAGTTCCAATATGCCGGCAGCGCCAGCCATACATGCAGGCCGTCACCGGCCCCGCTGTAGCGTCCCGCCAGGATATCGCGCGCCATGCGGTGGCGCAGGCGCGCCTCGTTGCGGATGCCTTCCATCAATCTGCCAGCCGAACCGTCGAGTATCCACTGCGTGGCCAGTGCGGCCGTCAGGGGCGCGACCATCAGCGCAAATGATCTGAGCGCGACCAGGAAACGTTCGCGCTCGACCGGGTCGCGCAGCAGCACGAAGGCGACCCGCAAGCCGGGCGTCAGGCATTTCGACAGGGTCGAAATGTAGAGCACCTGTTGCGGGGCAAACGTGGCAATCGGTGGCGGCGGGGCATCGGCAAGCAGCCAGTAGGGATCGTCCTCGACGATGCGTATATTGCAGCGCTGCGCGACGCTGGCGAGCTGCTTGCGGCGGCGTTCCGGCATGGTAATGGCGGTCGGATTCTGCAATGTGGGATTCAGGTAGACCAGCGCGGGCTTGTGCTGGCGGCATGCCTGTTCCAGCGTCTCGGGCAGCATGCCGTGCTGGTCCGCTTCCACCGCAATGATGTGCCGGCCGAACCGGGTCGCTGCGGCAAGCAGGCCGGGATAGCTGATAGGCTCTGCCAGGATCACATCGCCAGGCTCGGTCAGCGCAAGGATGGCTGCGGCGATCGCCGCTTGCGCCCCCGGGCAGACCACCAGCTGCTGGAAATCGAGCGGTCCAAACATCGGCGCCAGCCATCTGGCGCCGGCCTTGCGGTCGGAGTCGCTGCCCCCGCCCGGGTGGTAGGTCATCAGCAATTCATTGTCCGCCCTCATCAATACCTGAGACAATCCCTGTTTCAGCATGTCGTCGAAGTCCACGCCGGCCGGCGGTGGCGGCGTATTCATGGACAGGTCGAGGATGGAGGTCAATTCGACTTTCGGCGCCGCGACATATGTGCCCCGGGCGCCGCGCCCCTCCAGCAGGTTGCGGCGCCGGGCTTCGTCGTAGGCGCGCGTGATCGTTGTCAGGTCGACCTCCAGCTGCGCCGCCAACTGGCGCTGCGGCGGCAGGCGGTCGCCCGGTGACAGGGAGCCGTCTGCCACCGCCGCCTGCAAGGCATCGGCAATCTGCAGGAAACGTGGCCCTTTGTTTGCGGCCAGGCGCGGCAACCAGATGCTCAACTGTTCATCTTGTATGGTTTTCAACTGGGACATTTTGTCTCAATGTATGGAAATTGTTTTAAAGTAGTATGCCTTAGAACCTGCAGCAACAGCTTCCTTGCATGGCAGTTGCTGGCGTTTTCTCCTTTCGCCTTAGATAGTGGCAAGTAATAACCTGGAAATACTCAAAATGATCGATTGGATCCCTATCGTCCTGGTGACGTTCAAGGCGCTCGTGCTCGGCACGGGCATGTTCTTCGCCATCAAATGGCATTACGATCAAGGCAAGAAGGACAAGGACAAGGCGAAACAGAATCGCGCGGTGCTGCGCGCCAGCGGCAAGGCGGTCGCCATCTTCGTGCTGTTGCTGCTGTGCCTGGGACTCGTCACCTTCTTCTTTGTCAGCAAGCTCGGCCTGGAATTGGCCTTTTCATGATGGCAAGGTGCCCTCACGCCCACCTCGCTACCCCTCCAGCCTGAACAGCCTCACCAGCTCCGACAACTGCCGCGCCTGTTCCTGCATTGCCTGCGCAGCCGCAGCCGCCTGTTCCACCAGCGCCGCGTTCTGCTGCGTCACGTCGTCCATGCCGATAATCGCCTGATTGACCTGCGCAATGCCCGTATTCTGCTCCTGCGTGGCGGCGCTGATGTCGTGCATATGGGCGCTCACTTTGGCAATACCCTCGACCACATGGCGCATGGCGTCGCCGGCCTGGCTGGCCAGCTCGCCGCCTTGCGCCACCTGCGTGCCGGACACGCCGATCAGGTCCTTGATCTCCCTGGCGGCTGCGGCGGAGCGTTGCGCCAGGCTGCGCACTTCGCCGGCCACCACGGCAAAGCCGCGGCCCTGCTCGCCGGCGCGCGCTGCCTCCACTGCCGCGTTCAGGGCCAGGATATTGGTCTGGAAAGCAATCGCGTCGATCACGCCCGTGATGTCGGCGATCCTGTTTGAAGACTGGCCAATGGCGCCCATGGTGTCGACCATGCGCGCCACCACGGCGCCGCCCTGCTGCGCCAGCTGCGAGGCCTCCAGGGCCAGGCTGCTGGCCTGGCGTGCATTGCCGGCGTTCTGGCTGACGGTGCCGGTCAGCTCCTCCATTGAGGCGGCCGTCTGTTCCAGCGCGCTCGCCTGCGCTTCGGTGCGCGCCGACAGATCAAGGTTGCCGTGGGCGATTTGCTGCGAGGCCGAGGCGATCGCCGCCGCATTGCCCTGCACCTGTCGCACGGTGGCGGCCAGGTCATCCTGCATGCGCGCGATGCTGTGCAGCAGGCTGCCATGGTCGCCCGCGCGCACGGCAACCGGCTGCGACAGGTCTCGCCCGGCGATGCGGCGCGTCACCTCGCTCGCATAGGCCGGCTCGCCGCCGAGCGCGCCCAGCACGCGCAAGATTACCTGCCGGCCCAGGGCTAGCATCACGGCCAGCGCGGCCAGGAAAAACCACAGGAACTGCAGCGCCGCGTCCCAAAAGGCGCTTTCGATGTCGTCGCCGAAAAAGCCGGTGCCGATCCACCAGCCCCAGGGCTTGAAGGCGATGATGCCATTGAGCTTGGCCACCAGCTGGCCGTCGCGCCGGCTCTTGACCGACACCAGCCCCACTTCGTTTTTGGCCAGCGCCTCGACATAGGCTTGCGCATCGGGCCGGCCATCCATGGTTTCGCCCTGGGCGATCACGCCGATATTCTTCGGGTTCGGGTGCACCAGGTTCAGGCCATCGGGCAGGCGCGCCCAGTAATAGCTCTTGCCTTCGTTGTTCAGCTGGGTCAGCGCGGCCTTGGCGGCGGCCTGCGCCTGCGCGCGCGTCAGGCTGCCTGCCAGTTCCTGCGCGTGGTAGTGGGCGACCAGGTGTTCGCCCATCTTGAGCATATTGACGATCTGCGCTTCACGGTCATGCAGCATGGCCGCGTGCAGGGTGCGCAGGCTGTAGGCGCCCAGCATGGCCATGGCCAGCAAGGCGGCGCCGACCAGCAGGATCAGGCGGTGTGACACTTTCATGATGTTCCTTCAAAAGGCGCAGCGCGTTTTTCTCCAGGCGTGACGATCCCCGGGCACGCGCTTGAGGCGGTCCCGGGGCAGCCAGGCAGTAGGGAAAAGAGGCTAGCGCGGAGGTTTGGTAGCGAGATGCGGCATGAAGTATTCGGGCCGCAGTTTGCGGGTAATTTCCAGCACTGGCAGCACGTGATCAAGGTGGCTGCGCATGGCGGCGACAGCAATCTTCGGGTCACCCGAGGCCAGCGCTTCGATCACGTCGCTGTGTTCCAGCATCACGTCGCTCATGCGTCCGGCCAGCGGCAAGGTCAGTTGGCGATAACGGTCCATCTGGGTTTTCGCCTGCAGTATCATCGGCCACACGCCCGGATAGCCGGACAGTTCGGCCAGCGCCGCATGGAAACCTTCGTCGGTGCGGTGAAAGCCGCGGATATCGTTATTGGCGATGCATTCGGCTTGCGTGGCGAGGATGGCGCGCAGGCGGGCGATGCCCTCCGGCGTGGCCCGTTCGGTGGCTTTTTCAATGATCGCCGTTTCCAGCGCACAGCGCACCAGCATCGCTTCTTCGAGCGAATCGAGCGGAATGCGCGCGACAAAAGTGCCGACCCTGGGCAGCACCTCGATCAGGCCTTCCTCGGCCAGCCGCTGCACCGCTTCATGCACGGGCGTGCGGCTGGTGCCCAGTTCTTCGGCCAGTTCCTTTTCCACGATGCGGGTGCCGGGCAGCATGCTCATCTCGACGATGCGCTGGCGCAACAAGCCATACACGCGGCGCGCGGCGCTGATGCCGGTTTCGGCAGGAGAAGGAGAAGACGACAAATTCATAGGCTGGGCCAGTTCAAACGGATCAACGACAGGGCAAGCTGGAGAGCCCTGCCCACTTTCAGCTCGGCATCAGTGCGCGCGCGATAATCGCGCCGCGCTGGCCGATCACGCAGCCGGCCAGGCGATGGCCTGCCAGCGCCGCGTCTGCCGGCTGCTTGCCGGCCAGGCGCGCCGCGAAATAGGCCGCGCCGAACGAGTCGCCGGCGGCCGTGGTATCAACCACTCGGGCCACCGGCGGCGCCGCCACTTCCTCAAGCACGCCATCGCGCCAGACGATGCAGGGTTGGCCACCGCGCTTGAGCACGATTTCGGCCACGCCCAGCGCGCTGGTGCGCGCGATGACCTGGTCGATCGACGCCGGGCCATGCAGCGCCTCTTCATCGTCGAGTGTCAACAGGGCCAGCGAAGACAGCTGCAATACGCGATGATAAACCTCGACGGCCACTTGCGCCTCCCCCCAAAGGCGGGGCCGGTAATTATTGTCGAACACGATCTGGCCGCCATTGGCATGGCAACGCGCCAGGCTCGCCAGCAGCAGGTCGCGGTCGGCTGGCGCCAGAATCGCCAGGCTGATGCCGGACAAATACACGTAGCGAGCGACTGCCAGCTGCTCCAGGATGGCCGGCGCCTGTGATCCACGCAGCCAGTGGCGCGCCGCCGAATCGCTGCGCCAGTAATGAAAGCGCCGCTCGCCGTCGGCATCGGTCTCGATCAGGTACATGCCAGGCAGCTTGTCGGCCAGGCGCTGCACGCAGTTTGTTGCGATGCCCTCGGCCTGCCAGCTGGCCGCCATGTCGTCGGACAGGCCGTCGGTGCCGAGCGCCGTCACATAGGCGATGCGGTGACGGCCGGCGTCGACCAGGCGGCTCAGGTACACGGCCGCATTCAGGGTATCGCCGCCGAAACGGTAGTCCATCGCCTGCGCAGTGTCGCCACCTTGCGCACGCTGCAATTCGATCATGCATTCGCCGATCACAAACACGGTCTCGGCAGTATTGTTCGTCTCCATCTCACTCCTATCAATCAAGAACGCCAGCGTGACACCGCGCCGGCATCCGTGAAGATGGCCGGCGCGGCATGGTGTGCAAGACTACAGCCTGCTGATTACTTCTTGTCCCAGGTCGAACCGAACAGGTTGGACTGGCCGATCGCCGGGAAGTCGACGAAAGCACGGCTGCAATCGACTACCTTTTCCACGTCAACCGCTTGCGTGGCCGTGCCGTTGACCGTCACGCGCTCGGCGGCGTTGGCGAAGATCGGCAGGTTGGTGCCCTTGATCGTCAGGTTCGCGTCCGACGAGATCATCGTCGTGCTGTTCGGCGAGTCCGTTACCACGTTGTTCAGGTTCATCACCAGCGGGAATTGCGGGTTGTCGAAACCGCCCGTATTCGCCTTGAAGCCTTGCAGCTTGATCGCAGTGTTACCCAGGATGCGCACATTGTCCAGCGTGATGTCGTGGAAGTTAGGATACTGCGGACCGGCCGTCGGCAGCGCCTTGGTGCTGTAGTAGGTGGTAAACAACAGCGCGTTCAGGGCGTCGCGGATGCAGATATTGCGGTAGTGGACATTGCTCACTTCGCCGCCACGGGCATAGTCGGACTTGATGCGCAGTGCTTCTTCCGAGTGCGTAAACGAGTTGTCATACACTTCGACGTTGGTCACGCCCGCATTCGTTTCGCTGCCGACCGAAATGCCATGGCCCCAGTAGATATGGTTGTGGGCGATGATCATGCCGTGCTTGCGATCCGAACGCACGTCGCGCTTGCCGTCGATGGCGAACAGGCCGGAACCCGCTGGCGAAGGATTGGCGCTGCCTTTCAGTGCCACATCATCGTCGCCGGTGCTGACAAAGTTATAGGCGAAGACGAAGTTCTTCAGGTAGCCGTCAAACGACATCGCGCCGGTCGAGGTGGTGCTGCTGCCAGTGGCCAGCTTGCCCGAAATCGCCTTGCCGGCCGCACCCGGGTCAAACGCGTCGGTGTTCTTGACGTTGTCGGCGTTATAGGTTTCGCCGTTGTACAGCGGGTTGCCGTTGCCGGCCGGGTTGGCAAACGCCGCCAGGGTCGGGGTCTGTACTTTCACGCCCCATACCGTCAGGCCATCGACGCCGCTCGGCACGACGTGGAAGTTGGCGCTGTTATTGAGCGAGATGCGGTACAGGGTCAGGTTTTTCGCGTAGTTGAACACCATCATGCGGAAGTTCGACTGCGAGCCCGTGCCCGTCACGCCGTTCTGCACCATATTGCCCAGGAACGCCAGATCCCACCAGCTCATGTTGCGCGCCGACGATTTCGAATCGACCGTGGTGCCGCCGTTATCGCACGACACGCCGTCGGCCGCCTGCTTGCCGGTGGCATACGCGGTATAGGTGTTCGAGCAGGTCATGTCGACCTTCATCAACGGATACAGCTTGTTGGTGGTGACAATTTCCGCATACGCGCGGCTGTCGATCGAACCGTCGCCCATCACGGCCGAGTTGACCAGGTTGGAGCCGTTGATCAGCGCCGTGCAATTGCCCGAGCTGCCGGCCTTGGTCGAGCTGACCGCCGTATTGCCGCAGTAAGGGCCGGCTGGATTCGGCGAATAGGTGGTCACGTCGCGCGAGGCGTACAGGGTCACGCCCTTGTCGATCCACAGGGTCACACCGGACGGCAGGGTCAGCGGGCCGCTGATGAAGCCATCGCCCACGCCGGACTTGTTGACCACCAGGCGCACCGCGTATTTGGTGCCGCGGTATTCGGGCTTGGCCAGCTCTTCGCCGGAGACTCCGGCGATATTGACGTTCTTGACGTTGGCGGTTTTTTGCGCGGCGGTGGCGGCGGCATCGGCGGCGGCGATTTTTGCACCCACTTCGGCATCGACGGCAGCGCCGCAGGCGTCAAGCGCGGCCTGGATGCGGGCCTGGTCAGGATTGGCGGTGGCAGTGGTCACGGCCACGCCGACACCGGCTTTCGACGGATCTGCTTCCGGTGGCAGCGAGCCGTCCGGACGGCGCACCAGGTTGCTGGTCGCTTCGAGAGTGGCGCAGACCTGCGTGTCTTTGGGCAGGGTCGGTTCGGCCGGCAGGTCCGGATCGAAGGCGGTGGTGCCGACCTGGAATACGCTGCCCGGGGTGTAGCTGGTGGCCGTTTCGCCCTTGGTGTCGCCACCGCCGCCGCAAGCGGCCAGCATGACGGCCAGCGGCAGGGCCACGCATGCCTGCGTCCAGCCTGGATTACGTTGTTTGATACCTGACTTCATGATGCATCTCCTGATGGAAGCGCGCTCTGGGGCGCGCTGTGTGCCGGCTCGCGCCGGCTCTTTTTGGAACAAGGTTTAGAAACGCGCGATCATGCCAATGCCGAAGGCGCGTGGCGAATTGCCGGGTGCCAAAAAGGCGTCGTCGGTGCCGGCCTTGTTGCTATGCAGCGGCGACTGGCCCAGGTTGACGTTCTGCTGCGACTTGTTGTTGATGCGCGTGAAGTACACATACGGCATGAACTGTTCGTCGATCTTGTAGGTCGCGCCCAGCGAGATCTGGGTCGCGCCAAAATCGTCGGCACGGCCGAAGGTGGTGTTATCGAGCTTGCCCAATTTGCCGGCAGCCAGCATCACGGTGGTGTCGTAGCCCACTTCCTGGCTCAGCGACGCCATCACCGAGCGCTGCTTCATGCTGCCCGTTTGCAGCGCCGTGTAGATATTGCCCGGCGTAGGCAGCGACTGCAGCGCGTAGCCATAGCTGCCCGATTCAAAACCCAGGCCGACCGACGTCTTGGTCGGGAATTTGTAGGTCGCCAGCACCTTGTAGAACGAGGTGTTCACGCCGCTGACCGAGGTGTTGCGGAAGCCAAAGCCTTTCGACAGGTTTTCCACGTCCACGCCGGTGTTTTGCTGGCGGTCGTAGCCGGCGCCGATCGAGAATGCGCCGAGCGAGTACTTGGCGGCCAGCGAATAGCGCGCGCGGTCGTCGCCGGTGTCGCGCACTTCGTCGAAGCCATACGAGGCGCCAGCCTGGAAGCCGTTCCATTCCGGTGTCAGGTAATGCGCCGAGTTCTTGTAGCGCGCTTCGCCGCGGCCGAACAGGCTGTCGGCATTGCCGCTCAGCTGGGCCGAGGTGTTGTTCCACACGTCCAGGCCCTGCACCGACAGTCCCAGGTTGCCGCCCAGCGCGCCGCCCGAGCCGACCAGGCTGCGGTAGACCGAGTCGTTGTTGCCGATGATGAAGCGGCCGAAGCGCTTGCTTTCGATACCGACAAAGGTGTTGCGCGATTCGATGGTTGAGGACTTGCCCTGGCCATTGATGCCGCCTTCGTCGAAGTTGTTCAGGCTGCCCTCGATCTGCCACAGGCCGCGCACGTCGCCCTTGATGCCGATCGAGCCGGCAAAGCCGATGCGCGAATTGCCGTCCGAGACGCGGCCACGGCTGCCGTAAGGGGTGGCGCCGCCTTCGGCTTTCACCGATTCGATCTCGCCGTTCAAAAAGCCGTAGATGCGGGTTTCGACCTTGCGGCCTTCCAGGAAACCGTCGGCCAGCGCGCTGCCGGACAGGGCCGCCAGCAGTGCGGTCGCCAGCACGCGGCGGGTCAGTTTGTGGTTCAGTTGTTGCATGTCTTTCTCCTCTGGTCGCGCCTTAAGGTGGCGCTTTATTAACATCATTGAAAATAGTGATCCCTCCGCCCTGCACGGATGCGAACAAGTCGAAGGGAATTAAATGCTGGTGTCAGCCAAATGCCGGTTTGCCCAGCGGGACCGATGGCGCGATTTTTTCGCGGATCAGGATGCACACCACGGCGGCGGCCACCAGGTCGAACACGGCCAGCAGCATGAACAGCGGGCTGTAGCCAACCAGCGTCACCAGCACGCCGAACAGCAAGGTGAAGATGGTGGCGCCCAGGTAGCCGGACATGCCGGCAAGACCGGTGGCGGTGGCGACTTCGTTCTTGCCGAAGACGTCCGAGGTGATCGAATACAGCGCGCCGGACAGGGTCTGGTGGGCAAAGCCGCCCACGCACAGCAGGGCGATTGCCGCATACGGGCTGGCAACCAGGCCGATGCAGGCCGGGCCGATCATGCAGACGGCGCCGACCACCACCACCAGTTTGCGCGAGGTGAACAGCGATACTTTCCAGTATTTGTGGAACCACGGGCTCAAATACCCGCCCAGCACGCAGCCGATATCGGCGGCCAGGAAGGGCAGCCAGGCGAACATGGCGATTTCCTTGATGTTCATGTGGCGCTCGGTGGCCATGTACAAGGGAATCCAGGCATTGAAGGTCTGCCAGGCGGGTTCGGACAGGAAGCGGGGAATCGCAATCGCCCAGAAATTACGGCTGCGCACGATCTGGTGCCAGCGTGCTTTCGGCGCCACGCCAACCCCGTTGGCGTCGCTCTGTTCCTGGCCTTCGAGGATGAAATCGCGCTCCTTGTCGGAGAGCATTTTCTGGTCGCGCGGGTGCTTGTAGAAGGCCAGCCACAGGCCGGTCCAGACGATGCCGATGGCGCCGACGATGACGAACGACATCTGCCAGCTGCCATGCAAAATGGTCCACACCACCAGCGGCGGCGCGCACAGGGCGCCGATCGACGAGCCGATATTGAACCAGCCGATGGCGATCGAACGCTCCTTGGCGGGGAACCATTCGGTGGTCGCTTTCACGCCGGCGGGGATGCCGGCAGCTTCAGTCAGGCCCAGCATGCCGCGGAACAGCGCCATGCTTTGCCAGCCGGTTGCCATCGCAGCGCAGGCGCAGGCCACCGACCAGGCAAGTGCGAACATGGCAAAGCCGATCTTGGTGCCGACTGCGTCGATGACATAGCCGGCGATCGGCTGCATCAGCGCGTAGCAGACCTGCCACGCCACCACGATATAGGAATACTCCTGGGTGGTGATATTGAGCTCACTCATCATCGTTGGCGCTGCCACCGACAAGGTATTGCGCGCCAGATAATTGACGATCAGACCGGCCGTGACCAGGCCCACCATCCACCAGCGCATGCCGCGTACTTTGTTCATTTTGTCTCCCTCTAGCCATCCACGGCGGCGCAGCTGCGCCGCCACTTTTCGGGCCGTTCAGCCTTCCTTGTGGAAGTGCCTTCGGCCTCGGTTTTATTTTTACTGCGGTACTGCTAAAACTTTTCTTACAGCGCTTGCAGGGCGCCGCGCATGCCCTGTGCGTCGATGCGCGCCAGCGCGCCGGCTACCGCCTGCGCCAGGCCTGGTACCAGGTTCATGTCACGGCCCCATGTTTTTTCGTTGGCCAGCCAGCCCTGCGCCAGTTGCTCCAGGGTCAATGCGCCCGCATCGATGTCCTGCCAGGCAGCCGCAAACCAGTCCAGCGTGGCCGCATCGTCGGCCAGCGCGATCACGTCGCCGCGATACAGGCGCATGGTGGCGGCCAGGGCCAGCACCAGCCGTTGCGGCAGCTGGCCTTGCACTTCCACATAGCGCAGCAGTTGCGGCGCGATGCGGGCGGCAAATTTGCTCCAGCTATTCAATGCAATCGAGGCCAGGCGATGCTGGATATACGGGTTGCGAAAGCGCAGCAGCACGTCGCGCGCAAACTGCTGCAGTTCGTCCTGCGGCAGCGGCAGCGCCGGAATGATTTCCTGCGCCAGGGTGTCCGCCAGGTAGGCGCCGACCTGCTCGTCGTTGACGGCCTGGCCCACCGTTTCCAGGCCGGCCAGCAGCGCTACCGGCACCAGCGCCGTATGGCCGCCATTGAGGATGCCGACCTTGCGTTTCTTGTACGGCGTGATGTCGTCGACCAGCCGGATATTGAGCTTGGCGCCGGCCAGTTTCAGTTCCTCGGCCAGCCAGGCAGGACCCTCGATGACGAACAGGTAGTAGTACTCGGCCGCCACCAGGAACTGGTCGGTGTAACCCAGGTCCGCTGCGATTGCATCGGCTTCGCCTTCGGGAAAGCCGGTAACGATGCGGTCGACCAGGGTCGAGCAAAATACGCAGGCTGAATCGATCCAGGCGGCAAAGCCGGCGTCGAGTTGCCACAGGCTGGCGAAATGCAGCACGGCCGCCTTCAGGGCCGGGCCGTTCTGTTCGATCAGTTCGCACGGCAGCAGTACCACGCCCTTCTCGGCACTGCCATTGAAATGCGTATAGCGCTCGAACAGCAGGCGCGCCAGCTTGGCGGGGAAGCTTGACGGCGGTGCGTCGCCGAACGCATCGCTGTTGTTGGTGGCGATGCCGGCCTCGGTGGTGTTCGAGACGATAAAGCGCAGCTCCGGCAACTGCGCCAGCGCCAGGTAGTCGCCGTACATGGTGGCCGGGTTGATCTCGCGCTGCACGCAGGCGATGGTGCGGTACTCGCTGACCGGCGTACCGTTTTCATCAAGGCCGCGCACCACGGTGGTAAACAAGCCGTCCTGCACGTCGAGCAGGGGCGAGCCGCTGCCGCCGCGCGGACGCACCACCACCACGCCGGCGTTCAGGCCACTGCGTTCATTCAACAGGTCGATCTGCCAGTCGAAAAAGCCGCGCATGAAGTTGCCCTGGCCGAACTGGAGGAATTTGATCGGCAGCGCGTAGGGCGCGCTGCGGCGTAGGGTAGGCATGGACGTATGGCTCACAGTGAAATGTCGCGTTTCCAGAAGATGAAGTCGTACTGCTGCAGGCGGTCGGCCTTGGCCGTGTACTGGCCGCCGGCGGTGGCCACCACCATGTCGAACAGGCCGTTGGCCACCTCCGGCAACGGCGTGCCTTCGATCACGGGGCCGCAGTCATAGTCGATCAGGTCCGACAGCTTTTTGGCGACGCGGGTGTTGCTGGAGATTTTCAATACCGGCACGATCGGGTTGCCGGTCGGCGTACCGAGGCCGGTGGAAAACAGCACCACATTGGCGCCCGAGGCAACGATGCCGGTTACCGATTCGACGTCGCCGCCCGGTGTGCACAGCAGCGACAAGCCGGCTTTCGGGCTTTGTTCGCCGTAGTCGAGCACCGAGACGATGGGCGAGGTGCCGCCCTTCTTGGCCGCGCCGGCCGATTTCATCGCGTCGGTAATCAGGCCGTCGCGGATATTGCCGGGGCTGGGGTTGTCGGCGAAATGTGTGCCGACCGCTTCGGCGCGCGCTTCGAAGTCGCGCATCAGGCCCAGGAAGCGGCGCTTGTCGTCGTCGTTTTCGCAGCGTTCGATCAGGTTCGCTTCGACGCCGCACAGCTCGGGGAATTCAGCCAGGATGGACGAGCCGCCAACGGCCACCACCATGTCCGACACCAGGCCCATGGCCGGGTTGGCCGAGATGCCGGAAAAACCATCGGAGCCGCCGCACTTGACGCCGATTTTCAGGTGCGACAGCGGCACCGGCTGGCGCGTGACCTTGTTCGCTTCTTTCAGCTGCGCCAGGGTATCGGTCAGCACCGCCTTCATCATGGCGTCTTCGCTGTCCCACTTCTGTTGTTCGTAGATCAGGCAGGGCTTGTCGAAATTTGGATTCTGTTTTGCCAGCGCTTCCTTGAACATGGAAATCTGCGCGTTCTGGCAGCCCAGGCTGAAGACGGTAATGCCGGCCACGTTCGGATGGTCGGCATAGGCCGACAAAATCCTGCAGAGCGAGCGCGCATCGGCGCGCGTGCCGCCGCAGCCGCCGTTATGCGTGATGATGCGCACGCCATCGAGGTTCGGGAACGGACGCACCACCGGTTTTGGCGCTTCCATCTCTTCGCCCAAGAGCGACAAGGTGAACGACGCCAGGTCATTGCGGGTGTAACCGAGCGGCGCTTCGAGCGCATTGCGCAGGTGCTCGACATTGCGGTTTTCACAGAACACCAGCGGGAACACCAGCCAGTAATTGGCGGTGCCCACGCGGCCATCGGCACGCACCACGCCGGGGAAGGTGGCGCCATCGAACCGTGCCACGTCGGGCGGCGTCCAGCTGTACGGCGCCTGCGGTTCCAGTTCCACTTCGGCCGCATAGTGATGCAGGTTTTCGGTGGTGACGGCTTCGCCGCGGCGGATATCGACCGTGGCCTTGCCGACCGGCACGCCGTACAGGCGCAGGATCTCGCCGGTGGCAAACGCGCGGCGGGCCAGCTTGTGCTTGGTCTTGACGGCGCTGCTGATCAGGATGGAGTCACCCTCCCAGTTGACAACCTCGCCGGCGGCCAGGTCGGACAGGGCGACCAGCATGTCGTCGTCGGGGTGAATACACAATACTTTTTGCATGACTGTTGTTCCTGGCGGCGGCTGAGGGATTAGAGCTGGAAGTATTTGCGTGCGTTGTCGTAGCAAATGCCGCGCACGATGGTGGCCAGCGCCTCGAAGTCGTTCGGGTATTCGCCACCGTGGACCCACTCACCGATCTGGCGGCATACCAGGCGGCGGAAATAGTCGTGGCGCGGGTAGGACGCAAAGCTGCGCGAATCGGTCACCATGCCGACAAACACGCCCAGCACGCTGTGGTTGCCGAAACCGACCAGCTGCTGCAAGTTGCCTTCCTTGTGGTCGTTGAACCACCAGGCCGGGCCGAACTGCAGCTTGCCGGCGACGGTGCCGTCCTGGAAGTTGCCGACCATGGTCGACAGCACTTCGTTCATGTTCGGGTTCAGGCAGAACAGCATGGTTTTCGGCAGGCGGTTGTCCTGATCCAATGCGTTCAACAGCGAGGCCAGGCCGGCGCTGCTGCCCATGTCCGAGATCGAGTCGTAGCCGGTATCCGGACCGAGCTTGGCGCGCATGCGGTCGTTGTTGTTGCGCTGGGCGCCGATATGCAGGCACATGGTCCAGCCATAGTTGGCGTAGACGCGGCCAATCGCTTCCAGCAGGCCGCGCAGGTACAGGCCGTTTTCGGCATCCGTCAACAGGGTACCTTGCAGGCGTTTGGCGAACAGCGCTTCGAGTTCTTCAGGGGTAGCGCCCACCACCGGCAAGGTGACGTCGACGGCATGATCCGAGATGCGCGCGCCACGCGAGTGGAAAAATTCCACGCGCACGGCCAGCGCGGCGATCAGCGAGGCAAACGAAGTGACCGGCACTTGTGCCACGTCGCCCAGGCGTTTCAGGTACTCGATAAAGCGCGGCTGGTTGATGCGCATGGCCTTGTCCGGACGGTAGGCCGGCAGCACGCGCGTTTTCAGTGCCGAGTTGGCGATTTCCGCGTGCTGCAGCAGGTCGTCGGCCGGGTCGTCGGTGGTGCAGGCGATTTCCACGCCGGCCTGTTCCAGCAGCGACCAGGTGTCCATGGTGGCCAGTTTGGCGTTGGCCTGTTCCCAGATCGCATCGGCATTCGCTTCATTGATCAAGAGGTCGATATTGAAGATGCGGCGCAGTTCCAGATGGCTCCAATGGTGGATCGGGTTGCCGATCGCCAGTGGCAACACCTTGCAGAAGGCGCGGAATTTTTCCTGGTCCGAGCGCTCGCCGGTGATGAATTCCTCGGCCACGCCCGCCGTGCGCATCAAACGCCATTTGTAATGGTCGCCCGCCAGCCACAGCTCGGCGATATTGCGGAAGGTCTTGCGCGCGGCGATTTCGCCTTGTTGCAGGTGCGAGTGGTAATCGATGATCGGCAGGTCGGCCGCCACTTCGTGATACAGCTTGCGGGCCGTTTCGGTGGTGAGTAGAAAATCCTGATTCATGAACTCGGTCATCGTAGCCATCTCCTTGCTTTGCATGTTTTGTCGTGGCACCAAACTGGCGCACTCTGATATATCAGGATATTAAACGTAATATATCAGCGGTAGCAAGCGCAAAAGTGAAGCAGGGCAAAAAGAATTGGGCGGGGAAACAACAACAGGGTTTTCAGCGGGAACGGTACGATGCGAGGTAATCACATCGCAGCAGGAAGATAAATTCGCGAAGATAGATCGATTAAAGCGGCATTGCTGTAAGTTTCTGAAATTTAGGGTACGGACCGCAGCACTTGCCAAGCCTGCAATTTTTCCGCATACGCCAGCGTATAGGCCGGGCTGCTCGACGGCAGGCTGACAATGCGATAGCGCTGCGCATGCTCGCCCAGCACTTTCAAGCCCAGCCTGGCGGCCGTGCCACCGTTGAAGGCGATGGTTGCCAGTCGTGGCAGACCAGCGATCAATGCCACCAGGTCGTTATCGTCGCGCTCGCGGATATTGCTGTCCAGGCTGCCCGAGCGGTGCGCCTGCGCCACCACGTCCCACAGCCCTACCCCATGCGCCAGCAAGGTGGCCAGGCGTACGTCATACGGCAGGCTTTTCAGCTCGACGCCCAGCACTTCCCCCAGCAGCAGCCAGAATTTGTTTTGCGGATGGGCATAGTACTGGCTGTGCGCCAGCGACTTTTCGCCGGGCAAGCTGCCCAGGATCAGCAGCCGTGTATGGGCATTGACGACGGGATCGAAGCAGCGCTTGCGGGTGTCAAGATTAGCGAGAGGTAATGTCAACTGCGTTCCTGCATGGAATAAGAAAGCCATCATTCTACGCGCTCGGTGCGTCGGCAAAGCGGTGTAGAATTTCCGCATGATCCATCACGGAGACTGCCATGCGCACCATCGACACCTTGCTGGCCCACTACGGCGACAGCCACCGCAACCCGGTCAATGAATGGGTGCACATCGTGTGCGTGCCGCTGATCGTGTTCAGCGTGCTGGGCTTGCTGTGGAGCTTGCATGCCGTTGTGGCGCTGGCCGGCAGTATGGCCGCCTTGGTCTACTATGCAAAGCTGTCGCGGCCGTTTGCGCTCGGCATGCTGGCGATGCTGGCGCTGATGCTGGTGGTACTGGCGGCGATGCAGCCGATCGTGATTCTACCGCTGTCGCTGGTGCTGTTCGTGCTGGCCTGGATCGGCCAGTTCATCGGTCACCAGATCGAAGGCAGGAAGCCCTCGTTCCTGGACGATATGCGCTTTTTGCTGATCGGTCCGCTATTCGTGCTGGGCTTTGCGTACCGGCGCTTGCGGCTGGCGTATTAGGCAGGACGTAACAGATTATTACCATTGCAGGCTGTTTATCAAAGGCAACTTGTCTTATCATTAATGCGCAGCCGATGCCATTGACGCGATCGGCGCACCACCACTTTTCTATCTGGAGTTGAACATGAAAACATCGATTATTGCCGTCGCCTTGCTGGCCACTCTGGCCGGTTGCGCCGTACAACCGAATTCAGCCAATGTGTACAAGGCGCGCCAGGCGCAGAACGAACAGTCGGTGCGCATGGGTACCGTGGAATCGGTGCGCCAGGTTACCATCGACAAGGGCGAAAGCGGCACCGGCGTGCTGGCCGGCGCGGCGCTGGGCGGCGTGGCCGGTTCGGCCGTCGGCGGCGGCAAGGGTGCGATTGCGGCCAGCATCCTTGGCGCAGTAGCGGGCGGCATTGCCGGCCAGAGCATCGAAGCGAATTCAGCGAACAAGCCCGGCTTCGAGATCACCGTGCGCCTGGACAACGGCGACCTGCGCGCCATCGTGCAAGATGCGGACGAGCAATTCCGCCCCGGCGAAAGAGTGCGTTTGCTGTCGGACGGCCGCACCACGCGCGTGACGCACTGAGAACCTAGCCAAAACTGCCGGCCGCCATCAAGGTAGCGGCCGGCGCCATGCCTTCATGCAGCCAGATGGCGATCAGGGTCATCACCACCACGTAGACGATCACGGTCCATACTTTGAAGTGCAGCGAGGCTGGCATGATGAGCTCCCTGAAGAGTTGAGGCCGGAAAATATTTACTCGATGATAATATAAATATTTTCATAATTTCAACATTTTTCGACATCCCTGCTCTGCCTCAAGGCCTGTTGTGGCGCCAATGCTGCGCTGGTCAAGCCACGGGCGAGACCGTATACTGTCGCGATGTCCTCTCCCCTCCTGTTTATTACCGCCTGCCTGATCTGGGGCTCCACCTTCTGGGCCATCACCTTGCAACTGGGCGACGTCGCCCCCGCCGTTTCCGTGGTCTACCGCTTCGGCCTGGCATCCATGACGCTGTTTGCCTGGTGCTCCATCCGCGGCGACACTCTGCGCCTGCCCTGGCGCGCGCAAAAATGGATGATGCTGCAGGGCCTGGCCTCTTTCGCGCTCAGCTATGTCTGCACTTACAGCTCCGAGCAATACCTGGTCTCGGCGCTGGTCAGCGTGCTGTTTGCGCTGATGGTGTTCTGGACGCCGCTGCTCAACCGCCTGGCCTTCGGCACGCCGATTACCCTCAGTACCTGTTTTGCGGGAGCGGTTGCCATCTGCGGCATCGTACTGCTGTTCTACCAGTCGATCGACGCGGCCTTGAAAGAGATTCTCGGTGGCGGCAACGGCCACTTTTTGCTCGGCTTCATGCTGGCGCTGGCAGCCACCGTCGCCAGCACGGCAGGCAATGCGCTGGTGATGAAGGTGCGCAGCCATTCGAGCAATGTGATGCTGACCATGGCCTGGACCATGCTGTGGGGCACCCTGATGGTGGCCGCATGGGCGCTGGTCACGGGCCAGGCCTGGAGCCTGCCCACGCGCGCCAGTTACTGGATGGGCTTGGTCTACCTGGCGGTGTTCGGCTCGGTCATTGCGTTTAGCGCCTATTTCACCCTGATCGCCCGTATCGGCACGCAAAAGACCGTGTATATCGGCGTCGTCACGCCCGTCATTTCCGTGCTGCTGTCGATACAGTTCGAACATTACCGCCCGGCCGCCATCGAATGGCTGGGCATGGCGCTGTGCCTGTCGAGCGTGGCCTGGGCCCTGACCTCGGGCGCGCGCAAGACCCGCATCGCCTCCTCGCTTTCCGCCACACCTACCGCAAAGGCCTCATGAGCAACTCGTCCACCCTCGCCATCCGCCCCGCACAAGCGGCCGACGTCGCCGCCATCTTCGGCATGATCCACGAACTGGCCGTGTTTGAAAAACTCGAACACATGATACTGGCCAACGAAACGATGCTTCACGATAGCCTTTTCGGCCCGCAGCCCGCCTGCGAAGCGCTGGTCGGCCTGGACAACGGCGAGGTCGTCACCTTCGCCATCTTCTTCCACAACTTCTCCACCTTCCTGTGCCGCAAGGGCCTTTACCTGGAAGACCTGTACGTGAAACCCGCAATGCGCGGCAAGGGCTACGGCAAGCAGATGCTGGTCGCTCTGGCGCAACTGGCCGTCGAGCGCAACTGCGGCCGTTTCGAATGGTCGGTGCTGGACTGGAACGAAAACGCCATCAATTTTTACCAGAACATGGGTGCCAACGTGATGCCCGACTGGCGCATCTGCCGGGTGACGGGGGATGCATTGACGCAATTATCAGCAGGCAAACCACAAGGAATTTCTCAATAACGTCTCGACGCATGACCAGACCGTCGCGAGCGGCAGGGAGAGGCGGCTGAGAAGCGCAACCGTACTCAAGTACGGTGAGCATCGCAGGCTGCCTATACCAACGCGCAGCAGGTCTGGTCAGCGTCCACCAGGCAAAAAAAACCCCTCGGGCTAGCGGCACCGAGGGGTAGAACCCATTGTCAAGTGGGAGGGGGAGAATTCAATCAACGGAGTTGAATATAAACGTTGCACAATACGTTCAGGCCGACCCTTACATTTGCTTACCAGCTCTTACATTTCATCGGCAGTTCGTTACTATTTCCGTGGTTCAATTAACGTGCCATGCAAGCCGATATGCTGCTGGGCGGCGCCGCCCTGGTGCTGTCTGTTTTTATAAAAGAAAGCAATACAGCAGGCAAGCAAATGGCGGGTCATGCGAATCTCCTTGAAGGTGTGGGACCGGGCCATGCACGCAGCGCGGAAGATTCAGTGTGGCATTACACGCAAGCGCGATATTGCGCCAAATCAAGCACGCAGCTGGCCCTTGCCTGGCAGGGTCCATCTCTCCACCAGTTCAAACACGCCCTGCGTAAGCAGCGCCAGCACGGCGGCGGGAATCGCGCCGGCCAGCAGCATGTCGTTGTCGTTCAGCGCCAGGCCGATGGTAATGCGCTCGCCATAGCCGCCGGCGCCAATGAAGGCGGCGATGGTGGCCGTACCCACGCTCATCACGGCGGCAGTCTTGACGCCGGCCAGTATCACCGGCAAGGCCAGCGGCAGGTCCACATGCAGCAGGCGGTCGCGGCGGGTCAGCCCCAGCGCCAGCGCCGCCATGCGCAGCCCAGGAGGGATCTGCAGAATGCCGGTGCAGGTATTGCGCACGATGGGCAGCAGCGCGTAGACGAACAAGGCCACCAGCGCCGGCACCATGCCGATCATGCCAAGCATGGGGATCAGCATCGCCAGCAGCGCCAGCGACGGCACGGTTTGCAATACCCCCACCAGCGCCAGCACGGTTTGCCGCAGCGGCGCATGAAACGCCGCCAGCACGCCCAGCGGCACGCCGATCAGGCAGGCCAGCACCACCGACAGCAGCACCAAGGTCAGATGCTGGCGCGTCAAGGTCCATAAATCGTCGCCGATGATCTTCTCGAACAGCCCGGCGCGCGCGCCGGCGGCCACCGGCTTGCCGCCGCCGGACGAAGCCAGAAACTGGCTGGTAACCACGGCGAAGCTCTTGCCGTCGATTTCCACCGCCGCATTCATGGCAATCATGGCGCTTTCGCTGATGCGCCCCTCCAGCTTTTGCAGCGCCTGCCAGGCGGCGGGAAAGCGCTTGGGCATATCAAGGCGGTACAGCAGCATGGCGTCGTAGCGGGGGAAATACTGTTCGCTGTCGGCCAGCACGCGCAGGCCGTACTGGCGGATTTTCGCGTCGGTCGAATAGATGTCGATCACATCAACCTGTTTTTGCGCCAGCGCTTCATAGGCAATGCCGTGATCGAGCCCGCGCGGGCGCTGCGGCAGGCCATAACGTGTGGCCAGGCCTGGCCAGCCGTCGACCCGGCCGATGAATTCATGCGACAGGCCGAATTTCAATGCCGGATGCGCGGCCAGGTCCAGCAGGCTGGCGATAGTCTTGTCATCGCCGCGCATCGCCAGCGCGTAGGTATTGTTGAAGCCCAGCGGCACGGCCACGCCCAGGCCCAGCGGCGCCAGTTCGCGCCGCATCTGCGCCAAAGTGACCGGCTTGTCGTGTTTCAGCACTTCGCTGGCGATGGTGCCCGTGTATTCGGCATACAGGTCGATGCTGCCGGCCTGCAGCGCAGCGAGCACGATGGCGGTGTTGCCCAGGCCCTGGCGATGTTCGGCCTTGACCTGCGGCGCGGCGCTTTGCCGCACGATCTCGCCTAAAATATACGATTCCGTAAAGCGCTTCGAACCGACCTTCAGGGTGCCGCTGTCCATCGCCTGCGCCGGCGCCATGCCGCAAAAAACCAGTAAAGCCAACCAATATATGACGCGCACGCGGCGCTCCCGGACGAATGATCAATCGGGCAAGCTTACCACCGGCGCGCGCCATACGCCGCCGTGCACCACGCCAGCGCAGGGATTGAAACCGATCGCATACGACAGGTCGGCCGGACGGGCAATGCGCCACAGCGCAAAGTCGGCACGCTTGCCCACCGCCAGGCTGCCCCTGTCATGCTGCAGGCCGAGCGCGCGCGCGGCATGGATGGTGGCGCCGGCCAGCGCCTCCTGCGGCGTCATGCGCCACAGGGTACACGCCATGTTCATCGCCAGCAGCAGGGAGGTCATCGGCGAGGTGCCGGGATTGCAGTCGGTCGATACCGCCATCGGCACGCCGGCCGTGCGCAGGGCGGCGACCGGTGGCGGCTGCGTCTCGCGCAAAAAATAGTAGGCGCCCGGCAGCAGCACGGCCACCGTGCCGTGGCGTGCCATGGCGGCGATACCGTCGTCGCTCAAAAACTCCAGATGGTCGGCCGACAGGCCACCGAGGCTGGCCACCAGCGCCGCGCCGCCCTGGTCCGACAGCTGCTCGGCATGCAGTTTCACGGGCAGACCCAGCGACTGCGCCGCGTCGAACACCCGCTGCGTTTGCGCCGGTGTAAAGCCGATGGTTTCGCAAAAGGCGTCGACCGCGTCCGCCAGGCCGGCGCTGGCGATCGCCGGCAGCATCTGGCGGCAGACCAGGTCGATATAGTCGTCGGCACGGCCCGCGTACTCGGGCGGCAGCGCATGCGCGCCCAGGAAACTGGTGCGCACCGTGACCGGCAGCCGCTTGCCGATGGCGCGCGCCACGCGCAGCATCTTCGCCTCACTCTCCAGATCAAGCCCATAGCCGGACTTGACCTCCAGGGTAGTCACGCCTTCGGCCAGCAAGGACAGCACGCGCGGCAGGCTTTGCGCCAGTAGTTCATCAGCGCTGGCGGCGCGCGTGGCGCGCACGGTCGACATGATGCCGCCGCCGGCGCGGCTGATATCTTCGTAACTGGCGCCGTTGAGGCGTGCTTCGAATTCGCCGCTGCGGTTGCCGGCGTGGACGATGTGGGTGTGGCAGTCGATCAGGCCGGGCGTGAGCCAGCATTGCCCGCCATCGATCAGCACCGCGCCGCTGGCTGGCAGTTCGTCAGCGGATCCCAGCCAGGCGATGCGGCCATCCTTGACGGCGATGGCGGCGTCGCGCGATTCGCCGTAGCCATCTTCCATGGTGGCCAGATGGACGTTGTGCAGTACCAGATCCCAGTCATGCATGGCCACTCCTCAGATGAACAGATCGACGTGGAACACCGCCGTGGCATGTGGCGCATCGAGCTGCCACTGTAGCGCATCGCCGGCATCGAGCAGCAAGGCGTCATGACGTGTCAAGGTAAACGCCTGCTGGCCACCACGCGCCAGTACCGGGCCGTCGCCGGCGACAAACAACAAGGTGGTGGCGCTGCGGCGCGCCAGCTGGCATGGCGCCAGGATGGTTACGAGCTGGTGGCGGCAGCGGCTACGGCGGGTCATCACATTGAAGTCCAGCGTGGGTCCCTCTACCGCCGCATCGACTTGCGCTTCGCCGGGAAACCACAACATCGGCGAGGCGGCGTCCAGCGCCACCTGGCGCGTGCCGTCCAGCAGCAGGCGCAGCTTGTCGCCATCGACCAGCACCAGGCTGCGGTCGATGCCGGGGAACACAGAAAACGGCCCATCGGCCGTGATGGTCGCCAGGCTGATGCGCCAGTCAAAGTTATCCAGGCCCGCATCCAGCGGCCAGATGGCGATTTGCATGCTGCTGCCGCCACCGTTTTTCCACGGCGCGGCGCGCAGGCTTGCATGCGGAATCAAGGTCGCCATCAGAGCGCCCGCAATCGCGCCAGGGTGCGCTTGTAAGCGGCGGTGATCGCGTCCTGCGCCACATGGCGCCCGCCGCGCACCTGCCACCGCCCACCGCACAGCACATCGCGCACCAGATTGTCGTTGCCGCAAAACAGCAAGCTGCCCAGCACATCGCTGACCGCCACGCCACACAGATTGACATGCGCATCGTCCAGCACCAGCAGGTCGGCGCGCGAGCCCACCGTCAGCGCACCGAGCTTGCGTCCGGCCGCCTGCGCCCCGCCCTGCAAGGCCGCCTGCCACAGATAGTCGCCGACCTGGCGCTGCGCGGGTGTCACCGCGATATTGCGCTGCTGGCGCTGCAAACGCTGGCCATATTCGAGCCAGCGCAATTCCTCCACCGGCGACTGCGACACATGGCTGTCGCTGCCGATGCCGAAGCGCCCGCCAGCGGCAATCAATTCGGGCAGCGGGAACAGGCCATCGCCCAGGTTCGCTTCGGTGGTCGGGCACAGGCCCGCGACGGCGCCGCTGGCCGCCAGCTGCGCAACTTCGCTTGCCTCCAGATGCGTCGCATGCACCAGGCACCAGCGCGCATCGACATCAAGCTGATCGTACAGGTATTGCACCGGGCGCAGACCGGTCGCCGCCAGGCACTGCTCCACCTCGGCCTGCTGTTCTGCGATATGGATGTGGATCGGGCGCCCGGCCGGCAAGGCTTGCGCCACCTGCGCGATCTGGGCGATAGACGCGGCACGCAGCGAGTGCGGCGCAAAGCCCACCTCTACCTGGCCGCAGCGCTGCGGCGCCAAAGCCTCGACGATGCGCAGCACATCGCCGGCATCGGTGCGAAAGCGCGCCTGCTGCGATTGCAAGGGCTGCGCGCCAAAGCCGGCATGGCTGTACAGCACCGGCAGCATGGTGATGCCGATGCCGCTGGCACGCGCCGCCGCGATTACCCGTTCGGCCGTCTCGGCCGGCCGCGCATACAGCTCGCCACCGGGATCGCGCTGCAGGTAGTGAAATTCGCACACGGCCGTATAGCCATGGCGCAGGCATTCGGCAAACAGCTGGGCGGCGATGGTTTCGATCTGCTCCGGCGTGATGCGCCCGGCAAAGCGGTACATCAGGTCGCGCCAGGTCCAGAAGCTGTCAGGCCCCGCTCCTGCCTTTTCCGTCATGCCGCCCAGCGCCCGTTGAAACGCGTGCGAATGCAGGTTGACCATCCCGGGCAGCACATATTCGGCCAGCTCCACGCCATCGGGTGGCGCCGCGTTATCGATCACGCTCGTCAGGTCGCCATGCGCATCCCACGCCAGCAGCACGTCGCGGCGCCAGCCTTGCGGCAGCAGCGCGTTGCGCGCAAACAGGCTCACCGCGCCACCCATGCCACCGCCGCTTCCATCATCTGCCGCAGCAGCGGCTGCACCTGTTGCGCCAGATCGGGCCGATACGCAAACGGCGCCGCTTCGTCCATATACAGGCACTGGCACATTTCAAGCTGGATCGCATGCACGCGGCGCGCCGGCTGGCCGTAGTGGCGCGTGATATGGCCGCCCTTGAAGCGGCCGTTCAGGGCCACCGTGAATTGGTCGCCGCGCGCCAGGCCAACCACCGCCTCGGTCAAGCCAGCGTCGCAGCTGGCGCCATCGGCCGTGCCGAAGTTCAGGTCGGGCAGCTTGCCGTCGAAAAAACGCGGCACGCGCGAGGCGATCGAATGCGCTTCCCACAGCACCACCGCGCCATGCACGCGCAGCAGGCGCTCGAGTTCCTGTTCCAGCTGCAGGTGATACGGCGCCCAGTAGCGCTCGACGCGCTGCTGCCGGTCCTGCAAATCAGGTTCCTGGCCGGCCAGATACAGCGGCTCGCGGTGAAAGGTATCCATCGGCAGCAGGCCGGTGGTGTCCTGGCCCGGATACAGATTCGTGTCTTCGCGCGGCCGGTTCAGGTCGATCACATAGCGCGACCAGCGCGCCGACAGCACCGACGCATCCATCTGCTGCAAAAAGCCATGCAGCTCGCGCAGATGCCAGTCGGTGTCAGCCTTGGCCAGCGCCTGCGGCGTCATGCGCGCGGCAATCTCGTCGGGAATATCGACGCCCACATGCGGCATCGATACCAGCAGCGGAATGCCGCCGGCGTGAAATTGATAATCCATGATGGTCTCCTGGCGCCGTTCAGGCGTACAGCGGCGCGAACAGCTGTTTGCAGGTCAAGCTCAAATCGCCGGCAAGCACCATCTGCCGCGCCGCTTCGATATCGGGCGCGAAATAGCGGTCGGCGTCAAAGAACGGCACCTTCTGGCGCAGCTGCTGATGCACGTGTTCCAGTTGCGATGAAGTTTTCAAGGGACGATGGAAATCGATGCCCTGCGCCGCCGCCAGTAATTCAATACCGACGATGACGGCCGTGTTGTGCGCCATGTCGTCCAGCCGCCGCCCGGCATAGGTGGCCATGCTGACATGATCCTCCTGGTTGGCGGAAGTGGGCAGGCTGTCGACGCTGGCCGGATGGGCCAGCGACTTGTTTTCCGACGCCAGCGCTGCGGCCGTCACGTGCGCAATCATGAAGCCGGAATTGATGCCCGGTTCGCGCACCAGGAACGGCGGCAGGCCGGAGAGCGTCGCGTCGATCAGCAGTGCGATGCGGCGCTCGGCCAGCGCGCCGATTTCGGCGATCGCCAGCGCCAGGGTATCGGCCGCAAACGCGACAGGCTCGGCGTGGAAATTGCCGCCCGAGACGATTTCGGCCAGGTGCCTGGCGTCGTCCTGGAAGATCAAAGGGTTGTCGGTGACGGCATTGGCCTCGATCAGCAAGGTGCGGCGTGCGTTGACGATCAGGTCCAGGCAGGCACCCATCACCTGCGGCTGGCAGCGCAGGCTGTACGGGTCCTGCACGCGCTCGTCGCCTTCCAGGTGCGAGGCGCGGATGGTGCTGTGCGCCACCAGCTGGCGGTACATCTGCGCCGCCAGGATCTGCCCCGGCTGGCCGCGCACCGCATGCACGCGCGCATCAAACGGCGCATCGCTGCCCTTGGCCGCATCGAGCGACAGTGCGCCGGTGACCATCGCCGCTTCGAGCAGGCGTTCGGCCATGAACAGGCCATGCAGCGCCAGCGCGGTCGACACCTGCGTGCCGTTGATCAGCGCCAGGCCCTCTTTTGCCGCCAGCACCACCGGCGCAATGCCGGCCCGCGCCAGCGCTTCGGGCGCCGGCATCAACACGCCGTTCATGCGCACGTCGCCCACACCCAGCATGGCCAAGGTCATGTGCGACAGCGGCGCCAGGTCGCCCGAGGCGCCCACCGAGCCCTTGGCGGGAATCGCCGGCATGATGCCGGCGTTGTACAGCGCGATCAGGGTGTCGACGATCAGCGGACGCACGCCGGAATAGCCGCGCGCCAGGCTGCCGATCTTCATCAGCATGATGAGGCGCACCACCGAATCGGACAGCAATTCGCCGGTACCGACCGAGTGCGACAAAATCAGGTTGCGCTGCAGTTGCTCCAGTTTTTCATCCGGAATACGGGTCTTGGCCAAGAGGCCAAAGCCGGTATTGATGCCATACGCCGCATCGCCCTTTGCAACGATGGCCCGCACCGCGGCAGCCGATGCCTCGATCACGCCATAAGCTTCTGCAGCAAGATTCAAGGTGGCAGGAGCGGACCATACGGCGCGCAGGTCGGCCAGGGTCATCGCGCCCGGTGTCAAGGTCCAGCTTTTCAGAATTTGTGTCATGTTGTTCCATTCATCATGGGCAGGTTCAAACCATTGCGCCTGGCGCAGGCCGCCGCCGTTTCATAGCCGGCATCGGCATGGCGCATCACGCCCGAGCCGCTGTCGTTGACCAGCACGCGCGCCAGGCGTTTCGCGGCGGCTTCGGTGCCATCGGCCACGATCACCATGCCCGCATGCTGGGAGTAGCCCATGCCGACGCCGCCGCCATGGTGCAGCGAGACCCAGGTGGCGCCGCCGGCCGTATTGAGCATGGCGTTCAAGAGCGGCCAGTCGGACACCGCATCGGTGCCGTCCTTCATGCTTTCCGTTTCGCGGTTCGGGCTGGCGACCGAGCCTGTATCGAGGTGGTCGCGGCCGATCACGATCGGCGCCTTCAGTTCCCCCGTGCGTACCATCTCGTTGAAGGCCAGGCCGGCGATATGGCGCTCGCCCAGGCCCAGCCAGCAGATGCGCGCCGGCAGGCCCTGGAAGGCAATGCGCTCGCGCGCCATGTCGAGCCAGTGGTGCACCTGCGCGTGATCGGGGAACAGTTCCTTGATCTTCGCATCGGTTTTATAGATGTCTTCCGGGTCGCCCGACAGCGCCACCCAGCGAAACGGCCCGCGCCCCTCGCAGAACTGCGGGCGGATATACGCCGGCACGAAACCGGGAAAATCAAACGCGTTCTGCACGCCCTGATCGAACGCCACCTGGCGGATATTGTTGCCATAGTCGACCGTGTGCACGCCCATCGCGTGGAAGTCCAGCATCGCCTGCACGTGGGCCGCGCACGAGTCGGCGGCGGCCAGCGCCAGGCGCGCATGGCGCTGAGGGTCCTGCTGCGCCGCCTTCCAGTCCGACACGCTCCAGCCGCGCGGCAGGTAGCCGTTGACCAGGTCATGCGCCGAGGTTTGATCGGTCACCAGGCCGGGCACGGGGCCGCCCGCTTTGGCGCGTTTCACCAGCTCCGGCAGCAGTTCGGCCGCATTGCCCAACAGGCCAATGGAAATGGCTTCCTTGCGCTCGGTATGATATTGGACCAGCGCCAGCGCATCGTCCAGGTTAGCCGCCTGCTTGTCCAGGTAGCGCGTGCGCAGGCGGAAGTCGATGCTGCTTTGCTGGCATTCGATGGTGAGCGAGACGGCGCCGGCCATGGTGGCGGCCAGCGGCTGCGCGCCGCCCATGCCGCCAAGGCCGGCCGTCAGGATCCAGCGCCCGGCCCAGTCGCCGCCGAAATGCTGGCGGCCCGCCTCGGCAAAGGTTTCATAGGTACCCTGCACGATGCCCTGCGTGCCGATATAGATCCAGCTGCCGGCCGTCATCTGCCCGTACATGAACAGACCCTGGCGATCGAGTTCGTTGAAGTGTTCCCAGTTGGCCCATTTCGGCACCAGGTTGGAGTTCGCAATCAGCACGCGCGGCGCATCGACATGCGTGCGAAACACCCCGACCGGTTTGCCCGATTGGATCAGCAAGGTCTGGTCTTCTTCCAGTTCGCGCAAGGACACCAGAATCTGGTCGAAACAGGCCCAGTTGCGCGCGGCGCGGCCGATGCCGCCGTACACCACCAAGTGGGCCGGATTTTCCGCCACCTCGGCATCGAGATTGTTCTGCACCATGCGGTAGGCCGCTTCGATCTGCCAGTTCTTGCAGGCCAGTTCCGTGCCGCGCGGGGCGCGGATGCTGCGGCTGGCGTCGAAGCGCGGATCGCTGTCCATCTTGTTCATGCTGTCTCCTCTCAAGGGGGAAAGCGGGCATGCGTGGCCCGCTTTTATGTGACAAGCATAGGTTGTCTATACAAGCAAGTCAACCGCTTTTGTTTTACTTTTTCCGGAACACCCGCTTCCCCGCCAGCCACGTCTGCAGCACCTGGGTCTTGCCGATCGCTGCTGGCGCCACGGTAAACAGATCCTGGTCGACCACGATAAAGTCGGCCCATTTGCCCTTTTCCAGCGAGCCGATCACCTTTTCCTGGTGGCCGGCCCAGGCAGCATCGAGCGTAAAGCAGCGCAGCGCTTCGGTCACCGTCATCGCCTGCTGCGGATACCAGCCACCAAGCGGCAGGCCGTCATTGTTCTGCCGTGTGACGGCCGCATGGATGCCCTCGAACGGCTTCGGCGATTCAATCGGAAAGTCGGAACCGCAGGCGATGCGCGAGCCCTGTTTCAGGAACGTGCGCCACGCATACGCGCCCTTGATGCGCTCGGGTCCCACGCGCTGCTCGGCCATGTTCTGGTCGGAGGTGGCATGCGTGGGCTGCATCGACGGCACGATGCCCAGGCTCTTGAAGCGGGGGATATCGGCCAACTGCACCACCTGCGCGTGTTCGATGCGGTGGCGTAGGCCCACATTGCTGTACTGCCTGGTCAAGGCCTGGTAGCCGTCCAGCAGCTGGCGGTTGCCGGCGTCGCCGATGGCGTGCACATTGACCTGGTAGCCGGCGCGCATGGCCTTGTCCATTCTTGCGCGCATGGCAGCGTCGTTGTAAAACAGCAGGCCGCGCGTTTCGGGTGCATCGCTATAGGGTTCGATCAGCGCCGCGCCACGGCTGCCCAGCGCGCCATCGGACAGCAATTTCACGGCGCGCAGCGCGTACAGGTCATGCGCATAGCTGTCGAGGGGGCCATTTTTCGACAGCGCGTCGAAGTCGGCGGTGACGTCAAAAATCATGCCGTACACGCGTACCGTCAGCTTGCCATGATCGGCATAGTCGCGATACAAACGGTCCTGGGCCACGTCGATGCCGGCGTCGTGCACACTGGTCAGGCCCACTTGCGCCAGTTGCGCCAGCGCGCCATCGAGGGCCGCGCGGTTGTCCGCCTCGCCCGGTTTTGGCAGCACCTTGTCCATCAGCTCCATGGCGTTATCGACCAGCACACCGGTGGCATTGCCTTCGCCATCGCGCACGATCTTGCCGCCGGCCGGGTCTTGGGTGTCGCGCGTGATGCCGGCCAGCGCCAGCGCACGGCTGTTGGCCCAGCCCGCGTGGCCGTCGACCCGGCGCAGCCACGCCGGCCGCGCGCTTTCCGCCGCATCGAGTTCGCCGGCGGTGGGAAAGCGGCCCAGTTTCCAGATTTCCTGGTTCCAGCCATTCCCGATCACCCAGCTGCGCTCGGGATACTTGCGCGCAAATTCGCCCACCGTTTGCACCGCCGCGTCCAGCGAAGATGAGCCATACAGCATCACGCCGCTGGCAATCGCGCCCAGGCCGAACACGTGGCCATGCGCATCGATCAGGCCTGGCAGCACGGTCTTGCCCTGCACGTCGATATGCGTGGCGCCTTTGGCGGCCTTGCGCGCCACATCAAGGGTGCTGCCGACGGCGATGATCCTGCCCGCATCGTCAAACGCCAGCGCATTGAAGCGCAGCAGCTTGCCGGCGGCGTTCAGGGTGTAGCCATTGGCGTTGTCGATCACCGTGTCGGCATGCGCCGCGCCGGTGGCGAGCAGGCAAGCAAGCAGGTGGGCAAAAACGGTCAGTACGGGACGCAGTTGCGGGGTCGGCATGTCCATCTCCAGGTCTTCAAGGAAAAGACGAGTGTATAGAAATGCCAAAAATGGTCAATCAGGCATTGAGGCATGCACAGGCTGACGCAGCATCAGCCAGTAATCGGCTCCCGTGACGGCTTCCGTATAGCGCCCTGCCACTTCGAAGCCGAGCCGGCCATAGAACGGCAGGCTGCGCTCGTTATAGGTTTCCAGGAAACACACGGCGCCCGCCGCATCGACCGCCGCCAGGCCCGGCGCCAGCACCGAGGCGCCCAGTCCCCTGCCCTGCGCGTCGGGGTGGATACCGGCAATCGACAGATACCAGGCGTGCTGCAGCCCGTGCTGCGCCAGCGCGTGTTCCATATTGGCGACGATGGCAGCAAAGTTGGCGGCACCCTGTGGCCCCAGCAGCTCGCGCAAGGCCGTTTCGCGCTGCGCATGCGCCGCCTGGCGCAGCGGCAGCGGCGTATCGGTGGTCCAGATGGCGGCGCCATTGCCAGCGCTGTCGGCCAGGTCGACGCGGCCGGCCTGGAACCCTTCGACCAGCGCCAGCTCGAAGTAAGTGGCCAGCATGTCCAGGCGCGCCGCCTCGTCGTCACCGCAAGCGACCGTGACGCTGCGATAGAAAGGATCGGCAACCAGGGCGGCGGCCAGGCTGGCGGCGGCGCGGGTGTCAAGCGAGGATTGCGTCATCGTTATCTCGTGGAAGTGGCATGGATGGCAGGCATCTTAACGCAGGCTCCAGCAGCTTGCGTGCCGCCGCCAGGTGAAAGAAGGTAGGATGCAGATTGTCTTCCTGAACGGCGGGCCCGGTGATCCTGCCGACGCCACCCGCAGCCAGAAGACACTCCCATCACGCGAAATGCCAGCATGGCGAGAAGAAACCTGCCCAGGCGCTCCACCACAAAAGGCCAGCCATGTCCATCTACCCTTACTTGTTATTGATATCCCTGCTGCTGGCCAGCATGCCCGCCAGCGCCACCTCGCGCATGGGAGCGGCGGCGGTCGTGACCGAAGCGGGCGCGCCCTGCTTCAGGATCGCGCAGGAAGAGGAACGCTCGCGCGGCAAAACCCGCCTCAAGCGGCTGTTCATCAGTGAACAGCGCCCCAGCGACTGGGAAACGATCTGGGTGGTCACGTTCCCGAACGCCTCGCCCGGCGATCCCGACTACCAGTTGCCGAACAACGGCTGCCTGCGCTATGGCGATGTGCCGGCCGGCGTTGAAGCCAGCCAGGCCAAGGCGCTACAGCCAGGCAAGACTTACAGCGTCGGCTTCATGGGCAGGCCACCATCCGCATCCGATCCCACCTCGTTGTATGACGCGCAATTTTGCGTGCTGGCCGATGGCGCCGGTGGCCTGCGCGCGGTGCAACTGCCGCGCGGCGAACGCAGCAGGACGGACACCAGTTGCGAGCAACATGCGGTGCCGAAATAGTCCAGTCCTTCAGCTGGCGTCGTGAAAAATCACGCCCAAGGTATGCCGCGCACCCGAGCGCAGGCGCGACACGCCGTGGCGCATGCTGACCCGGTAACTGCCGCGCACGCCATTGACGGGGCGCTGCGCGACGGCAAAGATGACGGCGTCGCCCTGCAGCAAAGGCACCACTTCCACCCGCGACTGCATGCGCGGGCGCTGTTCGGTCAGCACGAATTCGCCGCCCGTGAAATCGACCTGCGGGCGCGATAGCAGCACGGCCAGTTGCAGCGGAAACACATGCTCGCCATACAGATCCTGGTGCAAGCAGTTGTAATCGCCCTCACCGTAGCGCAGCAGCAACGGCGTGGGCCGCGTCTGCCCTGCCGCATGGCAACGCGCCAGGAAGGCGTCATGTTCCGGCGGAAAGCGCGCCTCCAGCCCCAGCGCCGCCTGCCAGCGATTGGCGATCGCCGCCAGCGGCGCATATAGCACCGCGCGCAAGGCCGCCAACGGTTCCGGTAGCGGATAGGCAAAATACTGATATTCACCGCGCCCGTAACCATGGCGCGCCATTACCACCCGGCTGCGAAAATGCTGCGGGTGATCATAGTGCGCCGCCAGGGCCAGGCAGGCGCCGGTGTCCAGCAGGCCGGGCAAGACGGCGCAGCCATGGTGGTTCAGGTCGTCCTCGATGGCCTGCCAGTCAAGCGCCGTTTTCATTTGCCCGCCTCGCGCTCCAGCAACTGCTGCTTGCGCTCCACGCCCCAGCGGTAGCCGGACAGCGCGCCGTCATTGCGCACCACCCTGTGGCAGGGAATTGCAATCGCCAGCGCATTGGCGGCGCAAGCGCCAGCCACGGCGCGCGCACCGGTGGGCACGCCGATGCGCCGCGCCAGTTCCGCATAGCTGACGGTGCTGCCGGCGGGTATCTCGCGCAGTGCCTGCCAGACGCGCTGCTGGAAGGCCGTGCCGCGCACGTCGAGCGGCAGGTCCAGGCCCAGCACGGGCGCTTCGACCAGGCCGATGACCCTGGCCACAGTCTGTTCATAATCCGGTTCGGCGCCGCGCAGGTCAGCCTGCGGAAAGCGGTCCTGCAGGTCGCGCAGCAAGGTTTCCGCATCGTCACCCAGCAGGATGGCGCACACGCCCCTGTCGGTGCTGGCAACCAGGAGCGCGCCGAGCGAGCAGGCGGCAAGTGCGAAGCGGATCACGGCGCCGCTACCGCCGGCGCGAAAGGCGCCCGGCGTCATGCCCAGCAAAGCTGGGGTGGCGGCATAGAAACGGCCACTGGAATTGAAGCCGGCCGCATACAGGGTATCGGTGACCGTACCCGGCCGGGCCAGACCGGCTTTCACCCGTTCGCCACGGCGCGCCGCCGCATAGGCTTTCGGCGTAATGCCGGTGTGCGCCTTGAAGACGCGGTGGAAATGAAAGCGGCTCATGCCGGCCGCCTGCGCCAAAGTATCCAGGTCCGGCAGGTCGTCGCTGGCCTCGATCAGCCGGCAACTTTGCGCGACGATGGCCGCCTGGCGCTCGGCCAGCGGCGGCTGGCCCGGTTTGCAGCGCAGGCAGGGGCGAAAACCGGCCGCTTCGGCCTCGGCGCAACTGGCGTGGAAAGCGACGTTGGCGCGCAGGGCCGGGCGCGCCGCGCACGACGGGCGGCAGTACACGCCGGTGCTGCGCACCGAGTAATAAAACACGCCGTCGGCGGCGGCGTCGCGCTGGCGTACCGCGTCCCAGCGCGCTTCGTCGTTTGCATATGGATGTTGCATGGTGCACTCCCTGTTTTGCCTGATCAATGGTCACCATGCTGACATGTGGCGCGGCATGCCGCACTCCGGCTCTTGCTTTTGAATTCGAAGACCGGCGGCGGTGCTAAAATCGCCCATCGCGCCGCCACCGGGCTGCGCGGCCTTGCGCTTCGGAGAGATTGCATTGGACGACCAGATTACACAAGAAAATACGCCCATTTTCCAGCGCATCAAGGACTTTTTGTTGGCCGGCATCGCCGCCGGGCGCTGGAAGGAAGGCGACGTGATCCCGTCCGAGCAGGCGCTGGTCAAGCAGTTTGGCGTTTCGCGCATGACGGTCAACCGCGCCGTGCGCGAACTGACCAGCGAGCAGGTGCTGACGCGGCGCCAGGGCGCCGGTACCTATGTGGCGCAGCAAAAATACCAGGCCACGCTGCTGGAAATCAAGAGCATCGCCGACGAGGTGCGCGCGCGCGGCCATTTGCACCGCAGCAAGCTGCAAGTGCTCGAACACGTCAAGCCATCCGAGCTGCTGGCCAGGCAGTTCGGCCTGCCGTCCGAGCAAAAGCTGTTCCATTCGCTGATCGTGCACTTTGAAAACGGCGTGCCGATCCAGGTGGAAGACCGCTGGGTCAATCCGGCCTGCGCGCCCGATTACATGGCGCAGGATTTTGCCGTCATCACGCCCAATGAATACCTGATGGCGGCCGCGCCGCTGCAGGGCGCTACCTATAGCATCGAAGCGCTGTCGGCGCCGCGCAATATCGCCGACATGCTGGCGATCGACATGAAACAGGCTTGCCTGGTGCTGCGCCGCCAGACCCGCTCAAGCGACAAGATAGCCTCGATTGCCACCATGTGGCATCCGGGCCACCGCTACCAGTTTGCCGGCTCGTTCAGCTGATCAAATAGACACTATCATGATGCTATCTATCTAGCATGAATTACAGCGTTTTTTTCTCACGGATTATCACTTGAGGCCGGAAGACGATCATTCTTCGACAAAAAATTTGCCTTTTGCACAGCAATGGAAGTTAGATAGTCGGTATAAATATTCGGTGCTATAGTTGCCGCCAGAACAGGATGCCGGCCGTGTGCCGGCCCGCACCATCGCCCCAGAGCCAGGCTTTATCACGCAGCAGAAAGGGATGCATTTGTCGCGTCGCAGCCTCACCATATCCAGCGTACGACGTCTGCGGCGGCTTGCGCAGCATCGGCTCGCCCGGATGCTGCTTGCCTGCGGCTGGCCGTCGCTGGCTTGGGCGGCGCCGGCGGCGGCCAGCGATGCCGGCGCGGGCCCGGGCGCATGGCCCTGGCTGGCAGCGAGCGCCACGGCGCTGGCTGGTGTTACTGCATGGCAAGCCTGGCGGCTGCGCCGGCAACTGCAGGGCAGACCAATGGGCAGCCTGCAGGACAGCGGCGGACCGGCGGCGCAGGCGCTGCAAGGCGCCGTGCTGGCAGGCTGGTCCTGGCAGAGCACGGGCGACCGGTTGACCATGTCCAGCCTGTATCGCAGCATGCTGGGCGACAAGAAAGCCAGCCTGGAGCATACCCTGGCCGGCTGGCTGGCCGAAGTACACCGCGATGACCGTGTTCGCCTGGAAAATGCGTTCCGCCAGCATTTCGATGGCCAGGCGCCGGCGCCCGTCAGTTGTGAATTTCGCTTGCGCCATGGCGACGGCCAATGGCGCTGGCTGCTGCTGCGCGGCGCGGTGCTGGCGCGCGCCTCCGATGGCGCACCGGTGCAGGCCAGCGGCATCCTGTGCGACATCGCCGAGCGCAAGGCCGACGAACAGGCGCGCATGCGCAGCATGCTCGAAGCGGCGCCCGAAGCGATGCTGATCGCCGACGTCGACGGCCGCGTGCATTTCGCCAACCAGATCGGCGCGCGCTGCTTCGGCTACCCGCTGGCCGACATCATCGGCACCTCGCTCGAACAACTGGTGCCGGACAGCACGCAAGGCCAGACGGCCGGCGATGCGCAGTCGCGCCACAGCCTGCCCGGCCGGGTGATGATGGCGCGCCGCCGCGACGGTTCGCACTTTCCGGCCAAGGTCAGCCTGTCGCCGCTGCGCATGGCCGGCCAGGTGTATTCCATCGTTTCGCTGCGCGACATGACGCAGCGCCAGCGCGCCGAAGAGGCCCTGCACGCCAGCTCCGAACGCTACCGCCTGATCGTGCAGACGGCGGCCGAAGGCATCTGGATGACCAACAGCGCCGGCCAGACCACCTTTGTCAATCCGAAGATGGCGCACATGCTCGGCTATACGGTGCAGGAAATGCTGGGCCGCCCCCTGCTTGAATTCATGGACCGCGACAGCCAGCTGCTGATGCAGCGCCGCCTCGACAGCCTGGGCAGCGTTGGCAATCATCCCAGCCAGCCGGACCAGGTCGATTTCCGCTTCTTCCGCAAGGACCAGTCCAGCATGTGGGGCTTGCTGTCGAGCAGCAGCATCCAGTCGGACCACGGCGAACCGGGCGGCACCCTGGCAATGATCACCGACATCACTGAGCGGCGCCAGGCCTCGATCGCGCTGTCCAATTCCAGCCAGCGCATGGCCTCGGTGTTCGGCGCCGTCACCAACGGCCTGGTGGTGCAGAACAGCGAAGGCCATATTCTGGAAAGCAATGCGGCCGCCGGGCGCATGCTGGCCGCCAGCCGCGCCGGCAACAGCCTGTGGCAAGCGATTCGCGAAGACGGCTCGACCTTCGAGCAGCACAGCCATCCGGTGCACATTACCCTGTCGACCGGCCAGGCCATGCGCGACGTGGTGATGGGGGTGCAGCAGCTGGACGGCAACCTGTGCTGGCTGTCGGTGAATACCGAAGCCATCCGCGACGAATATGGCAAGGTGGGCATGGTGGTGGCCAGCCTGACCGACATCACCTGGCACAAGCGCAGCGAGATTACCTTGCGCGAACTGAACGAACACCTGGAAGAGCGCGTGGCGCAGCGCACCGAGCAGCTCGACCAGGCCAAGCAGGTGGCCGAGGAAGCGAGTCTGGCCAAGGGCCAGTTCCTGGCCAACATGAGCCATGAAATCCGCACGCCGATGAATGGCGTGATCGGCATGGCCTACCTGGCGCTGAAAACCGACCTGGAGCCGCGCCAGCGCGATTACCTGGAAAAGATCCGCTTTGCCGGCGAACACCTGCTGGGCATCATCGACGACATCCTCGATATTTCCAAGATCGAGGCCGGCAAGCTGAAGATCGAACACGTCAACTTCAGCTTCGACCATGTGATCCAGACCCTCAACACGGTGGTGGCGCCGCGCGCGGCCGGCAAGAACCTGGAACTGCTGTTCGAGATCGACCCGCAACTGCCGCCGATCCTGGTGGGCGACCCGTTGCGGCTGGGCCAGGTCCTGATCAACTACGCCAATAACGCCATCAAGTTCAGCGAACAGGGCAGCATTACCGTGAAAGTGCGCAAGGTGGTCGGCGACGAGCGCCATTGCCTGGTGCGCTTTGAAGTGTGCGACCACGGCATCGGCCTGTCGCAGGATGAAATGAGCAAATTGTTCCAGTCGTTCCAGCAAGCCGACACCTCGACCACGCGCGAATATGGCGGCACCGGCCTGGGCCTGGCCATCAGCAAGCAGTTGGCCCAACTGATGGGCGGCGATGTCGGCGTCGACAGCAGCCCGGGCCTGGGCAGCACCTTCTGGTTCACGGCCCGCCTGGGCGTATCAAGCCAGGCCGCGCCCGCCCTGCTCGACACCATGCTGAAAAGCGCGCAAGCCATGCGCGCCAGCGCCGATGCGGCGCTGGTGATGGGGGCGCTCAAGCATGCCCGCATCTTGCTGGTGGAAGACAACACCTTCAACCAGCAGGTGGCGCTGGAACTGCTGGAAGAAGCGGGCGCCTCGGTGTGCCTGGCCAACAATGGCGTCGAAGCGCTCGATTTGCTGCGCCAGGCACAGTTCGACTGCGTGCTGATGGACGTGCAGATGCCGCTGATGGATGGCTTGCAGGCTACCCGCCTGATCCGCGCCGATCCCCGTCTGGCCCAGCTGCGCGTGCTGGCCATGACGGCCACAGCCACCAGCGAAGACCGGGTGCGCTGCCTGGAGGCGGGCATGGACGACTTCATTTCCAAGCCGATCCAGCCAGCCATGATGTACCAGACCATCGCCGGCTGGCTGCCGGCGCGCGACACGCCGCCACCGCCCGTGCGCACTCGCAGCGCACCGGCCTTCAAGACCACCCTGGCCGGCGACCCGCAGGTGATCGACCTGTCGATCCTGGCCAAGCTGCTGGGCTATAACCCGCAAAAAGTGCGCAAGTTCGCCTTCAAGTTCCTGCAAACGACGCAGGACGGCTTTGCCGACATCGATGTGGCGCTCGACCGTGGCGACGTGGCGCAGGTACGCGAGCTGGGTCACCGCATCAAATCGTCGGCGCGCACGGTGGGCGCGCTGGGCATGTCCGAGCTGTGCAACAGCCTGGAAAACTTGCCTCACAGCAATATCGAGGCGGAAGTCGAACAGGCCCGCCACATCCTCAAGCGTTTGTGGCTACTGCTGGGACAGATTACCGAACAGATCATGCACAACACCAGCTTTGCCAATGACGATTAAGCCAGGCAAGGTTGGCGCCCAGACCGAAAGTATTTGCGATGAATAATGATTTTCCGCCGCCGGCGCTGCTACGCGTACTGCTGCTTGACGACGACATCTTCATGCTCGACGTGCTGGCCGAAATGCTGGGCCAGCAGGGCAGCTTCGACATCCGCTGCGAGACCGGCAGCATGGGCGCCTTGGACGCGCTGCGCCAGCACCAGCCCGACTTGCTGATCTGCGACCTGTCGCTGCCCGACATGGATGGCATCGAGTTTTTGCGCATGGCGGCCGAGATCGGCTTCCAGGGCGGCGTGGTGCTGCTGTCGGGCCTGCATTCGGCCATCCGCCAGGCGGCAGAACGGCTGGCGCTGGCCAATGGCCTGCGTATTCTGGGCGCCTTCCGCAAGCCGCTGGCGACCACCGAACTGCAGCAAATGATTGCCTTGCAGATAAGTCGCCAAGTTTTTCCGCAATAATCTCCACACTTTGAAAAAATGGGTTATTATTTCAGCCATCCCCGCCTGCATACCCCTGGTCGCACCTTCCAAGAACATTGAATTTGTGCCCATCGCCCCCACCTGCCAGATGTACTCCAGGAAGCGTGGATGGCGAACCAGCGTATGGTTAATTCCAGGCATTATTGATCCCACCCTCATTTGAGGAAAATATGAGCGAAAACATCAAACACATTAGCGATGCTTCTTTTGAAGCAGACGTCCTGAAATCCGACTTGCCAGTCCTGGTTGACTTCTGGGCTGAGTGGTGCGGTCCATGCAAGGCCATCGCGCCTATCCTGGAAGAAGTGGCCAAGGAATATGCCGGCCGCATCCAGATCGCCAAGATGGACGTCGATTCGAACCAGGCAGTACCTGCCAAGTTCGGCATCCGCGGCATTCCGACCCTGATCCTGTTCAAGAACGGTGAAGCAGCGGCGCAAAAAGTCGGCGCCATGGCCAAGGGCCAGCTGACCGCTTTCGTCGACAGCAATATTTAATGTATGATAGGTGGCGCTGCGCCCGCAGCGCTGCCTGACTCGATAGACCGGGAAGCGGCTTGAAGCACCATACGCTGTCCCTTCCCTGATAATTAATCAACGCCACGCAGTTCCCTCCCCTACCTTTACCTCCCGTCTCGGGACACTCAACATATATGCATTTATCCGAACTAAAGGCCCTACACGTATCCGCCCTGCTTGAGATGGCGATCGGTCTTGACATTGACAACGCGGCCCGCTTGCGCAAACAGGAGCTGATGTTTGCGATCCTGAAAAAACGCGCCAAGTCCGGCGAACAGATTTTTGGCGACGGCGCCCTGGAAGTGCTGCCTGACGGCTTCGGCTTCCTGCGCTCGCCCGACGCCAGCTACATGGCGTCCACCGACGACATCTACATCTCCCCTTCGCAAATCCGCCGCTTCAATCTGCACACCGGCGATTCGATCGAGGGCGAGGTAAGGACCCCGAAAGATGGCGAACGCTATTTCGCATTGGTCAAAGTCGACAAGGTCAACGGCGAATCGCCGGAGATGTCGAAACACCGCATCCTGTTTGAAAACCTGACGCCGCTGCACCCGAACGAGCCGCTGCGCCTGGAACGTGAAATGAATGGGCAGGAAAACATCACCGGCCGCATCATCGACCTGATCGCCCCGATCGGCAAAGGCCAGCGCGGCCTGCTGGTGGCGTCACCGAAATCCGGCAAATCCGTGATCTTGCAGCACATCGCGCATGCGATCACGGCGAACCACCCCGACATCACGCTGATCGTGCTCTTGATCGACGAACGTCCGGAAGAAGTGACCGAGATGCAGCGTTCGGTACGCGGCGAAGTGGTTGCCTCGACCTTCGACGAACCGGCCACGCGCCACGTGCAGGTCGCTGAAATGGTGCTGGAAAAAGCCAAGCGCCTGGTTGAAATGAAAAAAGACGTGGTGATCCTGCTCGACTCGATCACCCGCCTGGCGCGCGCCTACAACACCGTGATCCCTGCCTCGGGCAAGGTCCTGACCGGTGGTGTCGACGCCAATGCGCTGCAACGTCCGAAACGCTTCTTCGGCGCCGCGCGCAATATCGAAGAAGGCGGCTCGCTGACCATCATCGCCACCGCCCTGATCGAAACTGGTTCGCGCATGGATGACGTGATCTTTGAGGAATTCAAGGGTACCGGCAACATGGAAGTCCACCTGGAGCGCCGCCTGGCCGAAAAACGCGTCTACCCGGCGATCAACCTGAACAAATCGGGTACCCGCCGCGAAGAACTGCTGATCAAGCCGAACGAACTGCAAAAAATCTGGATCCTGCGCAAGTTGCTGTACTCGATGGACGAGATCGAGGCGATGGAGTTCATTCTCGACAAGATGAAAGCCACGAAGAACAACGCCGAGTTCTTCGACATGATGCGCCGGGGGGGATAAACCTACTGCGCGGCCAGATTTGCGATCTCCGTTGCTCACCGTACTAAAGTACGGCTGCGCTACTCAATCGCAACTCAGGCCTGCTCGCTACGGTTTCTCCCTCCCCGGTGGCAAAATGCTGCCGATAAAGCCGCTCGTTGAGCGGCTTTTTTATTGCCGCCACCCGCAAACCGCTATATAATCGACGGTTGCATTTATTTAAACCTGGCAAGTGATCGGCAATCGGGTCAAGAAGCAAGACGACCGACGAAGTGCTGTTTGGCTACCAAACTAGAGAGAAGACCATGAAAGTCGATACCCATCCAGATTACCGCGAAGTTGTTTTCCACGACCTGTCGTGCGATTTCAAATTCGTTACCCGTTCGACCATCCAGACCCGCGAAAAAATCACCCACGACGGTAAAGAATACCCGCTGGTGAAAATCGAGGTGTCGGCTGAATCGCACCCATTCTTCACGGGCAAGCACAAAATCGTCGACACGGCTGGCCGCGTCGAGAAGTTCCGTCAGAAATTCGGTTCCGTCGGTTCGAAAACCGCAGTCGCAGCAGGCTGATTTTTGCCGCTTGCGGCAAAAACAGGCAGCTTCGGCTGCCAACAAAAAGGCAGCCACGGCTGCCTTTTTTGTCTTTCAGCGCTTTACCTTATACTGCCGCTTAGCCCGGCGCGTCCGCACGCGTCCCAGATTCCTTTTTACTGATACCACCATCGATGAAGCCAGTCCGCCTTCCCGCCGCTGCCACACTCGCGCTGCCACGATGGGCCTTGTTTGCGCTTGGCCTGCTGTACATCCTGCCTGGCCTGATCGGCCGCGAACCGTGGAAGAACGATGACGCCGCCAGCTTCGGCATCATGTGGACCATGGCGCACGGCAGCCTGGCTGACTGGCTGTGGCCGAATATCGCCGGCATGTCGATGCCCGACGAAGGCCCGCTGGCATTCTGGCTGGGCGCCATTTTCATCAAGCTGTTCGGCTGGATCGGCAACGAAGTGTTTGCCGCGCGCATGTCGACCATCGGCATCTTCGTCATCAGCGCCCTGTCGGTCTGGTACACCGCCTTCAACCTGGGCCGGCGCCCCGACGCCCAGCCGCTGCGCCTGGCCTTTGGCGGCCAGCCCGAGCCGGACGACTTCGGCCGCACCCTGGCCGACGCGGCCGTCCTGATTTACCTCGGTTGCCTGGGCCTGCTGCAACACAGCCACGACATCACGGCCGAGGCGCTGTATGTGTCGCTGATGGCCTACATGGTGTACCGCGCCGTGCGCTATGTGGAACGCGCATCGCTGCGCAATGCCGTGCTGATGGGCCTGGCGCTGGGCGGCCTGACCCTGACGCGCGGCTGGATCACGCCGGCGGCGCTGACCCTGTCATTACTGTTGTGCTCGGTATTCCTGCGCCTGCCGCTACTGCGCAGCGTAGGCCACCTGGCGCTGGCGGTGCTGGTCGGCGCCTTGCTGACCATGGCCTGGCTGCTGCCCGGTGAACTGTTGCAACCGTACGGCCATTCACCACTGCAAGCCTGGATGGACTGGAACTGCCATCAGTTCAGCCTGCCGGACCGCCAGAGCATGGTGTATTTCTTCCGCGTCGGCATCTGGTTCTTCTGGCCAGCCTGGCCGTTTGCTGCCTGGGCCGTGTACGCCTGGCGCCGCCAGCACCATGTGCTGCACATCGTTGTGCCGCTGACCTTTGTCGCCATGCTGGCCTTGCTGGCCATGTTCCATCCCGATCCCGACCCGGCGCAACTGCTGCCGCTGCTGCCGCCGCTGGCCGTAATGGCCGCCTTTGGCCTGTTGACCATGAAGCGCGGCGCCATCAACGCCATCGACTGGTTCTCGGTGATGGTGCTGACCATTTGCGCCTTTGTGCTGTGGCTGTTCTGGTTTGCCACCCTGACCGGCTGGCCGCCGAAGCTGGCCCACAACGCCCTGAAGCTGTTGCCAGGATTCAAGCCTGAACTGGGCCTGGCGGCGTTCTTTGTCGCCGCCTGCGCCACCGCCGGCTGGATCGCGCTGGTGCACTGGCGCATCTCGCGCCAGCCAGCCGTGCTGTGGCGCGCCGTCGTGCTGTCGTCGGGCGGCCTGATTCTGATCTGGGTGCTGATCATGACCTTGTTCCTGCCCGAACTGAACTACAGCAAGAGTTACGCCAGCGTGGCGCACCAGATTTCCGTCAACCTGCCGCCAGGCAACGCCTGCATCAATACCAACGTAGGGTCGGCGCAACGCGCCTCATTCGCCTACTACGGCCGGCTGCCATTTGCCGGCGTGGAACAGCAGCGCTGCGATCTGCTGCTGTTGCAAGACAGCAGCAGAAAACGCGATGGCAAGGATCAGTTGCAGGAACAGCATGGCGCCGACTGGATCAAACTGTGGGAAGGGCGCCGCGCTACCGACGACGCCGAACGCTTCCGCCTGTACCAGCGGGTGAAATAAGCCCACGATATCCAAAACCGGGTTTTTCAACCCGGTTTTTTTTCGCCGCAGCAGGCTTGACACAGTGACATTGGCACATCGCCAAGCTGTTGTTTCGCCTGCCTTTTTTTATGGCAACCACGTCACAAAGCCTCGGGACGGCGCTATAGTCTGCACTAGTATGTTGCCTCGCAGCATGTCCAATCGACACGCTGCCGCGACCTGCGCTACGCTCCAAACAATCGTCTGCCGCTGCCCTGCCCCGCCAGCCCGGCTTACCATCCGAGTCCTTCATGCCCTTTCTGTACCAACTCCGGCTTGCGCTCCGGAACACCTATGTCCGTCTGGCCCTGGCAAGCTGCCTGGTGGCCGGCGTCGCCGCCGCGCTGTATTTCACCAATTCCGTCGCGCAGGACGCCAGTCCCCTGCTGCGCTCGCAAAATATCGGCGAGATCACGGCCTTGCCGGCGCAGCGCGCGCGCCTGGAATATTTACTGCTGGCCAAGCCGCTGTCGGAAACCCCGCGCTACATCTTCAAATTCAAGGATGCACCGGCTATTCACGTGGTGAAAGTCCCGGCCACCTCGCACCTGAGCCTGGAACGCGAGGTGCTGCTCAAGCATGGCTTGCCGTACGCCATCGCCACCGACGCCTACCTGGCCTCGCACAAGGCGGTGCTGCAGGACGGCGACGATGGCCCGATGGATGAAGCTGGCGCCTTTCTGCAGCGTCATGCGGTCGATATCGCGCTGGTGCTGTTGCTGCTGTGCGTGCTGAAATTCGGCATCCCCGGCATGGGCGTGAGCGCCAGCGTGATCGCGCCTGGCAAGCTCAAGGGCAGCCTGGACGACCTGATCGGCATGGACGATATCAAGCAGGAAGTGCTGCACCTGGAAGACATGATACGCAACCGCAGCGTGTACAAATCGCACAATATCGACAAGCCCTTCAATGTGATGCTGACGGGCCCGGCCGGTACTGGCAAGACCAAGCTGGCTGGCTACCTGGCCAAGCGGCTCGATATTCCATTGATACAAGCATCGGGCTCGGCGCTGGAATCGGGCTATGTGGGCGGCGGCGCCAAGGCATTGAATGCGCTGTACCGCAAGGCTTGCGCACGCGGCAACTGCATCATTTTCCTCGACGAAGCGCAATCGCTGTTCATGCCGCGCGGACGCGGCGAACGCAAATGGGAAGACGATACGGCCAATACCCTGCTGGGCTTGCTCGACGGCGTGAAAAGCAGCGAAGGCGCGGGCGTGATCTGGATCGTCGCCTCGAACTTCGACGATGCCTCGAGCCAGATGGATGAAGCGATGCTGCGCCGCTTCCCGGTGAAAATCAATTTCCGCCTGCCTAACAAGGCCGAACGCGGCGCGCTGCTGAAACATTTCTTGTCGCAAAAAGCCGATGGCTGCGTCGACTGGCCGCAGCTGGACCTGGCGCAGGTGGCCGAAGTGACGGCCAACCTCAGCCCGGCGCTGCTGGAAACCGTGGTCGAGCGCGCCAGCATGCTGGCGATCCAGGAAAAAGTGCTGATCGATACCGATTTGCTGTTTCGCGCGTTTGAACGGGCCACGATTGGTCTGGCCGACCGCGCCGCCACCGCCGAAAAACACTTGCAGCGCGAACGCATCGCCCTGCACGAGCTGGGCCACTTCTTCATGCAGATCGACCCTTACTTGCGCGCGGGCATGCCTTTGACCGAGGTCAAGCAGAAGTCGCACTTGCTGAAAATCAGTACCGAAGCCGTCTCGAAGATCGGCGCGCTTGGCTATGTGCTGTCGTCGGGCGACGATTTGTCGCTGCGTACACTGGAAGAACTGGAACGCGACGTGATTGGCCTGTACGGCGGCGTGGCGGCCGAAGAACTGTTCTATGGCGCGCGCGGCATCTCGGTGGGCAGCCAGAACGATATTGAAAAAGCCACCACCCTGCTCGACACCATGGTCAACAAACTGTCGATGTACTCGCGCTCCAAGCTGGACTACCGCCAGCTGAAACACGAACACGGCGACGAGCGCACGCTGGCCCTGGTGGAAGCCAAGGCAGACGAACTGTACAGCTACACCCTGGACGCCATCGCCGACTATCGCGGCGCCATCGAAGCGATCAAGGTGGTGCTGCTGGAACGCTATGTGCTGTCCAAGGATGCCGTGTTCGAACTGCTGGAAGAGCATTTGCAGCAGTCATTGCCACAGTTACACGCAGCATGAGTGTCAGCAATCGCTGTCGACGACCTTGACTGCGGAAGGCGTCAGCACGTTGTTGTCAACCACGGCCTCGGAATAGGTCGCCTTGCAGTTGGCCGGCGTACGAGCCCCTTTGGCGCGGATGATCAGGTCGCGGCCGTTGACGATGATGGTCCAGTCATCGGCAGTCAGGCCAGCCGCGGTGGCGGTGGTGGCGGCGGACGAGGGATAGCCGTTGACGATGGCCACGGCGACCCCTTCCATGTCGATGGTCTTGGTGGTTGAACCGGTGACCAGCCACTTTCCATGCACCATGACATTGACGCTTGCCAGCGCACCGCTGGCCGCCCTGATGGTGGCCCTGCGCGCATCGCTGCCCAGATCGGCGAACTTCGGCAACGCCGTCGCCGCCAGGATGCCCAGGATAACGATGACCGAAATCAGCTCTACCAGCGTAAAGCCGCCCTGGGCAGATGTCAAACGGCGTGGCGATACATTCATGGCGGTTTTTCGACAATAGCAATGGCTGATGGCTGGATTCCGGGCACGCACCATCGTTGCATTAAGAAATTTTCAATTATTTTACTGCAAAAAAATATTGCATGTAAGCAATTTCCTTTCTCAATCTGCCGCCAGGCCCAGATCTGTCGCCACCTGCTTGCGCAGCAGATACTTCTGGATCTTGCCGGTCACCGTCATCGGGAATTCCTCGACAAAGCGCACATAGCGGGGAATCTTGTAGTAGGCGATCTGGCCGTCGCAAAAGGCGCGGATGTCCTCGGCGGTGGTCGCTTGCGTGCCGGGGCGCAAAATAATGCAGGCGCACAGCTCTTCGCCGTATTTGGCGTCCGGCACGCCCACGCATTGCACGTCGAGCACGCTGGGGTGGCGGTATAAAAACTCCTCCACTTCGCGCGGGTAGATGTTTTCGCCGCCGCGTATCACCATGTCTTTCGAGCGGCCGACGATGCTGCAAAAGCCGTTGGCGTCGATCACGGCCAGGTCGCCCGTGTGCATCCAGCGCGCCGTGTCGATCGCTTCGGCGGTTTTTTCAGGGTCGCCCCAGTAGCCCTGCATTACCGAATAGCCACGCGTCAGCAACTCGCCCTTTTCGCCACGCGGCACGATGCGTCCTTCGCCATCGATGATTTTCACTTCCAGGTGCGGATGCACGCGGCCGATCGAGGACACACGCATCTCGCGCGGGTCTTCGATCGCGGTCTGGAAACTGACGGGCGAGGTTTCCGTCATGCCATAGGCAATCGTGATCTCGTCCATGTGCATCAGCTCGATCACACGCGTCATGACTTCCATCGGGCATGGCGAGCCGGCCATGATGCCGGTGCGCAAGTTCGACAAATCGTATTGTTTGAAGTCAGGGTGGTCGAGCATCGCGATGAACATGGTCGGCACGCCATGCAAGCCGGTGCAGCGCTCGGCCTGCACGGTTTCCAGCACTGCTTTCGGATCGAATCCTTCGCCGGGAAACACCATCGCCGCGCCATGCGTGACGCAGGCCAGGTTGCCCAGCACCATGCCGAAGCAGTGGTACAGCGGCACCGGTATGCACAGGCGATCGCGTTCGGTCAGGCGCATGGCCTCGCCGATGAAGAAACCGTTGTTGAGAATATTGTGGTGCGTCAGCGTCGCCCCTTTCGGCGCGCCGGTGGTGCCGGAGGTAAATTGAATATTCACGGCGTCATCGAACTGCAGGGTAGCGCTGACCGTTTCCAGATGGGCCAGGTCGGCCTCGGTGATGCCGTCCATCAAGCTGTCAAAGTTGTGCATGCCCGGCGTGGTGTCCTGGCCCAGGCGGATCACATGGCGCAGCTGCGGCAAGCGGTTTGACTGCAACTGGCCGGCGCGGCTGGTGGCGATCTCTGGCACCACATCCTGCACGATGGCCAGGTAATCGCTGGACTTGAAGCTGGGCGACAGGATCAGCGCGCTGCAGGTCACCTTGTCGAGCACGTATTCAAGCTCAGAGCGGCGGTAGGCAGGGTTGATATTGACCATGATCAGGCCCGCCTTGGCGGTGGCGAACTGGGTCAGCACCCATTCGGCGCAGTTCTGCGACCAGATGCCGACGCGCTCGCCCGGCTGCAGGCCCAGTTTCAGCAAGCCGGCCGCCAGGCGGTGCACGCGCTGCCGGAACTGGCCGTAGGTCCAGCGCACGTCCTGGTGCGCCACGATCAAAGCGTCGTTGTGTTCGTGGCGGGCCGCGATGGCGTCCAGATAAGCGCCGATGGTCGCGCCGATCAACGATGTCTCGTGGGCACCGTGCACATAACTCATGTCTTGCATACCGTCTCCAGGGTAAGGGGCGCTTTTGCGCTCTCGGAGCAAAAATTATAGCCGCAACGTCCCTTGACACGCGGCTCGATGATCAATTGCCTGAAAACCAGCGCACGGCAGCATTGCTTGACGATGCAACGAATCAAGCTCATGTAAAATATTTGCATGCCGGCTCGGGAAGCTGGATAGTACCTTCCACCTGGCTTGCTTATGACTCAAGAAACTCCGCGCATTTCCGTTTTGCTGATCGACGACGAGGCCATCGCGCTCGATCTGATCGCTTATGGCCTCGAACGCGAGGCGGACGTCACCCTGCGCTACGATGCGCGTTCGGAAATGGCGGTGGCGCTGGCGCGCGAAACGGGTGCCACCACTGTGCTGGTCGATTTGCGCATGCCCGGCGCCGACGGTTTTGACGTGATCCGCATGCTGCGCGGCGACCCCGCCACCGAACATATCCCGGTGGTGCTGCTGTCGTCCGAGGACGACCCTTCGATCAAGGTCAAGGCGTTTGCCACCGGCGCCAATGACTACCTGGTGAAATGGCCGGACCCGCGCGAACTGCTGGCCCGGGTGCGCTATCACAGCGGCGCGTATATCGCCCGCCAGCAGCGCGACGCCGCCTTTATCTCCTTGCGGCTGAGCCAGGAAGAACTGGCCGTCAGCCAGTCGGCCCTGCACCAGGCGCAAAAAATGGAAGCCATCGGCCAGCTGACGGGCGGCGTGGCCCACGATTTCAACAATGTGCTGCAGATTATTGGCGGCAATTTGCAACTGATCAAGCTGCTGGGCGGCGTCAGCGAGAAGGCTGCCAGCCGCATCGAAGTGGCGCTGGCCGGCGTGGAACGGGGCGCCAAGCTGTCGGCCCATCTGCTGGCATTTGCGCGGCGCCAGCCGCTGCAGGCGCAGCTGATCAATCCGGGCCAGGTGCTGCGCGACATGGGCGACATGATACGCCGCCTGCTGGACCCGCGCGCCACCATCGACACCGATATCGAGGACGGCCTGTGGAGCACCATGGTCGACGCCAACCAGCTCAACAACGTGCTGCTGAACCTGGCCATCAATGCGCGCGACGCGATGACGGCCGGCGGCACTTTGACCATGCGCGCCCGCAATATCAACGCCGGTTCGATGCAGTTGTCGGAAGTGGGCAACGACGATTATGTGATGCTGGAAATTGCCGACACCGGTGTCGGCATGGAAGAGGCCGTGCTGCAGCGCGCCTTCGAGCCGTTCTTCACGACCAAGCCGACCGGCCAGGGTACCGGCCTGGGCCTGAGCATGGCGTATGGCTTCGTCAAGCAATCGGGCGGCGAGATCATCCTCAAGAGCGCACTGGGGGTAGGCACCAGTGTGAAGATTTTCCTGTTACGCAATGAACAGGACGCACTGCTGGTCGAGGAAGCCCCGGTGGCGCCACTGAGCCGCGGCCTGGAAACCATTTTGGTGGTGGAAGACGAGGAAGAGGTGCGCCGCTCCACCGTCGAGCTGCTGTCGGCGCTGGGCTACCGCGTGCTGCAGGCGCCCCATGCGGGCGCGGCACTGAACCTGGTGCGCTCGGGCATACCGATCGACCTGGTGTTTACGGACGTCATCATGCCTGGTGAAATCAGCAGCCTGCAATTGAGCGAAGCGGTGCGCGAGCACCTGCCCGACACGCAGATCTTGTTTACCTCAGGCTATGCGGAAGGCGTGCTGGCGCATGAAGGGCGGCTCGATCCCGGCGTCAACCTGCTGCAAAAACCGTACACGCCCGACGTGCTGAGCAACCGCATCCGGCATTTGCTGCGCCGGAGCAAGTCTGCTGCATAGTTTATGGCAGCTTGAATTTATTGCGGCTTGATATAGCGGTGCGATCCTGGCGGCGGTTCATTGAGCACGGCCCAGAAAATGCCCAGGTCGGCAATCGCGCGCACGAATTCCTCGAAATCGACCGGCTTGACGACATAGGCGTTCACGCCCAGCTCATAGCTGCGCAACAGATCCTGCTCTTCCTTGGACGAGGTCAGCATCACCACCGGGATGCTGCGCAGCGCCTGCGTGCTGCGGATTTCCGCCAGCACTTCCAGCCCATCGACCTTGGGCAATTTCAGATCGAGCAGCACCACCGCCGGATTGCCCGCTTCGCGCGCGGCGAACTGTTCGCGGCACAGCAGGTAATCGAGCGCTTCGGCGCCGTCGCGGGCGATGATGACCTCATTGGCCAGCTGGCTCTTGGCCAGGGCGATCAGGGTCAGTTCCAGGTCATGCGGATTATCTTCGACCAATAAAATGGGTTTTAACATAGGCTGTCCTTACCTTAAATATCAATGTCTTTGGGAATGCTGAACGAAAAAGTGGCGCCAGCGCCTTGGGTGGACTGGGCCCACACGCGGCCGCCATGGCGCTCGATAATGCGGCGCACATTGGCCAGGCCGATGCCGGTGCCGGGAAAATCTTCCATGCGGTGCAGGCGCTGGAATACGCCGAATAATTTGTGGACATAGTCCATATTGAAGCCGGCGCCATTGTCGGCCACCTGGAACACCACTTCCTTGGCGTTCTCGGTGGCGGTCACGGCAATATGCGCAACCTCCTTGTGGCTGGTAAATTTAACGGCGTTCGACAACAGGTTGTACAGCGCCAGTTGCACGAAGGTCGGATCAGCCCGCACGGTGGGCAAGGCGCCGATCTCCCACTCGACCTGGCGTTCGCGGATATCGAGCGCCAGCTTCTGGATACAGCTGCGTACCAGGTCCGCCATGTTTACCGGGCTGGGATGGAGGGCAGCGCGGCCCATCTGTGAAAAACTCAGCAAATCATCGACCAGCTTGCCGGCCAGGCGCGCCGAATCCTTGATGTTTTTGAGGAAGCGGCGGCGCTTGTCCAGGTCTTCCGCGCCCGCCGTTTCCATCAGCAGATCGGCAAAGCCGGCGATATGGCGCAGCGGCGCGCGCAGGTCGTGCGAGACGGAATACGAAAACGCTTCGAGTTCCTTGTTGATGCGGCCCAGCTCTTCGGCCAGCTCGGCCATCTGCTCGGCACGCTCAAGCACGATGCCCAGCAAGGCGCCGCGAAACTCGACCGCCAGCTCGATCTCGCCTTCATGCCAGGGTGCGCTGATGCCGTGGATGGTTTCACGCCAGCTGTCGAAACTGCTGCGCGGCGTCAAAGGCCCCTGCCCGCTCTTGTCCTGCGGCTGGCCGGCCCAGTCGACCGTCTGCACCACTTCCGGCCGGAACCACAGCAGGTAGTGTGGGTGGATGCGCGAGATCGACATCGACAGCAAGCCGCTGCCGTGGCGCGCATAGGCCTGTGCCGGCGGGTAGACGCTGCCCAGATGATCGGTATGGAACACCTCGCCATGGCCGTTTTCGCCCAGCCACTGCACCAGTTCGCCCACCTCATGCTCATCCGGTGCGTTGCCATACGTCATGACACGGTCGCCCACCACGATGGCCGCACCGCTGGCGCGGGCAAAGCGCAGCAGCTCGGGAAACACGCTGCACAGGCTGTCGGCAAAGTCGACATTCTGCTGCGACAGGCCGGCCAGCATGCTGACCATGGTACGCCGCACCTCCAAACGAAATTGCAATTCGCCGGCGTCGGTGCGCGATTCGATGCACAGCGACAGTATCTGCCCCAGCTGTTCGCACACGGTGCGCTGCTCGAAGGCCACCGGCAAGGGCGTCGCGTGATGGCAGGAAATCAGGCCCCACAACTGGCCCTTGACGATCAGCGACACCGACATCGAGGCCAGCGTGCCCATGTTGCGCATGTACTGCAAGTGTATCGGCGAGACGCTGCGCAAGGCCGCATGCGACAAATCATTCGGCAGGCCCGTGACGGGATTCATCGCCGGCTCAATGCGCGCCGGCGTGTAATTGGCGTCCTGGATCAGGCGTATGCGGTTGAGCATGTACAGCTCGCGCGCCTGGCGCGGAATATCGGTGGCGGGAAAGCGCAGCCCCAGGTAGGAGTCATAGCTTTCGTCGCGGCTTTCCGCCAGCACATGGCCATGGCCATCGCGGTCGAACTGGTACACCATCACGCGGCCAAAGCCGGTAACGTCGCGGAGTTGCTGCGCGGCGAGCAAGCTCATCTCGGCCACATCCTGCACATCGTTGATTTTCAACAGGAAGCTTCCCACCTTCGGGTACAGATAGCGAAAATCGGGCGGCGTGGCGCGGCTGACGGCTTCGAATTCAAGCAGCAGCAAGCGGTCATGCACATGGCCCAGCACATCGAAGTAGCCGGCCCCGGCCACGCGGATGGTGCCCATATGGGTCGGCTGGGCGCCCAGCGTGCCCTGGGCCAGTTCCGCCTCGATCTGCGCGCCGGCCTGTTCGCCGAGGATGGCCGACAAGTCCTGTTGCAGCGCCGGCTCAAACGCCACGCCGGTGATCTGCGCCAGATTGGCTGACGCCTGCAGGACATGCCGCGCGCCATCCTGGGGCAGCGTCAGCAAAAAGCCATGCGGCTGGATGCTGCCGGGAATGCGGATCGGTTCCTGGTCGCAGGCGGTGAGATTGAGTACAGGCGGGGCGGTAGCGGCTGGCATCATGGCGGGTATGTCGGCAACGCGGGCCGGTCAGGCGGTGAAAGTGGTGCTATTTTACTAGAGCCCAACAGCCGATGCCGCACGGCATGCGCCCTGGCGGCATATTCAGCGGCGCGCATTTGGATTACCATGCAGCCCAGCGCGATGGCGCAGAGCCATTCTTACAGCAAGGTCAACGTGCAATCTTTACAACAGGGCTTTATCCTGACCCGCCACTGGCGCGACAGCCGCGACGGCACCCAGGTCGATCTCTGGCTGGCGACCGATGCCGGCCCGCGCCAGGTACGCCTGCCGCCGCAGACTTCGGTCGCCTTTATACCGCTTGAACAAAAAGAGCAGGCCGAACTGCTGCTGCGCGGCGAGCGTGACGCCGACTTGCGGCCCTTGACCCTGTGCGATTTTCACCACCGCCCGGTGCTGGGACTGTATTGCAAGCACTACCGGCAGCTGCTGAAGCTGGAAAAACACCTGCGCGCGCACGGCGTGGACGTGTACGAGGCCGATATCCGCCCGCCCGAGCGCTACCTGATGGAGCGCTTTATCACGGCGCCGGTCGCCTTCGAAGACGAAGCCGGGCAGCAATTGCACCTGAAACCCGCACCCGGCTACCGGCCGGCCTTGAAACTGGCCTCGCTCGATATCGAAACCACGGCCCATGGCGAGCTGTATTCGATCGCACTCGAAGGCTGCGGCCAGCGCCAGGTGTATATGCTGGGGCCGAAAAACGGCGGCGACGAGAAACTCGACTTCGACCTGGAATACTGCGCCAGCCGCGGCCAGCTGATCGAGCGCCTCAACAGCTGGATGGCACGCCACGACCCGGACGCCATCATCGGCTGGAACGTGGTGCAGTTCGACTTGCGCGTGCTGCGCGAGCAGGCCCAGCGCCATCGCGTGCCTTTGCTGCTGGGGCGCGGCGGCGCCGAGCTGGAGTGGCGCGAACATGGCGGCAAGCAGGAGCATTATTTCGCCGCCGCCGCCGGCCGCCTGATCATCGACGGCATCGAGGCGCTGAAATCGGCGACCTGGAATTTTTCCTCGTTCAGCCTGGACAACGTGGCTCAAACCCTGCTGGGTGAGGGTAAATCGATCGACAATCCGTACCAACGCATGGCCGAGATCGACCGCCGCTTTCGCGAAGACAAGCCGGCCCTGGCGCGCTACAACCTCAAGGATTGCGAACTGGTCACGCGCATCTTTGCGAAAACCGAACTGTTGACCTTTTTGCTGGAACGGGCCAGCGTGACGGGCCTGGCGGCCGACCGCAGCGGGGGTTCGGTGGCCGCGTTCGAACATTTGTATTTGCCGCTGATGCACCGGCAAGGCTATGTGGCGCCCAACCTCGGCGACGTGCAGGGCGACAACAGCCCGGGCGGCTTCGTGATGGATTCGCGCTCGGGCCTGTACGACTCGGTGCTGGTGCTCGACTACAAAAGCCTGTACCCGTCGATTATCCGCACCTTCCTGATCGACCCGGTGGGGCTGGTGGTGGGCACGCGCGAGGGCGAGGTCAATCCCGTGCCCGGCTATCGCGGCGCGCTGTTCTCGCGCGAAAAGCATTGTTTGCCCGCCATCGTCAAGCAGGTATGGCAAGGCCGCGAGGTCGCCAAGCGCGAACGCAACGGGCCGCTGTCGCAAGCGCTGAAAATCATCATGAACGCCTTTTATGGCGTCTTGGGATCGAGCGGCTGCCGTTTTTTCGATCCGCGCCTGGCCTCCTCAATCACCTTGCGCGGCCACGACATCATGCACCGCACGCGCGAACTGATCACCGAACAGGGCTACCAGGTGATCTATGGCGACACCGATTCCACCTTTGTCTGGCTCAATAGCGCGCATGACGACGAGGCGGCCGGCAAGATCGGTCGCGCGCTGGTGGCGCACGTCAACGCCTGGTGGACGCGCTATCTGCGCGAGGAATTCAGCCTCGACAGCGCGCTGGAACTCCAATTCGAAACCCATTACCGGCGCTTTCTGATGCCGACCATTCGCGGCTCGGAAGAAGGCAGCAAGAAGCGCTATGCCGGCCTGGTAGGCAAGCCCGACGGCAGCGAACAGATGGTCTACAAGGGCCTGGAAACGGTGCGCAGCGACTGGACCCCGCTGGCCCAGCAATTCCAGCAAGCCTTGTATTTGCGCATCTTCCAGCGCACGCCTTACCAGGATTACGTGCGCGACTATGTCGAGCGCACCCTGGCCGGCGAATTCGACGCGCTGCTGGTCTACCGCAAGCGCCTGCGCCGCCCGCTCGACGACTACCAGCGCAACGTGCCGCCCCATGTGCGCGCCGCGCGCACGGCCGACGCCTACAACCTGGCGCAAGGGCGCCCCTTGCAATACCAGAACGGCGGCTGGATCAGCTATGTGATCACGGTGGCCGGCCCCGAACCGCTGGAGACGCAGCGCTCGCCCATCGACTATGAACATTACCTGGGCAAGCAGCTGCAACCGGTGGCCGACGCCATATTGCCCTTCCTTGGCGACGACTTTTCCAAGCTGATTTCACGCCAGCACAACCTATTTTGAAACGATTTTGCTTGCCTTGCCCCGGCCATGAGGTAATATCGGCGCCTGCCCGGCCTCGGCCAACGGCATCAAAGCCTGCACAGGCGTAAAATACGCCATGGCGAAAGAACAAGAGCTGTACCAGTGACAAGAAGATGCGCCCCGGCCGGGATGACACGGCTGAAGTGGCGCATACTGCACCGATGTTGAACCTGCAAGCACGGCGGCCTCGCTTGCCCCTTGCCTGTTATTTTTAGATTGAATACACCATGACCGAGATCACGTCCTTAAGAGACATTCCGCAAAAAAACATTTTCCGCAAAGGCGATACCTTTGTGCTGTTTGGCGAGCTGTTCGGCCGGGGCTATGTCAATGGCCTGCTGGACGAGGCGCGCAAGGCAGGCATGAACATCGTCGGCATGACGGTGGGCCGCCGCGATGAAAACCTGGCGCTGCGCCCCTTGAACGCGGAAGAGCTGGCCGAAGCCGAAGCCAACCTGGGTGGGCGCATCATCAATGTGCCGCTGATGGCCGGTTTCGACCTCGACGCGCCGGAAGGCGAACCGACGCCGACCGCGCTGCTGTCGGGCTTGAGCCTGAAAAGCTGGCAGGAAGACAAGCTGGACTGGGAAAAAATCGAGCGTTCGCGCGCAGCCGGCACGGCCCGCTTCACCGCCTCGGTAGCGAAAGCCATGGCCGAGCTCGACACCCTGATTCCTGACGGCAGCAATGTCTACTTCGCCCACACCATGGCTGGCGGCATTCCGAAGGTGAAAGTCTTCCTGGCGATCGCCAACCGCATCTACAAAGGCCGCGGCGAGCGCTTCATGTCCTCGCGCGCCCTGCTCGACAGCGACCTGGGCAAGCTGATCCTGATGAACTTCGACGAAGTCACCGCCAACACGCTGCAGCACCTGATCGACGGCAGCGCCGCCATCCGCAACCGCATCGAACAGGCCGGCGGCCAGGTGCGCTACAGCGCCTACGGCTACCACGGCACCGAGATCCTGATCGACGGCAAGTACCAGTGGCAGACCTACAGCAACTACACCCAGGGCCTGGCCAAGATGCGCCTGGAAAACGTCGCCAAGGCCGCGTGGGACAAAGGCATCAAGGCCACCGTCTTCAACTGCCCGGAAATCCGCACCAACTCGTCCGACATTTTCGTCGGCGTGGAACTGTCGCTGTTCCCCCTGCTCGACGCGCTGAAAAAAGAAGGCGGCGGCGCCTGGGCCGAACAGCAATGGGAAACCTGCCAGGCCCTGCTGGAAGACGGCACCTCGCTGCAAGACCTGCTCGACCGCATCGCCGCCTACAACGGCGACGCCACCAGCGTCCATTTCCGCAACTTCGCCGCCTGGCCGATGGACAACACGCCGGAACTGGCCGAAGTCATGATCGGCACCTCCGACGACATCACCAAGCTGCACAAAGACCGCAAGGAACTGATCACCGACCACCTCAGTTCGCTGGTCCTGGAAGGCACCGGCCCGCTGATGTTCCACACCATGTCGGACCCGCAAGCGCCGGTCATCTGGCTCAACCACGACATCATCGCGCGTCAGCTGAGCTCGGTGCATAACCCGGCTTAAGCTGCTGTAGCCGACACAACGCCGCCCAGGTTCGCACCTGAGGCGGCGTTTTTCTTGGCTGGTACGGGTGGGTTGCAAACGATATAAATGATAGGCCAAGCAAAAAACTTGCCGGAACCGGATAAATCAGTAATAATGCGTCTCGCGTTGCCGGGATGGCGGAATAGGTAGACGCACGGGACTCAAAATCCCGCGCTGGAAACAGCGTGCCGGTTCGATTCCGGCTCCCGGCACCAAGATCAAGTTTCAGCAGCACCACTCAGACCCGCCCATCTCCAGATGAAGGCGGGTTTTTTGTTGTTGCGCTAACGGCAATCGATGCCAATCTCGTTCTGCCCCGCCTTGCTGCCTTGCCTGTAGCTGACCTCGCAACGCCTGATGCTGTCATCGATTCTTTTCGACAATGCCACTTGACCATATTCGCCATAACTGCACTGCAGCCATTTCCCCTCAGGAAAAGTGCCATCAAGTTGATAGGCAAAAATGGTTTGTCCTTTTGCCTTGCGCTGTGCCGTGGGAACCAGTTCTCCTTTACGCTGCGGTGGTCCGTCGACAGGCGCCGCCGAGTTCAGATAGAGCGGGCTGGCGATATATGAGGTCCAGCCCGCAGGAATCGGTTCGAGCTTGATGGAGGTCTCTGGAATACTGGTGGGACAAATGGGCGAGGAGGCGGCGCCAGCCAATGCAGGAAAAATACCGCAGGCCGTGCCAGCAAGAATGATCTTGCACACTTGGAAGCAATGGTTCTGCATCGCGGCTCCTATTCGATCACGAAGAAGGCATCGGCATTGTTACTGGGATCGATATACAGGGCATTCTTGTATTTTCCCTTGGCACGTAAACTGCGCGACGAGATGACACCCAGCCGTTTCCCTGCCCACTGATCCATCACGAGTATTCCAGCAGGTGTCTGGCCCAGGTAAATTGCGGCGTGATTGCCATACGAGCGATTCGCATACCTGCCGTCCACAAAAGTGGCGATGGCAGTACCTTTCTTGATGAGTAGATTTCCCATGACCGCCTCGCCCTGCCGCCATGCCAGGGTTAGCGGCGCACCGGCAAACTCCCTGATCAATGCCACACATTGATGGTTGCCTGCCATCGTGGTTTTTTCAAGCTCATCGACTCTGCTATAGATGTAAGGCATCTTGCTCTCCCGGTTGTGAAGAAGTGCCTTACGGTACAGCCCGGTAGCGGGTTCCCGCTTGAAGGAAAACAAACTACCGGTGATTTGCCAACCGCCGCTCCAATACCTTTCTGACCGCCTCCCACTCCGTATCGATCATGCTGAAGCGCACCGAATTGCGCTTGCGCCCATCCGGCATGATGCGTTCATGGCGCACGATGCCTTCCTGTACCGCGCCCAGGCGCAAGATCGCCGCGCGCGATTTTTCGTTCAGCTCGTCGGTGGTGAACTGCACGCGCACAGCTTGCATGATGTCGAAGGCATGCGTCAGCAATAGCAGTTTCGCTTCCGTATTGACGCCGGTGCGCTGCATCGAGGCGGCCAGCCAGCTGTGGCCGATTTCCAGCTTGCGGTTGGCCCGGTCGATCTTCCACAAGCGCGTACTGCCGACGATGGTGCCGGTGGCGCGGTGCACGATGACGAAGGGCATGACGGTGCCGGCTTGTCGCCCGGCCAGTGCGGTGGCGATGTATTGGTCGATGGTGCCGGGACCGGGTATGTTGGTCAGTGTCGACTGCCATAACTGGCCGTCTTGCGCCGCGCGCAGCAGCACCGGGCCATGCTCCGCTTGCAGGGGAATCAAGGCAACGATGCTGCCGCTGAGGGTTGGTTGCGCCAGATCCATGTGCTGAACCGTCCTTCCGTGATGGGTATCGGAAGGACATGATAGCGCGCCGGCTCAGAACCGCCTGCGTATGCCCAGCGCCAGCACCCGCACGTCATTGCCGGCTGCGCTGACCGGCGTGGCGGCCAGGGTCGAGATGCCTTCGCTGTTGTTGAGCACGCCACCGATGCGGGTGTAGATGGACGCGGTTTTCGAGAAGTTGTAGCTGTAGCCGAAACCGGCCGTGAATGAGTTCAGGGCATGATGGCCGGCCACATTGCGGTACATCAGCGCCAGCTGCACTGTGTGGCGGGGCTTCGGCTGGTAGACCAGGCTGAGCATGTGGTTTTGCGCGACCCGCGAGCCGGCCGTCTCGGGGGCGATGACGTTGAGCGAATAGCCGAGTGTGGAGGTACCCAGCTGGTACTGTACGCCGACGCCGCTCCAGATATTCTTGACGGCCGGCGCCAGCGCGGTGGGGTCGGTGTAGACCACATTGTATTGGCCACCCAGGTACAGCAACGGACCGCGGGCAAAGTGCGCCTCGATGCCGTAGTCAGCCGTCCGGTGATAGCCGGCGTCAGTGCGCTCGCGCGGCGCGTACAGCACCTGACTGGTGACGCCGCCGAGGTTCATGGTGGTGTAGGAGATGGCGTTGCTGATGCGCGAGTCCCCCATCGAGGCACCATTGCCGAGGTCGCTATTGCCGCCGACGATGGAGGTGAACGGCGAAAAGCCGGACACGCCCAGGAATGGGTCGAGCGCCAGCGACATCATGGCCGGGTATTGGCGCCCGAGCTTGAGGTAGCCGGTGTGAGGCGAGCCGAGCGTGATGTTGGCTTCACGATTGAACAGACTGCTGTCGCGCTGCAAGGTGGTACCGCCGGCGCTACCCGTGTCCAGACCCACGGCGCTTTCCAGCAGGAAGCTCAAGGTATAACCGCCGCCCAGGTCTTCGGTGCCGGTCAGGCCGAAGCGCGAGGTCGAGCCCATGCCGCTGTTGAGCTTGACCGTATGGTCGCCGCCGTTGCTGTAGGCCACGGCGGCGTCGGCCACGCCGAACAGGTGTATGCTGGAATGGTCGGCCGCGCCGGCATGGGCGGCGTAAAAGGCGTGGCCCAGGATAGCCGCCATCAGGATTTTTTTCATCGTCATCGGTTTTCAAAAAGGTAAAGGGGTCCCACGCGCAGCCGGTTGGCTGCGCGCGATGCTTCTTGGATGAGAGGGAAACTAGTCGAGTTGCTGGCCGGCTTTTTCGCGGCACAGGGAGACGGCCACCAGCGATACCAGGCCGGTGCCGATGACGTACCAGGCCGGCCCCAGGTTGGAGCCGGTGACTTTTACCAGCCAGGTGGCGATCAATTGCGAAAAGCCGCCAAAGATCGATACGCCGATGCCGTAGCACAGCGACAGGCCGGTGGCGCGCACGCGGCGCGGAAACTGTTCGGTCATCAGCACGATGGTCGACACCGAGGTAAATACCAGCGGAATTACCATGATGATCACGGCGGAAAACAGGCCCAGCGCGTTGCGGCTGTAGTCCATCAGCATGAAGGCAGGGAACACCAGCAGCATCAGCGCCACGCGCGACCAGGTGGCAACGGGCTTGCGGCCGATGCGGTCGGTAATAATGCCGGCCAGGCCGCACAGCAGCAGCTGCGCCAGGCCGCCGATCCAGGACGCCCACAGCGCCAGCTCGAATGGCATGTGCAGCACCGCCTTGGCATACGTCGTGATGTAGTGCAGGACGATGTAGTTGGCCGAGGTACCGCCGATAATGATGGCCGTGCCCAGCACCAGTGCACGCCGATGATCGCGCCAGATTTCGCCCAGGGCCGAAGGCGCATGCTTGCCACCCGCCTGGTCGGCTTCCAGCGCGGAAGGGTCGGCGGTTTCATCAAGCACGCGGCGGATGTAATAGCCGAGCGGTACCAGCAGCATGCCGAACACGAAGGGCAGGCGCCAGCCCCAGCTTTCAAGCTGCTCGGTGGTCAGGATATACGTCAAGCTCAAGCCCACGCCGGCACCCACCAGGGTGCTGAGCGCCTGACTGAACAATTGCCAGCTGCTGTAGAAGGCGCGGTTCTTGTCGTTCGCATATTCCATCAGCATCGAGGTCGAGGCGCCAACTTCGCCGCCGACGGCAAAGCCCTGGATCAGGCGGCCCAGTACCACCAGCAGCGGCGCGGCAACACCGATCTGGGCGTAGGTCGGGGTGACGATGAACAGCGCCGAACCGGCGGCCATCAGCCACAAGGTAAGCGTCATCGCATATTTGCGGCCCTTGCGGTCGGCGATGCCGCCGATAATGATGCCGCCCAGCGGACGCATCAGGAAGCCGACGCCAAAAGTCGCCAGCGACAGCATCAGCGAGCTGAGCTCGGAAGTGGCGGGAAAGAACTGGCGGCCGATAATGGCGGCAAAAAATGTATAAATCGAAAAATCAAAAAACTCGAGACCGTTGCCGATGGTGATGGCAGCGATTTTTTTCGCCTTCGAGGGCGGCTTGACGGCTGCCGTGGCGTTCATGGTGCTGACGTGTGTACTCATGCTTGGCTTCCAGTTTAACAAGGTATGAACGGGGCGGGTTTAACGGTACAACGGCCGTCAGGACAGGAATTTTTCCACCAGCTTGACCCAGTAGCTCGCGCCGATCGGCAGGATGGCGTCATTGAAGTCATAGCGCGGGTTGTGCACCATGCAGCCGCCCTGCTCGCCTTCGCCATTGCCGATGATCAAGTAGCAACCCGGGCAGGCCTGCAACATGAACGAGAAATCCTCGCTGCCGGTGAGCGGCTGCAGATCGGGAATCAGGGCGTCTTCACCCAGCCATTCGGTGAGCGTGGCGCGCGCAAACCCGGTCATCGCCGCATCGTTTTGCAGCGCCGGATAACGCCACTGGTAGTCGATCTCGACGCGCGCGCCAAACACTTTGGCCTGTGCTTCAACCAGTTCGCAGATGCGCTCGCGCAGGCGCTGGCGTACCTCCGGCGCATAGGCGCGTACCGACAATTGCAGGTCGGCCGTTTCGGCGATCACATTCGGCGCGTTGCCGGCGTGCAGGGAACCCACCGTCACCACCGCCATCTGGCGCGGATCGATATGACGCGACACCACCGTTTGCAGCGCCACCACGATGTGCGCGGCCACCAGCGTCGCGTCCACCGTCAGGTGCGGCATGGAACCATGGCCGCCGTTGCCCAGCACCTTGATCAGCACGGTGTCCGACGAGGCCATGAAGCCGTTGGGCAACATGCCGAAACGGCCGACCGGAAAGCCCGGCATATTGTGGAAGGCAAAGATGGCGTCACAGGGAAACAGCTGGAACAGGCCTTCCTCGACCATGCGCCGCGCGCCGCCCAGTCCCTCTTCGGCTGGCTGGAAAATCAGGCGCAAGGTGCCATCGAACGCTGATTCAAGCGCCAGATAGCGCGCCGCCGCCAGCAGGGTGGCCGTATGGCCGTCATGGCCGCAGGCATGCATGGCGCCAGCGGTGCGGCTGGCGTAGGGCAAACCGGTCTGTTCCAGGATGGGCAGCGCGTCCATGTCGGCGCGCAGGCCGATAATGCGTGGACTTGTTCCCTTTTTCAACGTTGCGACGATGCCGGTGCCGGCCAGGCCGCGGTGCAGCGCGTAGCCATATTCTGCGAGCTTCTGCGCCACCAGGTCGCTGGTGGCGAACTCCTGGTAAGCCAGTTCGGGATGGGCGTGGAGTTGGTGGCGCAGCGCAACGCTGGCCTCCAAGTGCTCTACAATGCCGGGCACCAGTCGCTGCTGGGTGGTGGAATCGATGCTGTGTTCTGTCATGCTGGTCTCCATTAAAGTCATCGGTATGCAATGCAGGCGCATGCGCTGCGATGTCCATGTTGGTGTTGCAGCATGCATGCCATTTCAGGAGCAAACTGGCATGCACCAGCAGGGGGCGGCGGCGGGAAAGATGGCGTTGGCGATGCCGGAACGACATCGGGCAGAGGGGAAATATGGCATCCGGACAGCGCGGATAGCTGACTCGAAGCGGGATCAAGCAAAGGTTGACATGACGTGAAATAGTTGATTATTCAAAACAAACGCACTTTATTGGTGCATTTTCAAGCAATTTTGCACTATTTTGGTGCTAATGGTGAACCATGAGTCGTCTGGCTGAATTCAAACTGCAACAATTGCAATACCTGATCGCGATTGCCGAGCAGGGCAGCCTGCGCCTGGCAGGACTGGCGCTCGGGGTGTCGGCGGCCGCTGTCAGCAAGGGTTTGCAGGAACTGGAAAATACGGCCGGCATGCGGCTGTGCGAGCGCCAGTCGCAAGGGCTGGTGCTGACCGAGGGCGGGCGCGCGCTGCTGGTGCGGGCGCGGCTGATCGTCGCTGAAATGGATCAGGCGATGCGCGAGCTGAACCGCCTGCAAAGCCATACGGAAACCCGGCTGTCGGTGGGCGTCACGCCCTGGTTTGCCAATACCCTGCTGTCGCCCACCATGCGCCGCTTCGTCCAGAAGCGGCCCGATGTCAGCCTGCATTTCCACGAAACGGTGGGCACCACCTATGCGGCGTTACGGGAGGGCAGCATCGACCTGGCGATCGGCCTGGCACCGGCCGACGATGGTGCCGGCGAGCTGGCCAGCCGGCCGCTGTTTGCCTACGGCCAGGCGGTGGTGTGCCGCAGCGGCCATCCCTGCCAGAACGCCCGCTCACTGGCGGCGCTGGCCGGGCAATCGTGGATACTGAGCCACGACATCGATCAATACAAGGCGCCGCTGCGCGAGTTTTTCATCTCGCATTATCGCGCGCCGGAGCCGACCGCTACCGTCAGTGGGCAGGCCGGGCGCATCCATTACGCGCGCTCGGCCATGATGGCGCTGAGCCTGGTTGAAGGCAGCGACATCCTGTCTATCCTGCCGTGGCCGTTGATCGAAGCGCTTCGCGAACGGCACGCCATCGTGCCGTTGCCCTTGCGCGAGGCAATGCCGGACAATATCACCAGCTATCTGACACGCAGGAACACGCCCGTCAACGGCAGCATCGGCGACTTTATCGCGGCCCTGATGGAAACGGTGCAAGAGGCGTCAAGCGCGCAGAACGGCCCGCTGCACAGGCTGTTCCGTTCGCTGGAAGTGGTACGAAACTGAAGGTGTCAGGCTTCTTCGCGATAGTAATCACAGCCCTCGAACGTGGTGCGCAGCGCCTGCTGCAGCTGGGCGTAGCGCTCGGGCGTCAGGTTGAAACGCACGTCGATCTGGCCGTCGTCGTCCATCTGCATGGCGGCTTCGGCGTCCATCTGTACCGACAAACGGTTGGGGTGCAGGATCACCGCGTGCATGTGGCCGTACCAGGAAAATTCCTGGCCGCAGTATTCGATATACGGCTCGTCCATGCCGAGCGCCACGTCCTGTTCGTCATACTCGTCGGCGCGCTGGAACATCAAATAGACGGGGTCGCCTTGGGCGGCAGGTGCGCCCAAGGTGGTGATCAGGGCGTCATCCTCGTGGAGGACGGACATTTCGGTGGCGGTAAATCCTGCGGACATGGCGTGCTTTCTTGAGGTCGATGGCGTCACCATAGCGCAATTGGCAGCTGGCGAATAGTCACATCTATAATTGCCTTTCACCTACTCATTCAAGGAGCTCGCCTTGTCCACGCCTTATACCACCCGCCTTGCGATTCCCGATGTCGCCACCTATTGCCATCTGCGCAGTGTTTCCGGACTCAGCCCGAAGACTGCGGAAGCGGCGGCCAAAGGACTGCCGAACTCGCTGTTCGCTGTGCAGGTGCTGCAAGGCGATGACATCGTCGGCATGGGCCGCATCATCGGCGACGGCGGCTGCTTTTACCAGGTGGTCGATATCGCCGTGCTGCCGGCGCACCAGGGCCGTGGCTTGGGCAAGCTGATCATGCGCGAAATCATGCGCTACATCGACGAACAGGTGCCGCCCAGCGCGTATGTCAGCCTGATCGCCGACGGCCAGGCGCAGCAGCTGTACGCGCAGTTCGGTTTCACCCACACGGCGCCAAAGTCGGTGGGGATGGCGATGAAGCGCTAGCAATATCAGGCATGGCGGCCAAGGGGGCGGCTTGCTATAGTGTCGGCAACGCGGTGCCGCCAGCGGCCCATCCCACCCTAGAATTCAGAGAGATACCATGCTTTACCTGCTTGCCATCGCGACCGTGATCGCCCTGCTGTATTACGTCTTCAGCGGCCGCACACCGGCCAAACCGCTGGACAAGGCGCTGCTGTCGATACGCCAGTACGTGCCGGCGATCCCTCCCGGCGCGCCAGCGCATCATTGGACCGATGGCGGACGCTACGCGTCGGAAGTGGAAAACGACGCGATGTACCAGCCGGCAATCGCCAGGCTGGCCGGCGAACATGGCCCCGGCAATGCCGATGAAAAATGCCTGGCGCTGCTGGTGTGCGACGACGCCAACCCGTTCCAGGACAAGGCCATCGCCGTCTTTATCGATGGCCAGCTGGTGGGTTACCTGGCGCACGGCGATGCGCTGCGCCTGCACCGCAACCTGGGCCACCAGGACCTGGCCGGCCAGTTGACCTCATGCGACGCGGTGATCCGCGGCGGCGGGCTGTGGAATGGCAAGCGCCTGTCTTACGCCGTCTGGCTCGACCTGGCGCCGTTCAACTGACCTCGCTTCAAGCGTGCAGATGTTGCATTACGAAAAAGATATACTTGCCTGATTATTCATCATCAAGGCAAAGCACATGAATGCACAACTGGCCAACTGGGGCAGCAGCCTGCTGCCGTTCGGCAGCGAACTGCTGTGGACGGCCCTGCCGTGGATGCTGCTTTGCGGCGTGACTGGCTTTGCGGTGGCGGTCGTCATCTGCTACCAGCTGGCCAGGAAATGCCTGCTGGTACGCCGCCCGCGCGCCTGGCATGTGGCGGCCAAGTTCAGCTATGTGTTGATCCTGCTGGCGCTGCCCATCCTCGGCGGCGCGTTTGGCGCCGTGCACAGCGTGCATCGCCTGGTCAACCAGGCCCTGGTGCGCGATCTGCAGCCGGTGTTCGAAACCCATGCGCCGGCGCTGCGCATTTACCTCGAGCAGCGCGTAAAACTGATGGCGCCAGACCAGCCGGTCAGCATGCGCAGCCTGATCGAGCCGTTTGTGCAAAGCATGGCTTACCAGCCCACATCAAGCAGCTACTGGGAACGCAGCAAAGAACGCTGGATCAATGAATTCGTCTTGCGCCGCGGCAGCTTGCTGCTGACCGAGGTGCTGCAGGATCAGCTCATTACCAGGGCCGGCGTGCTGGGTGAAACCTTGACCGGCGCCGACCTGCGCAACTTGAGCAAACTCGACAAGTCCCTGCCGAGGGTCCTGATCGACGCCATCGGGCACCAGTCCAGCACCTACTTCAATTCGCTCAAGATCACCATAGGCCTGTTCGCGCTGGCGGTGTTGCTGCTGGTGTGGGGCGAGATCATGCTGTACCGCCACTACTACCTGCGCCGTTATCCGCTCGCCACGGCGATGCCCGTCACCATGCCGCCGATGTAAAAAAGCCGCCCCTCCTTGCGGATGGGGCGGCTCTCGATCAGCGCGAACGCTCAGCTCACAGGCGTTGAGCGACCGCGTCGACCACGCACAGCGCGGTCATGTTGACGATGCGGCGCACGGTGGCCGATGGCGTCAGGATATGCACTGGCTTGGCGCAGCCGAGCAGGATAGGACCGACCGCGATGCCGTTGCCGGCAGCCGTTTTCACCAGGTTGTAGGCGATATTGGCCGACTCGATGTTCGGCATCACCAGCAGGTTGGCGTCGTGTTTCAGGTCCGAATTCGGCATCAGCTTGTGACGCAGCTTGCTGTCCAGCGCCGTATCGCCGTGCATTTCGCCGTCGATTTCCAGCTCCGGCGCGCGTTCCTTGATGATCGCCAGCGCAGCGCGCATCTTCTGCGCCGAGGCGCTGTCGCTGGAACCGAAGTTAGAGTGCGACAGCAAAGCCGCGCGCGGCGACAAACCGAAACGCGTCATCTCCTCGGCGGCCATGATGGTGATCTCGGCCAATTGGTCCGCGTCCGGGTTTTCATTGACGTGGGTGTCGACCATCACCAGCTGGCGCTCGGGCATGATCAGCACGTTCATGGCGGCGTAGACATTGCTGCCGGCGCGCTTGCCCAGCACCTGGTCGATATATTTCAGGTGCAATTGGGTGGTGCCGAAGGTGCCGCAGATCATGCCGTCGGCATGGCCCTTGTGGATCATCATCGAGCCGATCAGGCTGTGGCGGCGGCGCATTTCCAGCTTCGCGTATTCCTCGGTGACGCCCTTGCGGCTGGTCATCTCGTAATACGTGGTCCAGTAATCGCGGTAGCGCTCGTCGAAATCGGGGTTGATGATGTCGAAATCGATGCCCTGCTTCAGGCGCAGACCGAACTTCTGGATGCGCGTTTCCAGCACGGCAGGACGACCCACCAGGATAGGACGCGCCAGTTTCTCGTCGACCACTACTTGCACCGCGCGCAGCACGCGCTCTTCTTCGCCTTCGGCGTAGACGATGCGTTTCAATTCGATCGCGGTTTTCTTCGCCACCTGGAACAGCGGCTTCATGAAGGTGCCGCTGCGATACACGAATTGCTGCAGGCTGTCGGCGTATGCTTGCAGGTCCTGGATAGGACGCGTGGCCACGCCGGAATCTTCGGCCGCCTTGGCCACCGCCGGTGCGATCTTGATCAACAGGCGCGGATCGAACGGCATCGGGATCAGGTATTCCGGGCCAAACGACAGGCTGGTGAAACCGTAGGTAGTGGCAACGATGTCGGACTGCTCGGCGTGCGCCAGTTCGGCGATCGCGTGCACCACCGCAATTTCCATTTCACGCGTGATGGTGGTTGCGCCGCAATCGAGGGCACCACGGAAAATGTACGGGAAGCACAGTACGTTGTTGACCTGGTTCGGGTAGTCCGAGCGGCCGGTGCAGATGATGGCGTCGCCACGCACGGCTTTGACGTCGTCCGGCAGGATTTCAGGATTCGGGTTCGCCAGCGCCAGGATCAGCGGGTTCTTGGCCATGGTTTTGACCATGTCCTGTTTCAGCACGCCGCCGGCCGACAGGCCAAGGAAGATGTCGGCGTCCGGGATCACTTCGGCCAGGGTGCGGGCCGCGGTGTCGCGCGCGAAGCGTTCCTTGTCCGGGTCCATCAGTTCGGTGCGGCCCTTGTAGACCACGCCGGCCAAGTCGGTGACGAAAATGTTTTCCAGCGGGAAGCCCAGGTCGACGATCAGGTCCAGGCAGGCCAGCGCGGCGGCGCCGGCGCCCGACACCACCAGTTTGCAGTTCTTGATATCCTTGCCGACATACTGGATGCCGTTCAGGATGGCCGCGCCGACGATGATGGCGGTGCCGTGCTGGTCGTCATGGAAGACGGGAATCTTCATGCGCTCGCGCAGCTGGCGTTCGATATAGAAGCACTCGGGCGCCTTGATGTCTTCCAGGTTCACGCCGCCGAAGGTCGGCTCCAGCGAAGCGATGATGTCGACCAGCTTGTCCGGGTCCAGTTCGTTGATTTCGATGTCGAACACATCGATGCCGGCGAACTTCTTGAACAGCACGCCCTTGCCTTCCATCACCGGCTTGGCGGCCAGCGGGCCGATATTGCCCAGGCCCAGCACCGCTGTGCCATTGGTGATGACGGCCACCAGGTTGCCACGCGCCGTGTATTTGTAGGCGTTGGCCGGATCGATGACGATTTCTTCGCAGGGCGCAGCCACGCCAGGCGAATAGGCCAGCGCCAGGTCGCGCTGGTTGGTCAGTGTTTTGGTAGGCGTCACGCTGATCTTGCCTGGACGCGGAAACTCGTGATATTCGAGTGCGGCGAGGCGCAATTGTTGACGCAATTCTTCTTTTTTATCAGATGACGAATCCATGCTGTGCTGCCTTCCTGTTTGGTCGATCGGGGTGTTCGCGATTTTATCAGACCGATACTTTCAATTAGCTAGGTATTTTCCGCAAGCATAGTCTGATATCACGAAAGCGCATAACCCGCCATTGTAAAGGCGAGGACCGGCACAAACCAATACAGCACGAAAAACTATCGATTTTCAAATATCAATGTTTTTTTGTGATGGGAAAATCTCATTCAAAATAATCATCAATCAGGAAGCCATACTCGCCATCCATCAGCAGCTGCAGGTAGTCGTCAAACGTGTCGGCAATCACCTGGTAGCTGTCCGGGTCGTGCAGGAAACGCACTATCTGGCCAGTCTTGCCGCCCGGCGCGGGTGAAAAATCCACGTACAGTCTGGAGCTGCCGCCGTTGTTCATGCAGTGCGAAAAGCACAGGCGGAGGCCCTGTGCAAGCGTGGCGTCGATGCGCGTGTCGACGATGCCAGGATCTTCCTCCAGATAGTGGCCATAGATATCGGCAATGCTGCGCTGGTTCTGCTGCCGGTCTGCGAGTATCTGCTCGACCGAGCTCAGGTAATACGGATACTCGAACACATCAGATCCCAGCATATACACCGACACCGTTTTGCCAGCATATTGCTGGTGATAAGTACCGTTGTATTGGCCCAGCAGTTGCAGCAGGCTGGCCGGACAGTGCGGATAGGCCAGCCGCAGCTGCGCCAGTTGCTCGCTGCCCGCGCCGCTGGCCAGCGCCAGCTCGGCCATGCACTGCTGCGGCAGCGCTTGTTTCAAGCCAGCCAGGTAGCGCTCAAGTACGGTCGACGGCGCGACGGGATCATTGTTCTGGGTCGACAAAGGCATACTCCTGGTTGATCTGCAATTGCAGGTAGTCGTCAAAACTGGCGGCAATCACGCGGTATTCATCGGGGTCGTGCAGAGTGCGGATCACCTGTCCGCTCACGCCGCCCGCCGCCGGCACGAAATCGAGATACAGCATCGAGGTACCGCCGTTGTTCATGCAGTGCGCAAAGCACAACCGTCTGGTGCCGCTGGCATGCACGTCGATGCGGCTGTCGAGCACGACGCCATTATCGCCCGGAGGGTCGCCATACATCTCGACGATGCTGTCGGGATACATCTGCCGGTCTTCCAGTATCTGCTCGACCGAACGCAAAAAATACGGATAGCTGCCCATGGCCGGGTCAGCGCCCAGCATCAGCACGGCCGTGCTGCCGTGGTCGTCATCGTCCCAGTGGGTGCCGTTGATCTGGCCCAGCAGGGAAAGCAGGCTGGCAGGGCATTCCGGAAACGCCTGCAGCAACGTTTGCAGCTGCGGTGCGCTGGCGCCGCTGGTCGCGTCCAGCCGTGCCAATGGCGTCGCTGACAAGGCGCGGCGCAATCCTGCCAGATAATGGTCGACGATATCCATGCGTGCGTGGCTTCCAAGATGACAAGACTGCAAAATATATCAGCTCACGGGGCGCGGCCCGCGCACGCCAGCACCCGGGGCAAAGCGCAGCGCGATCAGCAGCAGCAACACCACCCCAGCAGCCATCACCAGCCACGCCTGGGCCAGGCTGGACGAATGCTGGCGGATCAGGCCGGCAATAAATGGCATGCTGCTGGCGATAATGTAGCCACCGCCCTGCACGAAACCCAGCAGCGCGCCGGCGCCGGCCGGCTCCGTCACATGGTCCATGCTGACGATCAGGGACAGCGGAAACAGCGCGCCGATGCCGCAACCGAGCAGTATCACGGCCGGGATCGCCAGCAGCGTGGGCGCCATGATCAGGCAGGCCAGGCCCAGCAGGACGGACAGCAGCACCGCCAGCAGCAGGGGACGGCGGTCGGGAAAACGGTTGATGATGCCAGATACCACCAGGCCGGCCAGCACTTCCACCAGGGTCAGCGCGCCCAGCAGCAGGCCGCTGTGCGCCGCGCTCCAGCCCAGTTCGGTATAAAACGGCGGCAGCCAGGCCAGTACCAGGGTGTAGGCGCCGGTACCGATGCCAAAGAACACCATCAGCAGCCAGGCGCGCGCGCTGCCCACCGGCAAGCTGGCGCCTGCGCCGCTCGCTGCCTCACGCTGGCTGCCCGCCGCCCGCCGCCATAACAGCAGCGCGGCGGCGGCCGGCAGCGCCCACAGCGCCAGCAGCATTTGCCAGCCCAGGATTTGCCCCAGCGGCGAGGCCGAGGCGGCGGCCAGCGCCGCGCCGCCCATGATGCCGGTGGTATAAAAACCCATCAGCTGGCCGGCGCGCTGGGGGAAGTGGCGCTTGATAAAGGCCGGCAGCAGGGCTTGCACCAGGGCGATGCCCAGGCCACCGAGCGCGGCGGTGGCGAGCAGGCCGGCGCTGCCGTGCAAGGGCCAACGCAGGGCACAAGCCAGCGCAATGATGGCGATGCCCAAGCCCACACCGCGCACCACGCCCAGGCGGCGCTGCAATTGCGCGCCCGCCAGCGCGCACAAGCCCATCGCAAACACCGGCACCGTAGTGAGCAGGCCAGCGTCGGCACTGCTGATGCCGGTGCTGTCCTGGATGACACCGAGCAAGGGCCCGATGGCGGCCAGGATGGGGCGCAGATTGAGTCCCAGCAAGATGATGGCGACGACGAGAAGTGCCGTGGAAGAGGGCTGCGGCGGGTTGGTTCGGGATGACATGGATAGTCCTTGCCTCGGTGGGAGGCGCATGGTTTAATAATTGATCAAAACTAACTCGATGAAAAGTATCTTAACATGAAGATTAAAAACAATCTCGACGTCAAGATAAAGGCGGTGGCATGACCGACACTCCGCAGGAACACCAGCGGGCCCAGTTTGCGGCGGAACAATGGCAGCGCGAATTGCCGCAGCTCGATACCCGCGCCATGCAGGTGGTGGGGCAGCTGGGCACGGTGGCGCAGCTGATGGCGCGCGACTGGCTCAATCCCCTGTTTGCCGAACATGGTCTGCAGCCCGGCGAATTCGATGTGCTGGCGACCTTGCGCCGTTCAGGCGCACCGTATGCATTGACGCCAACCGCGCTTTACGAGGCGGCCATGCTGTCGTCGGGCGGCATGACGAATCGCATCGACCGGCTGGAAACGGCCGGCCTGATCGAGCGGCAGAAACACCCGACCGACCGGCGTGGCGTGCTGGTGGCGCTCACCAGCGAGGGCAAGGAACTGATCGACAAGCTGGTGCTGCTGCACGTCGCCAACGAGCAGCGCATGCTGGCGGCATTGACCGCGCGCGAGCAGGGCCAGCTGGGCCAGCTGCTGGCCAAGCTGCTACAGGGAATGACGCAGGCAAAAGCCTAGACCAGCAAGCGGATCAGCTCTTGCAATGGCGCATGATTGCGGCGCACCAGGTGCCGCAGTTGCTCCGGTGCATGGGTGGCGTACAAGGCATCGACATGCGCCTGGCTGGCCGCGCGCAGGTCGAGTTCGCTGCCGGCCTGTGGCGGTACGTGGCCTTCGACAAGGGTCAGGAAATAATGGCGTGGCGCGCCGCGCAGATTGGCGGCGAACTGCAACACCAGGCCGTTGTCGAACAGCAGGGCGCCACAGCGCGCGTCGCGCCGCAGCAGTACCCTGAACGCAGGCATGGCTGGCTTGCCCACGGCGCGCAGCAAGCCCGCCAGCCTTAGCTGATAGCCCAGTTCCAGGCCATTCGCGCACAAGCGGCCCTGCTCGAGAAACACTTTGAATGCAAGCAGCACCGACCTGCCCGCGCGCCGGAAACGGCGCTGGTCTTCGTACAGGCAGATCTGCGCCGGATTGCCGCAGGCATCAAAACCGCGCGCTTCGAGTTCCTCGCGCGCGAAGCTGTGCAAGCCCATCACGGCGGGGTCGCGCAACACGCCATCACGCAGATACAACTGCAACACGGCATGGATATCGAGAGTGCTCATGGCGGCTCAACAAAAATGGAAACGATGGGCATTGTAGGCCAGCCTATAATCGAGTCCCGGCACACTAATGCAATCGACCATGGCCCAGCCAGACAACCTTTCCGAATTCGACCTGATCAAACAGTATTTCGTGCGCCAGCGGCCCGGGCGCGCCACGCTTGGCATCGGCGACGACTGCGCCCTGGTGACGCCCTCGGCCGGCAAGCAGATAGCGATCTCGTCGGACATGCTGGTGGAAGACCGGCATTTCTTTGCCGGCGCCGATCCGCGCAAGCTGGGCCATAAAAGCCTGGCCGTGAACCTGTCGGACCTGGCCGCCATGGGCGCGCGCCCGGTCGCGTTCACCCTGGCGCTGGCCTTGCCGCAAGCGGACCGCGCCTGGCTGGCCGGCTTTGCCGAAGGCCTGTTTGCGCTGGCCGATGCGCACGATTGCGAATTGATCGGCGGCGACACCACCAAGGGGCCCTTGAATATCTGCATCACCGTGTTTGGCGAACTGGCTCCCGGGCAGGCGCTGCGCCGCAGCCGCGCCGCGCCTGGCGACGATATCTGGATCAGCGGCAGCGTCGGCGACGCGCGCCTGGCGCTGGCCGGCTACCGCATGGAGCATGCCTTGTCGGCCGACCAGCTGGCGAGGGCAGCGGTGCGCATGCACACACCGACGCCGCGCGTGGCGCTGGGCCGCGCCCTGGCCGAAAGTAACCTGGCGCACGCCGCCATCGATATCTCGGACGGACTGGTGGGCGACCTGGGCCATATTCTGAAAGCCTCGCAGGTGGGCGCCACCCTGAACGTGGATGCCCTGCCCGCCGGCCCCATCCTGGCACTGCAGGAAACCGGCCTGCGCCGCCGCTACACGGCCGCCGGCGGCGACGACTACGAGCTTTGCTTCACGGCGCCGGCCTCGTCACGCGCCGCGATTGCCGCACTGGCACATCAATGTGAAACCGCCGTCACGCGCGCGGGGCACGTCGAGGCCGAGCCCGGCTTGCGCCTGGTAGACGCCAACGGCGCGGCGCTGGATCTGAGGCTCAGCTCGTTTGATCATTTCAGCGATTGACTTGAACGCCCGTCCTGGCGAACGGCAGTACGCCCCACCCCCGGCTGGTTGACCATCCAGTAATGCTGAAACGCCAGCCGGATATTGTCGCGCAGCTGGGCGTCATTCCACGGCTTGGTATAAAAACGGTAGATGGCGCCGCGGTTGATCGAGTCGAGCACGGCTTCGAGGCCGGTGTAGCCGGACAGGATGATGCGGATGGTTTCCGGGTACAGTTCCTTGACCTTGCTGAGAAATTCGGTGCCACTGAGGCCGGGCATGCGCTGGTCGCAGACGATCACGTGCACGCGGTGCAGGGCCAGCATTTCAAAGCCTTCGGCCGGCGTGCTGGCCGTCAGGATATGGTAGCCGTCGGGGCGGAACAAGCGGTGCAGCGACGACAGCACATTGACGTCTTCGTCGACGATCAACAGGGTTTGCGCCGGTTGCGCGGCCGGGTCGTGGCCGGGCGGCAGGCCGGCACCGGCAACGATGATCTGGCCCAGTTCCAGCGCAGGCAGGGCGCGGCTGAAGTAAAAGCCCTGGATTTCATCGCAGCGGTTGCGCCGCAGGTATTCAAGCTGCGGGCGCGATTCGACGCCCTCGGCCACCACGCTCAATTTGAGGCTGTGCGCCATGCTGATGATGGCCAGCGCGATGGCCGCGTCGTTGGGGCTGCTGGTAATGTTGCGCACGAACGCGATATCGATTTTCAGCTTGTCGATCGGAAAACGCTGCAGATACGCCAGGCTGGAGTAGCCGGTGCCGAAGTCGTCGATGGCCACCTTGACGCCAATTTTCTTGAGCTTGCCCAGCACGACGATGGTGCGCTCGGCGTTCGACATCAGCGCCGTTTCCGTCAGCTCCAGTTCCAGCAGTTCGGCCGGCACCAGGTAGCGCGCCAGCGCCTGCGTCACTTCGGCTTCCAGATCGCCTTCGGCAAACTGGCGGCTCGATACATTGACGGCCACCCGCACCGGCCCCACGCCCTCGTCGCGCCACTGCGCGATCTGGCGGCAGGCGGCCTGGATCACCCACGCGCCGACCCTTCCGATCAGGCCGGTGTCTTCCAGCACCGGCACGAATTCGGCCGGCGCCACCAGGCCATAGCCGGGACGGCGCCAGCGCAGCAGGGCTTCCACGCCGCTGATGCGGCCGGTGCGCAGGTCCACCTTGGGCTGGTAGTGCAGGATAAACTGCTCGTGTTCGAGCGCATGGCGCAGCGCCAGTTCCAGGCCCAGCCGCGCCAGTACCTGCACGTTCATGCCGGCCGTGAAGAAACGGTAGCCGTCGCGCCCGGCCTGCTTGGCGCCGCCCATCGCCGTATTGGCGTACCTGACCAGGGTTTCGGGGTCGGTGGCGTCGTCGGGATACATGGCGATGCCGATGCTGGCCGTCAGGGTTGCCGCATGGCCGCGCAGGTCGAACGGCGCACGCAGCGTTTCGCGCACCTGGTTGGCCACCGCCACCGCTTCCTGCTGGTTGCGGCTCATGGTCAGGATCAGCGCGAACTCATCGTTGCCCAGCCGTCCTACCGTATCGCGCAGGCGCACGCAGGCCACCAGGCGGTTGCTGAACTGGCGCAGCAATTCGTCGCCCAGGGCCGCGCCCAGGGTGTCGTTGATGCTTTTAAAACGGTCCAGCGCGATGAACAGCACCACGATGCGCCAGGATTTTTCCTGCGCCAGTTCGACCGCCTGCGCCAGCGTCTGGTAGAACAGGCTGCGGTTCGGCAAGCCCGTCAGGCTGTCGTAATGGGCCAGCTGTTTCAGGCGTTCCTGCACCTGGCGCCGCTCGCTGATATCGCGCGCCACGGCAATCAGCAGCGGCCCGTCGCCAGCGTCGACATCATCGGTGGCCTGCGCATGCCAGTGCCATTTCAACTCGACAGGCACCAGGCTCAGGTCGCGCCGCAGCAGTTCGCATTCGCTGGCCTCCAGCGCCAGATGGCCCGGCGCATCAGGCATGCCGGCCGGCGGCAAGGGCGGCGCCGGCAGCAGCACGCCGGGCGCCAGCGCCAGCAGCTCCTCGCGCGCAAAGCCCAGCAGGCGGCAGGCGCCAAGGTTGACATCGACCAGCGCCATGCTCGACATGTCGACCAGGAAGATGGCATCGCTGGCAGCGTCCATCGCGCCGCGCAAGCGCCGCAATTCAGCCATACGCTGGCGTCTGGAAAAACCGTTGTCTTGCCCTTGATTCAAAAGCGCCATGACAAGCAATCATAAAAAGTTTATCCAGCGGGCAGCAGTACATTGCTGTACGGCATTAGCGACCACAGCAACAATTGCGGGACCCAATTGCTGGCAAATATACAAATAAGTGTACGCAGTTTCACTATCAAAAGGGGAACTTCATATATCACGTGCGCTGTTCGCCGCCAGGCCCGCCGTGCTACAGTGGATACCCCCGGCCTTCCGTTCAATTCCATGCACAACGATCTTTCTGAACTGTCCCGCGACGTCGGCCAGGCCCTGCATGCCAAGGGGCAATTGCTGGCCACGGCCGAATCGTGCACCGGCGGCGGCGTGGCCCAGGCCATCACCGATATCGCCGGCTCCAGCGCCTGGTTCGAGCGCGGCTTCGTCACCTATACCAATCTGTCCAAGAGCGAGATGCTGGGGGTGCCAAAGGAACTGCTCGACAGCCATGGCGCCGTCAGCGAGGAAGTGGCCGCCGCCATGGCGCAAGGCGCGCTGGCGCACAGCGGTGCGCAAGTGGCCGTTGCCACCACCGGCATTGCCGGCCCCGGCGGCGCCGTACCCGGCAAGCCGGTCGGCACCGTGTGTTTCGGCTGGGCCAGCGCCGGCGCCGTGCAGACGGCGCGCCAGGTATTTGCCGGCGACCGCCAGGCCGTGCGCGCGCAGGCGGTGGCATATGCCTTGCAAGGTTTGCTGAAGTTTACGGCGTAGTCCTGGCGATCATCGAGCGGTCGCGGCCGGCCTGCTTGGCCGCATACAGGGCGCTGTCGGCGCGCAGCAGCAGCTCGTGGCGGCCGGCGCCGTGCAGCGGGTATTCGGCGATGCCGGCCGAAAAAGTGCAGCCGGACACGCTATGCGGCGCCTGTTTGATCAGCAACTGGCGATAGCGCGCGGCGATACCGTCGATCTTGTGCGCCGCCACCAGGCTGTCGGCCTGGCGCAGCAGCAAACAGAATTCCTCGCCGCCATAACGGCAGACCATGTCGCTGCCGCGCAGCTGGCCTTCGACCAGGCGCGCAAACTGGATCAGCACTTCGTCGCCGAAGTTGTGTCCATAGGTATCGTTGATGCGCTTGAAAAAATCAAGGTCGATGATGATGATGGCCACCGGCTCATCGGCATTGGCTTCGTGCAGGATGGCGTTCAGGCAGGTTTCGAAATGGCGGCGGTTGTACAGGCCCGTCAGGTGGTCGCGCATGGCCTGCTCCTTCAGGCTGTCCTGCAAGGAGTTGACATGCATGATCTGGTGCGCCAGTTCGCGGTTCAGGTGCTCGAGCTTGAGGTTTTCCGATTCGCGCGCGGCCTGCAGCTCGAGCGCCTTGTCGCGCTCGGCCTTGAGATCGCGCATTTCTTTTTCCAGGTTACGCATCAGCACGCGCGAAGCGCGCGCCGACTTGCTGCTCGCCTCGAAGGCAGCATGATACTGCTGCAAAAAGCCATACGCGTCCTGCCAGTTGCCCAGCTGCGCATTGATGTCGGACAGGCCGCGCAATATTTGCTGCTGGTGAAACGGGTTGCGCGTCCAGCTGAGCAGGCTGTGCGCCTGCGTCAACGACACCAGCGCGGTGGCCGGGTTGCCCGCGTGCAGGTCGAGCTTGCCGCGCACCAGCCACACATGCATCTGTTCTTCCAGGTCCTGCGCCTGGTTCGCATATTGCTCGGCGCGCTGCAGCAGTTCCAGCGCGGTTGCCGCTTGCTGCAGTGAAATGGCGGCATGGGCGGCGATGCAGAACAAAAAGGCGCGGATCGCCAGGTCGTCTTCGGGCCACTCATAAAATGGTTCTACCAGCGCCAGCGCCTCGGCCGGCTTGCCGGTGGCCAGCAGGCACATGGCCAGGTTGGCCGAGACAATCGTGTGCTGGTAACGCAGCTTTTGCGTGCCGATAATGTCGAGCGCCTCGTACAGCAGCGGTATCGCATCTTCGTCATTGCCCAGGTCATGCTGCGACGAGGCCAGGTTCGACAGGCTGTTGACACGGTGCGCGGGCGTGCCGAAGCGCTCGGCGATATCGAGCGCCAGCAGGAAGTTGCGCGGCCCCTCCTGCGTGTCGCCACGGTTCAGGGCATCGACGCCCAGGCGCGCATACAGCATGAATTTATGCAGCGAATCGGGAATCTGCGCAGCCAGCTTGCGCGCCAGGAAGAATAACTGTTCCGCTTCGGCAAATTCGCCGCGCCGGCTGGCGTAGGCGCCCTGCAGCGCGGCCACTTCCATGCCGCCTTCCAGGTCATAGCACTGATGAAAATATTGCTGCAGCGTGGCGCTGGACGACTCCGCTTCACCGCCATAATAAGCCAGCCAGCACTGATTGAGTTCGGCATACGCCCGACCACGCGCATACTGCTGGCGCTCGGCAGCGGCCAGCGCCAGTTGCACCAGGCGCCTGGCCTGGCGGCGGTTGCCCACCACGCAGGACAGGCCCTGCAAATTGAGACGATCAATATCGGCTTTATCGAGGTTAGATAGTGGCACGGCAACCTTTTCACACTCTGAGGTGGATTCTTCACACAAAAATTGCTTTGTATCAATGGTATTCTTTACCCTTCATCATAACCAGATTTGCCTTTGCAGATGGTATGTTTGCAAACGTTTGTGGTAAAAACACCAGTGCGCATTGATGGCCAGCCGCTGCCTCTACGGTTGCTTGCGCAACGAAAAAGCACTATTCTCAACAATCGCCAGCCGCCACCCCGTCCATGACCCTGTCTTCCCCGCTCCCCGCCTGCCTGTCCCTGCTGCTGTTGTCGGGCTGCGCCGGCGCGCCGTCCGCGCCCACCGCCGCCCCTGCCTACCTGGGCGGCCCGGCCTACACCGTCTACGCGGCCGGCGATATCGCCGATTGCCGCCAGCGCGGCTGGCAGTACACGGGCGCTGCGCTGACGGCCGAGCTGATCGCCGGCGAACTGGCCGGCAAGCCCGATGCTGGCGTGCTGAGCTTGGGCGACCATACGTATCCGGTGGGCCTGGCGGCCGAGTTTCGCGATTGCTATGCTCCCACCTGGGGCCGCTTCAAGGAGCGCACCTACCCCACACCCGGCAACCATGAATACTATGGTTCGAAGGCAGCCAGCGGCTATTTCGATTATTTTGGCCGGCCCGACTACTACAGCTTTACCCTGGGCAGCTGGCATGTCATTTCCCTTAACAGCCATTTGCCGGCCGCGCGGCTGGACGAACAACTGGCCTGGCTGAAGGACGACCTGGCGCGCCACCCGACGCGCTGCACCCTGGCCTACTGGCATGCGCCTTTGTTCAGTTCGGGAGGCCACCGGGCGCCGAAGACCATGCAGCCGGCCTGGCAGGCGCTGCACGAAGCGGGCGCCGAACTGGTGCTGTCGGGCCACGACCACGACTATGAGCGCTTCGCGCCGCAGGACGCCAATGGCAATGTCGACCAGGAACGCGGCCTGCGCCAGTTCGTGATCGGCACCGGCGGCGCGTTCCTGACGCCATTCTTTTATTTCATGCCGCACAGCGAGAAGCGCGACAACAGCAGCCATGGCGTGCTCAAGCTGCAGCTGCACGAGGCCGGCTACAGCTGGCAATACCTGGCCGTGCCCGACGACGGCACGGTCGCGCGGCCGGCTCCCGACAGCGGCGCAGCACCCTGCCATTGACCCTGATTCACCTTTTTCACCAGTTACAGACGCAATCACTTGGAGTAGTCGCAATGCAAAACACGGTACATTTCATCCTGCAGGGCAAAGGCGGCATCGGCAAGACGCTGGTATCGACCCTGCTGGCGCAATGGATGGGCGGCAAGGACGACACGGCGCTGCGCTGCTACGACACCGACCAGGAAAACGCCACCTTCTCTCGCTACAAGGCGATGAACGTCAAGCACGTGCCGGTGATGACGGAGGGACGCATGATCGACCCGAAGCGTTTTGACGCACTGATGATCGACATCCTCGAAGAAGACGGCAACTGCGTGGTCGACAACGGCGCCAATACCTTTTCGCCGCTGATGGGCTATCTGCTGGAAAACGACTGTTTTGCGCTGCTGGAAGAATCGGGCCGCAAAGTGTATATCCACACCATCGTCGGCGGCGGCGACACCCTGCACGACACGGCCACCGGCTTTGTTGCCACGGCGCAGGCAACCCGTGTACCGCTGGTGCTGTGGCAGAACGAACACTTCGGCCTGCTGCAATCGGCCTCGGGCAAGCAGTTCATGGAATCGCAGTCGTACGCCGACCACCGCGCGCGCGTCAAGGGCAGCATCACCTTGTCGCAGCGTAACCCGGACACCTTTGGCGCCGACGTGAAAAAAATGAACACGGCGCGCCTGACGATGCAGGAAGTGCTGCAGAACGACAAGTTCAACATTATGGAAAAACAGCGCATCAAGGTGGTCTACCGCGATATTTTCGAACAACTCGACAAGGTGCAATGGTAGTGGACCAACACAAACTGCGCAGCCATGTATTCGACAAGACCGGCATCAAGGTCGATACCGATGACCCGATCTTTGCGCTCGTTGCACTGAACGAAGCGGTGCTGGCCGAGACCATCGAGCGCCAGCTGGCCATGCTCAATGCCGCCACCGAAGCGCTGGCGGCGCAGGCCTGCGCGGCCGGTGGCTTGCCGCCGCTGGCAACGCCATTGACACCGGCAACACCTGCCGCCGCCCAGTGGTTTACAGCGCGCGAATGGCGTTTGCTGGGCGCCGCCGCCATCGTCTCGCTGGCCTCTTCCCTGCTGGTGCTGGGCGGCGCAGCGCTGCTGTGGCACTGATCCTGCATTTTCTATCACCCCTCACTGGAAGCACGCATGAAACCGATCAAACTGCTGGCCATACCGGCCCTGATGCTGTCGCTGTACGGCGCCCCGCTGACGCTGGCCCACGCTGCCGAAGCAGCCGTAGCGGCACCCGCCGGCGCCACCGCCGTGCCGAATATCGCCTACGAAAAATATACGCTGCCCAACGGCCTGGAAGTGATTCTGGTCGAAGACCACAAGCTGCCCGTCACCGCCGTCAATATCTGGTACCACGTGGGGCCGGCCAATGAAGCGCCGGGCCTGACCGGTTTTGCCCATTTGTTCGAACACATGATGTTCGCCGCCACCAAGCACGTGCCGCGCGGCCTGGCCGACCAGTTGCTCGAAGGCGCGGGCGCCACCGATTCGAACGGCAGCACCGATTTCGACCGCACCAATTATTTCGATACGGTACCGTCGAACCAGCTGGAGCTGGCGCTGTGGACCCACTCCGACCGCATGGGCTACCTGCTCGACGTGCTCGACCAGACGGCGCTGACCAACCAGCAGGACGTAGTGCGCAACGAGCGCCGCCAGAGCGTGGAAAACGCGCCCTACGGCATCGTGCAAGAAGCGCTGTTCCATCAGCTGTTTCCGAAGAACCACCCGTATTACGCCAGCGTGATCGGCTCGCACGCCGACATCCAGAACGCGAAACTCGATGACATCAAGGAATTCTTCACCAAATACTATGGTCCGAACAATGCCAGCCTGGTGATCGCCGGCGATATCGACAAGGCCAAAACGAAAGAACTGGTCACCAAATACTTCGGCAGCTTCAAGAGCGGCCCGGCGGTGGAAAAACCGAAGGTGGTGACGCCAGCGATTACCAGCGAACGCCGGGTGGTGGTGCAGGACCGGGTGGAGTTGCCTCGCGTCTATTTCGGCTGGCTCACGCCATCGGCTTACACGAAAGACGATGCGGAACTCAAAATTGCCGCGCAAATCCTGGCCGGCGGCAAATCGAGTCGCCTGTACAAGTCGCTGGTCTATGACAAGCAGATCGCCCAGGACGTGGGCGCCGACCAGGGTTCGGCCGCGTTGACCTCGATGTTTACCATCGATGCGACGGCCCGCCCCGGCCACAAGCCCGAGGAAATCGAACAGGCGCTGGACGCCGAACTGGAAAAGCTGCGCGTCGAAGGCCCGACCGAGAAGGAAATCGAGCGCGCCCGCAACGGCATCGAAACCATCATGCTGAGCCAGGTGGAAAAAATGGGTGGCCATGGCGTGGCCAACTTGCTCAACGAATACAACCAGTACACGGGCGACCCTGGATACCTGGCCAAAGATATCGAACGCTACCGCCAGGTGACGGTGGCCGGCGTCAAACGCGCGGTCGACACCTACCTGAAAACCCAGGCCCGCGTGGTGGTCTACGGCGTGCCCGGCAAACCCGACCTGGGCCCGGAAGTGGCCACTCCAGCACCGGGCAAGGTCAAGGCACAGCCCGGCACGGCCATCAATGCCGACGAGCCATGGCGCAACAAGGTACCAGGCGCCGGCCCGGCACCGGCGATCAAGCTGCCGCAAGGCAAATCATTCACGCTGGCCAATGGCCTGACGGTGATCCACAACTACAATCCGGCCGTGCCGCTGGTGGCCAGCCAGTTGGTGGTGAAAAGCGGCTCGGGCGCCAATCCGTTGAGCCAGCCCGGCCTGTCGAGCTTTACGGCGCAATTGCTGCAGGAAGGCACGGACACGCGCAGCGCGCCGCAGATTGCCGATGAAGTGGCGCAACTGGGCGCTTTCCTGGGCACCGGTTCCGGCGCCGACAGTTCGTTCGCGCAGATGACGTCCCTGAAGAGCACCTTCGCGCAAGCGCTGGACCTCCTGGCCGACGTGGTGCAGCACCCGCAGTTCCCGCAAGAGGAAGTGGAACGCCAGCGCGCCAGCCGCATCGGCAACCTGGCGCAGCAGCGCGAGAACGCCGGCGCCGTTGCCGCCCGCGTGGAAGCGGCGGCCCTGTACGGTCCGCAACATCCTTACGGCTATATCCAGCTGGGCACCGAGGCCGCCCTGAAGGCGACCACCCGCGCCGACCTGCAGCGTTTCTGGCAGCAGCATTACGTGCCGAACAATGCGGCGCTGATCGTCTCCGGCGATATTACCGAAAGCGAACTGAAGGCGCTGGCCGAAGCGAAGTTCGGCGCTTGGAAAGCCGGTGACGTCGCACCATCGGTGGCGGCCCTGCCTGCCACCAGCAAGGCAAGATTGATTCTGGTCGACAAGCCTGGCGCGCCGCAAACCGCGCTGCGCCTGTCGAATATCGCGGTCGACCGCAAGACGCCCGACTACGCGCCGCTGCAAGTGATGAACGCGGCCCTGGGCGGCTTGTTTACCAGCCGTCTGAACACCAATTTGCGCGAAGAAAAGGGCTACACCTACGGCGTGCGCTCGCAGTTCCAGTACCGCAGCCTGCCCGGCCCGTTCTCGATCGCCGCCAGCGTGCGTACCGACGTGACGGGCGCGGCCGTGTCGGAAACGGTGAAGGAATTGCGTGCCATGATCGCCAAACCCCTGAGCGCCAAGGAGTTGTCGAACGCACGCAATTCGCAGGTGCTGTCGCTGCCGGGCCAGTTCGACACCAACGCCAGCGTCAGCGCCAGCATGGCCAACACCTATGTCTACAACCTGGGGCTGGACTACTACACCCTGCTGCCGCAGCGCTTTGCCAGCGTGACGGACAAGCAGGTGCAGCAGGTGGCAAAAAAATACCTGCAGCCTGAAAAGCTGATCGTGATCGGCGTCGGCGACCAAACAAAAATAGCGCCGCAACTGTCGAAGTTGAAACTGGCGCCGGTGGAAGTGCGCGACGCGGAAGGGAATCTGAAGTAAAACCTAGCGGCGCTTGAACAGCGCCGCCTTGTCCACGATCGCCGCCACGGCCACCCCGGCCGTGTAGGCGATCAGGTCAGCCCAGCCGAAGAACGATCCCAGCACCAGGTGGCCCAGCGTGTGGCCACGGATCTCGACGATCCACGGCGCCTGGTAGAGCTGGCTGAACTCGACCGCAAAGCAGACCAGCAAGGCCCACAGCGCCAGCTGCCAGGTGCGCATGCGGGTAGCAAAGAAGCCCAATCCAAACACGATCATCATGGCCCACAGGGCGTCGCCCGGATACTTGCCGAGCGCGTCGGGCAGCCACTGGGGAAAGGCGCGCGAGGCCAGGCCCAGCGCAATGACCACCACGGTGGCAGCGAGCTGCAACAGGCGGCGGCGTTCAGGTTTTACCAGGAACATATTTCCATTCAAGACAGGTGACGGGCCGCACCAATGCGGCCTGTGCCGTATTGTACTGCGCAGCAACACCGAGCTGGCGGCTATCTGGGCGACAAGCTGACATTCCCGGCCAGGAAATCAAGCACGGCGCGTACGCGCAGCGGTACATGGCCGCCTTGCCCCACATACACGGCGTGCACTTCTTCGCTGTCGCCCGGATTGCATTCTTCCAGCACCGCCTGCAAGCGGCCGGCTGCCAGGTCATCGCGCACCTGGAAGGCCGCCAGGCGCGCCAGGCCCACGCCGGCCAGCGCCAGCTGGCGCAAGGCTTCGCCATCGCTGGCCTGCACATTGCCCAGCACCGGCACGATAAGGTCGCCGCCGTCGTGGCGCAGCGGCCAGCCGGTGCTGGCGCGCGCATAGTTCGCATCAAGCAGGTTATGACCGGCCAGTTCGCCTGGCGTGGCAGGCAGGCCGCAGCGCGCCAGGTAGGCCGGCGAGGCAACGATCACCATGCGAGTCTGGCCCAGCTTGCGCGCCATCAGGGTCGAACTTTTCAGCGGGCCGGCGCGCACGGCCACGTCGGTGCGCTGCTCGAGGATATCGACCACGGCATCGGTCAGCACGATGTCGAGCGTGATATCGGGATAGCGCGCCAGAAAGGCGGGCGCCAGCGGCAGCAGGAAATGGTGGCCAAACGGTACATTGGCATTGATGCGCACGCGCCCGCGCGGCGTGTCCTGCAGCCCGGCGCAGCGCTCGGCTTCGTCCAGCGCCGCCAGCACGCGCAGGCCCCGCTCATATAAGCCGCCGCCTTCTGCCGTCAGCTGCAACTGGCGCGTGGAGCGGTTCAGCAGGCGCGCGCCGAGGCGCTGCTCCAGCCGCGACACCAGCTTGCTGACGGCCGACGGCGTCATGCCGCACGCGCGCGCGGCCGCCGAAAAACCGCCCAGTTCGATCACGCGCACGAATACTTCCAGCTCGCCCGAACGGTTGACGTCGAGTCTTCCCATGTGAATTCAGCTCATAAATGTTCTTCGTTCACATAGTCTAGTACATGAATGCGCCTGGCTGCATCATCAGGCCTTTCCTGCCTTGAAGCCATCATCATGAAATTGCCCGCTTTTCTTTCCTTGTTCTTTACCGCCTGCATCGCCGCGCCCGCCGCCGGCGCCGATACTGCCTGGCTGGCCAGCTGGAGCGCCAGCCCGCAAGCCGTCTGGAGCAGCGACTTCATCCTGCCGGCCAATGTGCCGGCGCGCCTGCATGAGCAGACCGTACGGCAGGTGGCGCGCGTCAGCGTGGGCGGCCAGCGCGTGCGCATCGTGTTGTCGAATGCCCATGGCGGCATGCCCCTGCGGATTGGCGCCACCACCGTGGCACTCTCGGCGGGCGGATCAGCCATCGTGCCGGGCAGCTTGCGTAGCATCACATTTGGCGGGCAAAGTGGCGCCACCATCATGCCCGGTGCACCGCTGCTCAGCGACCCGATCACGCTTGCCGTGCCCGACCTGGCGCGCCTGGCGGTCAGCATCCATTTGCCGCAGGACACGGCGATCACGACTTTCCATTGGGATGGCCGCGAGACGGCGTGGATCGCGCCGGGCCAGCAGACCGATGCCAGCAAGATCGATGAAACACGCTCCATCACTACCACCGCGCGCTTGCTGCTCAGCAGTATTGAGGTAGAGGCAACTGCGGCCACGCAAGCGGTGGCGGTGCTGGGCGACTCGATCAGCGATGGCGCTGGCGCCAGCCTGGGGCGCGATACGCGCTGGCCCGATGTGCTGGCCGAACGGCTGGCGCCGCATGGGGTGGCGGTCATCAATGCCGGCATTTCCGGGGCGCGCCTGCTGGCCGACGGCATGGGCAGCAATGCGCTGGCGCGGTTTGAACGCGACGTGCTGGCGCAGCCGGGAGTGCGCACGGTGATCGTGTTCTTGGGAATTAACGATATCAGCTGGCCCGGCACGGCCTTCGATCCGCATGGCCGGCGCCCGGCACTGGAAGCATTGACTGCCGGCTACCGCCAGTTGCTCGCGCAGGCGCGCAGCCGTGGCGTGCGCGTGATAGTCGCCACCCTGACGCCATTCGAAGGCGCCCTGCCCGGCACGCCGCTGGATAACTATTTTCAGCCAGAAAAAGAGGTGCTGCGCCAACAACTCAACGCGTGGATCAGAAGCTGCGGCAGCTTTGACGGCGTGCTCGATGCCGATGCCCTGCTGCGCGACCCGGCCCAGCCGCAGCACCTGCTGCCGGCCTACGACTCGGGCGACCATCTGCACCCGGGCGACGCCGGCAACCGCGCACTGGCCGAAGCGCTCGACTTGCGCTTGCTGCCAGAGTCACCCTAGTCGCCCAGCCCCGCATACAGCGCCGTGCTCAGGTAGCGCTCGCCAAACGACGGGATAATGGTGACGATGGTCTTGCCGGCGTTTTCCGGCCGCTTTGCCACCTGCAAGGCGGCCCACAGCGCCGCGCCCGACGAGATACCCACCAGCAGGCCTTCATCGCTGGCGGCCAGGCGCGCGGTGGCAAACGCGTCGTCGCTCTTGACGCAGATGACTTCATCGTAGATGGCGGTGTTCAGGATTTGCGGCACGAAGCCGGCGCCGATGCCCTGGATCGGGTGCGGTCCCTTGGTGCCTTTCGACAGCATCGGCGATGCTTCCGGCTCCACCGCGATGATCTGCACGCCGCTCTTGCGTTCCTTCAGCACTTCGCCGATGCCGGTAATCGTGCCGCCGGTGCCGACGCCGGCAATCACGATGTCGACCTGGCCATCGGTATCGCGCCAGATTTCCTCGGCCGTGGTCTGGCGGTGAATGGCGGGATTGGCCGGGTTATTGAATTGCTGCAGCATCAAATAGCGCGGGTCGGCCGCCACCAGCTCTTCGGCCTTGCGGATCGCGCCCAGCATGCCTTCGCTGCCCGGCGTCAGCACCAGTTCGGCGCCGTAGGCGCGCAGCAGGATGCGCCGTTCGCGGCTCATGGTGTCGGGCATGACCAGGGTGCAGCGGTAGCCGCGCGCGGCGCACACCATCGCCAGCGCGATGCCGGTATTGCCGCTGGTGGGCTCGACGATGACGGTGTCGGGATGGATCAGGCCGGCGCTTTCGGCGGCAGCAATCATGGCCAGGCCGATACGGTCCTTGACGCTGTGGGCGGGATTGTAGAATTCGAGTTTGGCCAGGATGGTGGCCACACTGCCGGCAGCGATGCGGTTGATGCGCACCAGCGGTGTATTACCGATCAGTTCAGTGACGTCGTTGGCGATATTCATGGGGGAGTCTCCACGGTTGCAGGAAGCCCCAGTCTACCGCCTTTGACAGCAACGCGCGAGGGCGTTGCTGTCAAATAATCAATTACTTCACATCGAGCAATTCAACATCGAAGATCAGCGCCGAGTTCGGCGGAATGTCGCCATTGCCGGCGCCGCGCGGACCATAGGCCAGTTCGCCAGGAATGATCAGGGTGCGCTTGCCGCCCACTTTCATGCCGGCCACGCCCTGGTCCCAGCCCTTGATGACCATGCCCTTGCCCAGCGGGAAATCAAACGGGCCGCGGCCGACCGAGCTGTCGAACTGCTTGCCGCGCGAGTTTTTCGCCAGCGGACGATACAGCCAGCCCGTGTAATGCACGCTGACAGTATTGCCGGCCGCCGCTTCCTTGCCTGCGCCAACCTTGTTGTCGATAATGATCAGCTTGTCGGCCGCCGGGCCTGGGCTCATCGATACGGCCGAGGCCGGTACGGGAGCGGGCACTTGCGCCTGCGCCAGCGATGCGGCAACGGAGCAGATCAGGGCAAACAATACGGAGCTACGCTTCATGATGGTTACTTTCATTGAGTTTCAATTGGATCCCTGCCACGAGCAATGGGCAGGATGCGCGACAATAATAGCAAACCACGGGAGCGATATGAAAAACTTGTCACCACAGCCACGCCTGTTCTATGGACTGTGGCCTGACGCGGCCACGCGCGGCGCCTTCGCTGCGCTGCAGCCGGCCGTCGGCGGCACGCCCTCGCGCGCCGACAAGCTGCACCTGACCCTGGCCTTCCTGGGCCAGCGCGAAGCACACACTTTGCCGCTGCTGAACACCATCCTGGAACAGTTGCCAGCGCAGGCCATGCGCTTGTGTTTCGACCATTACGGTCACTTTCCCAACGCCGGGCTGAGCTGGGCCGCGCTGCGCGAGACGCCGCCGGCACTGCTGGCGCTGCGCGCCGCGCTGATGCAACAGCTCGCTTGCGCAGGCCTGGCGCCCGCCTTCGAGCACGACCGCTTTACGCCGCACGTCACCCTGGCGCGCAAGGCGGGTCCACCACCAGCCGCACCATACGCGCCGATTACCTGGCAGGCCAGCGAACTGGTGCTGGTGGAGTCGCTCAAGAGCAGCGGCGACTACCATATTCTCGCCAGCCGGAAGCTGGCCTAGGCGGCGTCGGGCAAGGCCAGCGCTACCGGCTGGCGCAGGCTTTTCAGCGCATGCGCGGCGGCCACCATGCCGAAGCTGGCCGTCACCACCACGCTGGAACCGAAACCGGCGCAGTTCAGGCCCGTCACGCCAGCGGCGGTGTCACCGATCTCGCAGGCGTCACCGGTCTCGGGCGTCGGCGTCGGCGTCGGCGTCGTTAAAGGCTCCATCGAAAACACGGCGTCGACATTGAACTTGTTTTTCACGCCACGGGGAAAACCGTAGTCGGTGCGCAAATGCTTGCGCACGCGCTTGAGCAGCGGCTCCTGCTCGGTTTTCGAAAGATCGCGCACGGCGATCAGGGTCGGGTCGGTCTGCCCGCCGGCGCTGCCGATGGTCAGCATCGGCAGGTCGCGGCCGCGGCACCAGGCGATCAGCGCCGCTTTCGAGCGGGCATTGTCGATGGCGTCGACCAGGTAATCAAAATCCTGGCCACCCAGCAATTGCTCCAGGTTATCGGGGGCAATGAAATCTTCGACTTGCGTGACCTGGCAAAACGGGTTGATCAGGCTGATGCGTTCGGCCAGCGCCGTGATCTTGGCCTTGCCGATGGTGTCGCTCATGGCCTGGATCTGGCGGTTGATGTTCGATTCGGCGACGTTATCGAGGTCGATCAGGGTCAGGTGGCCGACCGCGCTGCGCGCCAGCGCTTCGACAATCCAGGAACCGACGCCGCCAACGCCGATCACACACACATGGGCGGCGCGAAAGCGCGCCAGCGCCGGTGCGCCATACAGGCGGGCAATGCCGCCGAAACGGCGTTCAAAATCGATCTCGGTCAAGTCCGGGGAAATAAGTTCATGGGTGGAGGTATGCATGGCGCCATTTTAACGGACGCGGCACTGGTGGATATTCTAAAATGACTGACACTGGTGGTTGGCATGCCGCAACTGTCGCCACACTCCAACACTGTTTAACAGGAAAGCAACCATGACCGTCCCGCTGTTCGACTCCGTTCCCGGCTTTGACCAGCCGATTGCCGTGCTCAAGCATTGCCACGACAAGATCCGCAAGCAACTGACCACCCTGCAAAACCTGCTGGCCTACCTGCCGCAGCAAGGCAATACGATCGCAGCCCAGCAGGCGGCCAAGGCAGTGTTGCAATATTTCAATAAAGCCGCCCATCTGCACCACGACGACGAAGAACAGGACCTGATGCCGATGCTGCAGGCGACCGCCACCGGCGCCGATGCCGCCCTGCTGGCCACCCTGGTGCCGGAAATCCTGGCCGACCATCAGCGCATGGATCAGGCCTGGTCCACGCTGCGCCCGCAACTCGATGCGGTTGCCGCCGGCGCCAGCACCGAGCTGTCGTTTGAAGGCGTAAACGCCTATGTCGACGCGTATCACGCGCACATGAGCAAGGAAGAAGGGCAACTGGCGCCAATGGCCAAGCGCCTGTTCAGCGCGCAGCAAATGGAACAATTGGGTACGGCCATGCAGCGCCGGCGCGGCATTGCGTCAGAAGAAACGCCGGCCGCAGGCGACCCCGCCGCCGTGCTGGCTGCCATGCGCACCGACTACCTGCATTCGAGCCTGTCCGAAGCCGATGTGCTGGCCGACCCGATCGCGCAGTTCCAGAAATGGTTCGGTGAAGCGCTCAAGGCCCAGGTCGGCGAACCGAATGCCATGACCTTGTCCACCGTCAGCCCGCAGGGCAAGCCCAGCTCGCGCATCGTGCTGATCAAGCAGTTCGATGCACGCGGCTTTACCTGGTACACCAATTACAACAGCGAAAAAGGCCAGCAGCTGGCGCAGAACCCGCAGGCGTCACTGCTGTTTTTCTGGCGCGAACTGGAACGCCAGGTGCGCATCGAAGGCACGGTGGTGAAAACCTCGGCGGCCGAAAGCGACGAGTATTTCAATGTGCGGCCCTTGCTGAGCCGCCTGTCGGCGATCGCCTCGCAGCAGAGCGCACCGATCGGCAGCCGTGCCGAACTCGAAGCCAACTACGAGGCCGTGGCGGCCATCGCCGGCGAGACGCCGGCGCGGCCCGAACACTGGGGCGGCTATCGTTTGCAACCGGAACGCATCGAGTTCTGGCAAGGCCGCCGTTCGCGCTTCCACGACCGCATCGTGTTTACCCGTGGCGCCGACGGCAGCTGGAGCATGGAGCGCCTGCAACCTTAGTGCAGGCGCAGAGCAAACCGTGCAATATCGGTGTAGGCTATCAGGGTAGGATCTGAATAATATTGTTGTTCAATTAACGGCCGCCAACGCGGCCGCTTCATTGGAGGCCATCTTGTTTGTTCAAAACCAACTCAAGTCCTGGATAGCCGGCATGCGTGCCAAGGCTTCCCTGCCGCTGCGCATCGAATTATGGAACGGCCAGCACGTCGATCTGTCGAGCGAAGCGCCGCGCGTCACCATCCGCCTGCCGACGGTCGCCTCGGCGCGCTATCTGCTCAACCCTTCGCTGGCCAATCTGGGCTCGGCCTATGTGGAAGGCAATATCGAAGTCAAGGGCACGGCCCAGGACATGATTTCCATCTGCAATGCGCTGGCGCGCAATACCCTCAAGCCGGAAGGCAAGCTGGCCCGCATCGTGCGCAGCTTTACGCACGACAAGAGCAAGGATGCCGAAGCGATACGCTATCACTACGATGTGTCGAATGCCTTCTACGAGCAGTTTCTCGACCCGGCCCTGGTGTATTCCTGCGCCTATTTCGAGCACGGCGATGAAACCCTGGCGCAGGCGCAAGTGAAGAAAATCGACCATATCCTGAAAAAAATCCAGTTGCAGCCAGGGCAAACGCTGCTCGATATCGGCTGTGGCTGGGGCGCGCTGGCAATCCGCGCCGCGCAGCAATATGGCGCACGCTGCGTCGGCGTGACCCTGTCGGAAAACCAGTACGAACTGGCCCGTGCGCGCGTGGCCGAGGCGGGCCTGGAACACCTGGTCGAGATTCGCCTGCAGGACTACCGTGACGTGACGGGCCAGTTCGACCGCATCACCAGCGTCGGCATGTTCGAGCACGTGGGCCTGAAGCACTTGCCCGATTATTTTGCCATCATCAACAAGCTGCTGGCGCCGGAGGGCATGGCGATGAACCACGGCATCACGTCCACCGATCCGGACAATGGCGAAACGCCGTACGGCGGCGGCGAGTTCATCGAAAAATACGTGTTTCCGCATGGCGAGCTGGCGCATATCGGCAATGTGCTGAAAACCATGCAGCAAGGCGGACTGGAAGTGCTGGACGTGGAAAACCTGCGCCGCCACTATGCGCGCACCTGCGCGCTGTGGACGGAAAACTTCGAGGCGCATGCCGAGCAGATCCGGCCGCTGGCGGGCGAGCGGCGCTTTCGCATCTGGCACGTCTACCTGGCCGGCTGCAGCTATGCCTTCGAGCAAGACCTGATCAGCCTGTACCAGATCGTCTGCGTCAAGGCGGGCCGGCGTTCAACCACCCTGTCGTGGTCGCGCAACTACATGTACGACGCGAAACCGATCGCGCTGCCGCCACAGGCGCCGGTGCTGGCCCACTAGCCTGTTTTGGCCAAGCCGGCATGCATGGCGCGAAACTGGTCGACCTTTGGCGCCGCCACCAGCGCGCAATAGCTGAGCAATGGGTGGCGCGCCACATAATCCTGGTGTTCGTCCTGCGCCCGGTACCAAGGCTGCGCCGGCAATACCTGCGTGACGATGGGCGCGTCCCACACCGCGGCCATCTCGGCGATGACCTGGCGCGCCACCGCTGCCTGCCCGTCCGATTGCGTGAAAATGACCGAGCGGAACTGCGGGCCCACGTCATTGCCTTGCCGGTCAGCGGTGGTCGGATCGTGGCTGGTGAAAAACACTTCCAGCACGTCGTGGTAGCTGACGATGGCCGGATCGAATTGCAGTCGTACCACGTGAGCGTGGCCGGTGTCACCTGCCGCCACCTGTTCATGCGTCGGCTGCGCGACCTGCCCGCCCATATAGCCGGTCTCGACGCTAACCACGCCGCGCACCTGGCGGTAGACCGCGTCCAGGCACCAGAAACACCCACCCCCCAGTACCGCCACCTCCATCTGCTCGCTCATCTCGTGCTCCCCGCTGGTTCATTGTTCGCCATGACAATCTTGCTTGTTCCACCACTGTAGCGCAAACCCGCGCCGCCTGCCGCCAGCGTGCAGCTTGCCTTTCCGGCCACGCTTGCGCCGTATCAGTCATTTTTTGGCATAATGGCTGCAAATAGACAGGTCTCCCATGAACACACTCTCTCCCCGCGCGCCGGCGCAAGCATTCGATACACCTCATTTCCGACAGGCATTGTCGCAATTTGCCACCGGCGTAACGGTGATCACCACGCGCCTGGCCGACGGCAGCTTTCGCGGACTGACGGCCAGTTCCTTCAACTCCGTCTCGCTGTCGCCGCCGCTGGTACTGTGGAGCCTGGGCGAGGCGGCCAACAGCATGCCCATTTTCAGCGGCAACTCGCATTATGTGATCAATGTGCTGGGCGCCGGCCAGGCCGAACTGGCGCAGCGTTTTTCGCGCCGTACGCCGAACCCCTTCGACGAGGTCGAATTTGAACTGTCGCGCACCGGCCAGCCGATCCTGAAAGGCGCTTCGGCCTGGTTCGAATGCCATAACCGCAGCCGCTATCCGGAAGGCGACCATGTGATCTTTGTCGGCGAAGTCGAGCAATGCGAGTACACGTCCCAACCGCCGCTGGTTTTCCATCACGGCAAGTTCAGTACCCTGCCCGAATGACGGGACGAAAAAAAATCCGCCAGCTGGCGGATTTTTTTCGACTGCGCAGAACTTAGAAAAACTTGTAGCCGATACCGACGCTGACGGCGGTCGGGTCCAGCTTGATCGCCTGCGTCTGGCCGGTCGAGAATTTGGCGCTGGTCTTCAGATAAGTCTTGATCACGCCCACGTCGGCGAACCAGCGCTCGTTGAAGGCCAGGGTGGCGCCCAGCTGGATGCTGCCGGCCAGCTTGTTTTTCAGGCTGTAGGTCGATGGAGGTCCACCCGGATCGAGCAGGGCCGTCATCGCGCCCGAACCGCGTTCCTTCTGGAAGTAGGCATACGTCAAACCGGCGCCCACGTAAGGACGGATCATGCTGTTGGCCTGGAAGAAGCGGTACTGCATCAGAAAGGTCGGCGGCAGAACTTCCGAGGTACCCAGCTTGCCCGTACCCTTGATCGCGCCATCGCCCACCAGGTCGTGCTTGTACGGCACGCCCAGGTGCAGCTCGGCCGAAATATTGTCGGTGACCATATACGCCAGGGTCAAAATCGGCTTGGTGTCGGACTCGACATCGGCCTTGGTGTTCGGCAAGGCCGGCGCCGTCATGTCGCCGCTGGTGACATGCGGGGTGATCTTGTTGAGGCCGACCTTGGCGGTAAAAGTACCAGCGCTTTGCGCCGAAGCGGCCGAAGCCAGCGTCATGGCCGCGATGGCAGCCAGCAACTGCGCGGCGCTATTGAAACGTTTTTTCATATTGTCTCCTGATTCATCATGTGCGGATAGCGCACTATCCGGTCATCCCTTCACGCGCCCCGGCATGGCCGGGGCGCTGCCCGATTACAGCCAGCCGCGCGTCACCATGTCTTTGGCAACATAACGCGCCAGCAACAGGTTGTTGAACGGCGAAGGATGCACATCGTCGGCATAGGAGTAATGGCTGACGTCGCCGGCAATCAGGTTGCTGCCGTTGCACACCAGCGAACTGCCCAGCGGATTCTTGGCCGCATCGGTCAGGTTGCACGCTGGCTCCTTGACGTTGGTCAGGCCATACGGGCCGGGGTTGGTGCTCTGGTCATTGCTGACGGCGAATACGTCGACGATCAGCACCTTGTCATTGGCAGACAAGCCGTTCTTGATCTGCGTATTGAAAGCGCTGACCATGGCGTTGATCAGGGTACGGGTGGAAGCGTCCTTGCTCAGGCCCGATGGCGTATTGGCAATGTCTGGCAGATTATTGACGACCACATGGGTGGCGCCCTTGGCAACGATCTGGTCTTTCACCAGCGCCACCAGTTCCGCACCGGCCGTGCCCATGGCCGTTACCAGTGCCGGGCCATTGGCAGCAGCATAGTCGGCGCCAGCCTTGGCGCCAGCGGCACTGGCTGCCGCCTGTGCAGTAGCGACCATCGGACCATACACGGCGGCCGAAGCAACAGCCGAATTGCCTGGCTGGACAGCGGCGGCGCCAACGGCAGCCTGCACGATGGTGGTGGTGGTGGCGCCTGGCGCTGCGCTGGCCGTGCGCACGGCTGCCGTAATGGCGGCAGCAGCGGTGGCAGGATTGGTGGCGCCAGCGGCCAGCAGCGGGATCAGGTTGGGAGCAAACGCGGCGCTGCCGGCAGCAGTGCCAGCGGCAGTGGCGGCCGCTTGCAGCGCACCCAACTGGAACAGCGCATCATTCCCGCCGGCCATCACGAACACCACTTCGGTGCCGCTGAATTTGCCGCCCGACAGGGCCAGGTGATTGGCGATCTGGGTGGCCACCGGCACGGTCAGGGCGCCCAGCGCACTGCCCGTCAATCTGTTGTTCGGGCCGACCGGGTTAGTCACGCGCGAGCCGCCCATGGCGTAGCCGTAGCAGCCGGCCTTCTTGACGCGGGCCACCGAAAAGCCTTGTGCGGCATTGCCTTCGAGTCCGGTTTCGGCGGCGCATGGTGCTGGCAGGCCGAATTGCGCGGCCAGGTGCTCGGTCCAGTTCTTGCCGGTCAGCTCGGGATTGATGGCGGTATTGTCGCCATTGATGGTGAATTTGCCGCCTTTCAGGGCTGCGACCGTACCGACCGCATAGGAACCCACGTCGGACAGGCTGTCGCCGAACGACACTTGTGCCGTGTATTTGACTTTCAGGGTCTGGTCGCCGCCGCCGGAGCCGCCGCAACCGGCCAGGACAGCCGCTGTCAGCGCGGCAAGCGCGAATTTGGTGTATTGCATTTTGTCTCCTAATGGTCTTTTTTTGGTTTTACAAACGAACGGGCGTGCTATTCGCTACCCAACTAATATGCCATCGTTCCGTACGCTTGTATAGAAATTACGCTTGAAAAAACAGCCAAATTACAACACCTCTTTCCCTACCTGCAAGACAGGGCCATGCGGCCAATTATGGCGCAAGAGTCATGATTCGTGGCAATGAGTTGTATTGCGTTGCATCAAGAAAAAGCCCCTTGCGGGGCTGGTTTCAAACGCTGAGAAATTGTTGCAGGATGCCGGTCGAGCCGAATGCGGCGCGCCGCAGGCGGTCATTGACGCCCAGCCAGGCCTGGCCAGTGGGCGGTGCTTCCACCAGGATCAGCTCGGCGCCGACCTGGTCCATCGCGCGCAGCGAGGCGTACAGCGCGTGTGCGTACGATGCGGGCTCGGCAGCCAGGCGCACGCTGGCCGGCGCCGGCGGCATCTCCGAATAATGGATCAGCGCCACGCGGCGCCCGGCGTTGAGCAGCTGGTTCAGGGTTGCACCGAGCAGATCGCCGTGCTGCATCGCAACAGGCGTATGCGGCGCATAGTGCGAATCGAGCGTGCCGGAGGCGCGCGGTGCGGCCGCGTCGGGCAAGGCCGGCAGCTGGCCGATCACCGCCGCAATCTGTTCGCCGCTGATATGGCCGGGCCGCAGCAGTACCGGGCCATGCGTGGCCAGGCGCGACAGGTCGACGATGGTCGACTCGATGCCCACTTCGCTCTGGCCGCCGTCGAGCACCGCGCCCAGCAGGCCGCTATCGAGTTCGGCCTGGAATTCATCGCGCACATGCTGCGCGGTGGTCGGGCTGACATTACCGAATTTGTTCGCCGACGGCGCCGCCAGTCCACCCTTGCCACCCTTGAAAGCGGCTAGCAAGGCGATAGCGACTGGGTGCGCAGGACAGCGCAGGCCAACCGTATCCTGCCCGCCGGACACCGCGTCGGGTATCTGCGCGGCGCGCTTGACGATCAGGGTCAGCGGACCGGGCCAGAAAGCGGCCACCAGTTGCGTCGCTTCGAGCGGCAGCTCATCGCACCAGTGCGCCAGATCGGCGCCCGGCGCCACGTGCACGATCACCGGGTGGTCGGACGGCCGGCCCTTGGCCTGGTAGATGCGCGCGACAGCAGCCGGGTTTTCCGCATCCGCGCCCAGGCCGTACACGGTCTCGGTGGGAAAGGCCACCAGCGCGCCCGCTTCAAGCAAGGCGGCGGCGGCAGTAATAGCATCGCTCACGGCGCAATTCCCAGGATCAGGCAGGCGTCATGCAAGCGTGCCTGCGCTTCCGGCAAGGTCGCCGCGACCAGTGTCAGGTGGCCCATCTTGCGGCCACGGCGCGGATCATCCTTGCCATACAGATGCAGGCAGGCACCCGGCAGCGCCAGCACCTGGTCCCAGGCCGGTTCACGCGTGGCATCGCTGTCGTCTGCAAACCAGGCGTCGCCGAGGATATTGAGCATCACCGCCGGCGAGTGCTGGCGCGTGTCGCCCAGCGGCAAGCGCGCCATGGCACGCACCTGCTGTGCGAACTGGCTGGTGACGCAGGCATCCATCGTGTAGTGGCCGCTGTTATGCGGCCGTGGCGCCATTTCATTAACCACCAGGGAACCGTCGGCCAGCACGAAAAACTCGATGCACAGCACGCCCACGTAGCCAAGCTCGGCCACCATGGCCTGCGCCGCGCGCTGCGCTTTTGCCGCGCAATCATCCGAGACGTTCGGGCCCGGCACGGTGGTGGTAAACAGGATGCCGTCGCGGTGCAAGTTTTCGGCGATCGGGTACACCACCGAAGCGCCATCCGCACCACGCGCGGTCAGCACCGACACTTCATAGGCCAGCGGCAGCATTTTTTCCAGCAGGCAGGTGACCTGGCCCATCTCGGCAAACGCGGTGCGCACCTCGTCGCGCGAACGCACGCGGACCTGACCTTTGCCGTCATAGCCCATGCGCACGGTTTTCAAAATGCCGGGCAGTAAATCGTCAGGAATGGCCGCGATATCGTCCTCGCTGGCGATCACCTGGTGCGGCGCCGGCAGCACGCCGGACTTGGCCGCGCAGTCGACAAAGAAACGCTTTTCGGCGATGCGGTCCTGCGCCACCGACACGCCATGGGCGTTCGGCGCAACAAACACGCTGCCGGCCAGGCGCGACAGGCTGTCGGCCGGCACATTTTCAAATTCGGTGGTCACCGCCAGGCATTGCGTGGCCAGAGCGTCGAGGCCGGCGGCGTCATCGTAGCCGGCATTGACCAGGCGCTGCGCGACCTGGCCGGCAGGGCAGTCGTCGGACGGTTCCAACACCGCCACCTGGTAGCCCATGCTCTGGGCCGCCTGGGCGAACATGCGGCCCAGCTGGCCGCCGCCCATCACGCCCAGCCAGGCTGGCGGATTGGCGGTGGGCAAGAAGGGAGAGGACTGCGGATCGTAAGAATTGCTCATTTATTCCAGCGGTAAAGTCATCGCCTTGGCGGCGTCGGTTTGCGTGACACGGAAAGCTTCGAGCTGGGCGGCCAGCGCGTCGTCGTTGGCGGCGATCATGGCCACCGCCGTCAGCGCGGCATTCGCGGCGCCCGCTTCGCCAATGGCAAAAGTGGCCACCGGCACGCCCTTGGGCATTTGCAGGATCGACAGCATCGAGTCTTCGCCGCGCAGGTATTTCGACGGCACGGGCACGCCCAGCACCGGCACGATGGTCATCGCGGCCACCATGCCCGGCAGGTGGGCCGCGCCACCGGCGCCGGCGATAATCGCGCGCAAGCCGCGCGCGCGCGCGCTTTTTGCATACGCGTACATTTCGTCGGGCATGCGGTGCGCGGAAATGACCTGCGCTTCGAACGGCACGCCGAACTGTTTCAGGATCGCCACGGCGTGCTGCATCACGTCCCAGTCCGAAGACGAGCCCATGATCACGCCGACCAGTGGTGTTGGTTGATCAGTCATCTCAGGCCTTCAGCTTTTCGCCGGTCAGGCGTTCGATGGCTTCGAAGTACTTGGCCTGGGTCTTGTCGATCACCTCGGCCGGCAGTGCCGGTGCGGGAGCCGTCTTGCCCCAGCTCAATGTTTCCAGGTAGTCGCGCACGAACTGCTTGTCGAACGATGGCGGCGACATGCCGGGCTGGTACGAGTCCGCCGGCCAGAAGCGCGACGAGTCGGCCGTCAGCACTTCGTCCATCAGGTGCATCACGCCATCGTCGTCCAGGCCGAATTCGAACTTGGTGTCGGCAATGATAATGCCGCGCGTGGCGGCGTAGTCGGCTGCCGCCTTGTATAACTGAATGCTGACGTCGCGCATTTTTGCAGCCAGTTCCGCGCCGATGCGCTGTTCCATTTCAGCAAAGCTGATGTTCTCGTCGTGCTCGCCCAGCTCGGCCTTGGCCGCTGGCGTGAACAACGGTTCCGGCAGCTTTTCAGCCTGTTTCAGGCCCTCTGGCAGCTTGATGCCGCAGATGCTGCCCGTGTCCTGGTAATCTTTCCAGCCCGAACCGATGATGTAACCGCGCACTACCGCCTCGACCATGATGGGTTTGAGGCGCTTGGCCACCACCGCACGGCCTTGTACCTGCTCCACTTCCTCTGGCGCCACCACCGATTCAGGCGCCACGCCCGTCAGGTGGTTCGGCACGATATGGCCCAGCTTTTCGAACCAGAAATCGCTCATCTGATTGAGGACCTTGCCCTTGCCGGGAATCGGCTCGTTCATGACGACGTCGAAGGCCGACAGGCGGTCGGTGGTGACGATCAAAATCTTGTCGTCGCCGACGGCGTAATTGTCGCGCACCTTGCCGTGGCCCAGCAGTGGCAGGGAATGGATGGAGGTCTGATAGAGGCTGTTCATAGCGGAGGGAATGGTTTGAATGAAACGAAACATGATGCGAAACCGGCGTGCAGGACAATCGCCCGCCGGTCGGGAACAAGGGGCCGGCAAGAAAGCCGGCCCGCTCCAGGCAAGATTTTACTTCACAATCTGTTGCAACTCGCCGGCCTTGTAGCGTTCGGCCATTTTTTCCAGCGAAATCTGCTTGATTTTCGACGCCTGGCCTTCGCAACCGAACTGCTGCATGCGCGCGCGCACGATCTGCTCGGCAGCCAGGCGGGCTGGTTTCAGGTAATCGCGCGGATCGAACTTCGACGGGTTCTGGAACATGAACTGGCGAATCGCGGCCGTCATCGCCAGGCGGATATCGGTATCGATATTGATCTTGCGCACGCCGTGACGGATGCCTTCCTGGATCTCTTCGACTGGCACGCCATAGGTTTCCTTCATGTCGCCGCCGAATTCACGGATGATGGCCAGCAATTCCTGCGGCACCGACGAGGAGCCGTGCATCACCAGGTGGGTGTTCGGGATGCGTGCGTGGATTTCCTTGATGCGGTCGATCGCCAGGATCTCGCCGGTCGGCTTGCGCGTGAATTTGTAGGCACCGTGCGAGGTGCCGATCGCGATCGCCAGCGCATCGCACTGGGTGCGCTGCACGAAGTCGGCCGCTTGCGCCACGTCCGTCAGCAGTTGCTCGCGCGTCATGGTGCCTTCGGCGCCGTGACCGTCTTCCTTGTCGCCCTTCATGGTTTCCAGCGAACCGAGCACGCCCAGTTCGGCTTCCACCGTGACGCCGATGGCGTGCGAGAACTTCACCACTTCGCGCGACACTTCGACGTTGTACTCATAGGAAGCGACCGACTTGCCGTCCGCTTCGAGCGAACCGTCCATCATCACCGACGAGAAGCCGGAGCGGATGGCGGCCATGCAGATCGCCGGCGACTGGCCGTGATCCTGGTGCATCACGACCGGAATATGCGGATAGGCTTCGATGGCGGCGTCGATCAGGTGGCGCAGGAACGCTTCACCGGCGTACTTGCGCGCGCCAGCGGAGGCCTGCATGATCACCGGCGAATTGAGCGCATCGGCGGCAGCCATGATGGCCTGCACCTGTTCCAGGTTGTTGACGTTGAAGGCCGGGATGCCATAACCGTTTTCGGCGGCATGGTCCAGCAATTGACGCATGGATACGAGAGACATGGTAATACTCCAGATAACAATAGAAACTGTGGCGACGCTTCGCGGTGTGGTGACCGCGCCGGCGTCCCGAACCTACACGTGGCTTAGTCGTACTCGCCCACGCGAACAATCTTCAATGCATTGGTGCCGCCGGCCTGGCCCATCGGCGAGCCCCAGGTGACGACGATCATGTCGCCCTTTTTGACGATGCCATTGGCGACCAGCAAATCTTCGGCCTGTTTCAGCACTTGCGCGCTGCTGCCGTTTTGCAGCAGGTGGTAGGCGCGCACGTTGCGGTACAGGGCGGCCTTGCGCTGCGTGGTCACGCTTGGCGTCAGGGCAAAAATCGGCGTGTCGATGCTGTGGCGGCTCATCCACAGCGGGGTTGAACCGGACTCGGTCATCGCCACGATGGCTTTCACGCGCAAATGGTGGGCGGTAAACAGCGCGCCATAGGCGATCGACTGATCGATGCGGGTAAACGTGACGTTCAGGAAATCCGCGTCGAGCTTGTTGTATTCGGATTGCTCCGCTTCGACGCAGATGGCGGCCATCATTTCCACCGTCTCGATCGGGTATTTGCCCGAAGCCGTCTCGGCCGAGGTCATCACGGCGTCGGTGCCGTCCAGTACCGCATTGGCCACGTCGGAAACCTCGGCGCGGGTCGGCACGGCGTTGACGATCATCGATTCCATCATCTGCGTGGCGGTAATGGCCAGCTTGTTCGAGGCGCGCGCCATCTTGATCATGCGCTTTTGCAGGGCCGGCACGGCCGCATTGCCTACTTCCACCGCCAGGTCGCCGCGCGCCACCATGATGCCGTCGGAGGCATCGAGAATTTCCTGCAGCACCGGAATCGCTTCGGCGCGCTCGATCTTGGCGATCATCATCGGCTTGTGGTGGTAGGGCTCGCCAGCGATATTGGCCAGGGTGCGCGCCATTTCCATGTCGGTCGCGTTTTTCGGGAACGAAATGGCCAGGTAGTCGGCCTGGAAGCTCATCGCCGTCTTGATGTCTTCCATGTCCTTGGCTGTCAGCGCCGGCGCAGTCAGGCCGCCGCCCTGGCGGTTGATGCCCTTGTTGTTCGACAATTCGCCACCGATCTTGACGACCGTGTGGATTTCGTTGACGACGATGCGCTCGACGATCAGCACGATCAGGCCGTCATTCAGCAGCAATACGTCGTCCTTGTTCAGGTCACGCGGCAGGGCCTTGTAGTCAAGGCCGACGCGTTCCTGGTTGCCCAGTTCGCCATTTTCGCCCCATTTCGAGTCCAGGATGAACTTGTCGCCCGCTTCGAGCTGGATGCGGTTGTTTTCAAACTTGCCAACGCGAATTTTGGGACCCTGCATGTCAGCCATGATGGCCACTTCGCGGCCGCATTCGGCCGCTGCCTGGCGCACCAGCGCCGCGCGGTCGATATGGTCCTGTGCCTTGCCATGCGAAAAATTCAAACGCACCACGTCGACACCGGCCCGTATCATCTTGACCAGGATCGCCAGGTCGGTGGAGGCAGGGCCGATGGTTGCTACGATTTTTGTACCGCGTGGCATAGGATTCCTTGTGCGAGAGCAAGAGATTTGGAGCAGTTCGACCGGGCGCTTGCGCGGCCCGGCAAGGTAAAAGCGCAGCGGTCAGGCTGCGCTTGGTGCATACATACTTTACAGTTGGCCGGCCTTAGCTGGCGCGCTGCATCAGGATCTCGACTGCGGGCAACGTTTTGCCTTCCAGGAATTCCAGGAAAGCGCCGCCGCCGGTCGAGATATAGCTGATTTTATCGGTAATGTCATATTTTGCAATCGCCGCCAGCGTGTCGCCGCCACCGGCGATCGAAAACGCTTTCGACTCGGCAATGGCCAGCGCCAGGGTCTTGGTGCCGTGGCCGAACTGGTCGAATTCAAACACGCCAACCGGGCCGTTCCAGACGATGGTGCCGGCAGCGGCGATCTGCTGCGCCAGCAGGGCTGCCGTTTTCGGGCCGATATCGAGGATCATGTCGTCGTCCGCCACATCGGCCACGTCCTTGACGGTGGCGGCGGCGGTGGGCGAAAATTCCTTGGCGCAGACGACGTCGACCGGAATCGGTACTTGTGCGCCGCGCTGGGCCATGATCTCGATGATCGCCTTGGCTTCCTCGACCAGTTCCGCTTCCACCAGCGACTTGCCAACATTCAAGCCGACTGCCTTCATGAAGGTGTTGGCGATACCGCCGCCGACGATCAGGTTATCGACCTTGTCGGACAGGGCCTTGAGAATGGTCAACTTGCTCGATACCTTTGAGCCGGCAACGATGGCCAGCAACGGCCTGGCCGGCGCGTGCAGTGCCTTGCCCAGGGCGTCCAGTTCGGCGGCCAGCAACGGGCCGGCGCAGGCGACCGGGGCAAACTTGGCGATGCCGTGGGTCGAGGCTTCGGCGCGGTGGGCGGTGCCGAACGCGTCGTTCACATAGATATCGCACAGCCTGGCCATTTTTTGCGCCAGTTCATCGCTGTTTTTCTTCTCGCCCTTGTTCACGCGCACGTTTTCCAGCAGCACCACCTGGCCGGCGGCCAACGACTCCAAGCCGGCGCCATCGATCCAGTCCTGTTTCAATACCACTTCCTGGCCCAGCAACTCGGACAAGCGGGCCGCAACCGGTGCCAGACTGTCGGCCGGCTTGAATTCGCCTTCGGTCGGACGGCCCAGGTGCGACGTCACCATAACGGCAGCGCCAGCGTCCAAAGCGGCGCGAATCGCCGGCACCGAGGCGCGGATGCGGGTGTCTTCAGTGATCTTGCCACTGTCATCTTGCGGCACGTTCAGGTCGGCGCGGATGAATACGCGCTTGCCTTGCAGGGCGTTTTGGTCGATCAAATCTTGCAGACGGATGAAGTTGAGAACAGCTGACATGGCGATCCAGATGACGAGTGGAAGGAAGTGCGCTATTTTACCGCAAGCACCAGCGCAATTCGCTGATTTGTCCCGCTTTACTGAAAAACATGCAACAAACGCAATCCGGTGAAAACCAGCATGCCAAACACAATGGTTTGCAGCATATTGCGGCGTATCAAATAAAAAATCGTCGCGGCAATCCCGGACAGCAGTTTGGGGTTGAGCAGGTCAAGCTGCAGCTGGGCGCTGTCCATCAGCAGGTCGGGCGCGATAATCGCCGCCAGCGCGCAGGCCGGCGCAAAGCGCAGCATCTCGTTCACGCGGCGTGGAATCGTGATGTGATGGCCCACCAGCCAGAAAGTGCTGCGGGTGGCAGCCGTGGCCAGCACCAGCACCACGACGGTGGCCCAGACGTCAAAGCTGTCCATGTTGATTGCATCAGCCATGTTTTTTCTTCCATTTCTGCGTCAGTTCTTCCACCGCCATGGCGGTGACCATGCCGGCCAGCACCGCCACCAGTAAACCCAGTTTGTAGGGCAGGCGAAACGCCACCACCGCCACTGCGCCCGACACCAGCACGCCGCACAGTGCCGCGCGTCCCAGCACCAGCGGCACCGTCACGCAGATGATGGCCAGGGTGCCCGCAAAGCCCAGGCCCCATTCGGCGGGAACGGCCGCGCCCAGGAAAATGCCTGCCAGCGAGCCCACCTGCCAAGCGGTCCAGTTCGGGTAAATCAGGCCTTTCAGAAACGGCACCTTGCCCGGGTCAGGCGTTTCCAGCGGATAGCGCTGCAGGAACAGGCCAACGGCGATATCGCCGGAAATATAGCCAAGCGCAAGACGCTGGCGCCACGGCAGGTGGGCAAAATGCGGTGCCAGCAGGGCCGAAAAGATCACGAAGCGCAGGTTGACCACCAGCGCGGTGGCAAAAATCACCCAGATCGGCGCGTGCGCGGCCAGCAGCGGCAGCGAGGCCAGCTGGGCCGAACCGGCAAACACCAGCAAGGTCATCACGCTGGCCTGCGTGACAGTCAGGCCGCTTTTCACCATCGCGATGCCAACCACCATGCCCCAGGCGGCAATGCCGACCAGGGTCGGCGCGCCCAGCAGCAGGCCTTCGCGAAACGACTGGCGTTGCACGGTGGTGCTCAAACGGCGCTCCGGGCAGTAAAGTGTAGTATTTGCACAACGATGGTGCAGGCCAAGGGCATCGCGCGCGGCGATGAAAAGACGGTATCAGGGTTCATGGTGGCGGCATGCACGCCCGCTTTTCGGGTGAAAACGGCGGCTTGCGCTAGCGGATCAAGCCGCCATTCTACGGATGAATTTTACTGCCTGCGCGAATCCGTTAAAATCGTGGTTTTCGCAGACGCCTTACCCACCAACTTTAGCCTCACGGAGCATGACAAGATGACAAACACCACCCAGCCAGCGGTCGAACTCGACGGTAAAGACCTGCCAGCCCACTGCCCTAACCCGGCCATGCCGCTGTGGTCGTCGCATCCGCGCGTGTTCCTGGAATTTGACAACCATGGCACGGCCAAGTGCCCGTACTGCGGCACCGCCTACAAATTGAAGCCAGGCGCCAGCGCCGGTCACCATTAATCCCCAAGCCGCCCAGACCGGAGTCGTCATGAAAAGTGTGAAGGAATTGAATGGCAGCGCCGCCGAAGTCGAAGCGGCTTTCTATGATGCCCTCAACCGCGCCGACCTCGATGCGCTGATGGCGCTGTGGGCCGACGACGAAGAAATCGTCTGCATCCACCCGGGCGGCGCGCGCCTGATCGGCCATGCCGCCATCCGCGCCTCGTGGGAAACCGTGCTGGCAGGGGGCGGCCTGCATATCCGGCCGACCCAGCTGCATGAAACGCATAACCTGATGAGTTCGGTTCATACGGTGGTCGAAGGCGGCACGGCCAGCGAAGGCACGCCTGCGCATTTGCTGGCCACCAATGTCTACGTGAAAACCCCGCGTGGCTGGCGCATCGTGCTGCACCATGTGTCGATCGCCCCCGGCGGCGCACCGTCGGACGCGGCCGGAGCGCAGATCCTGCATTAAGGCCTCATGAATTACAGCGCGCCTTTCTGGCTGCCCGGTGGCCATCTGCAAACCATCGTGCCGGCCACTTGCCTCGCCAGGCCGGCGGTGGCGTTCCGGCGTGAACGCTGGCAGGCGCCCGACGGTGATTTCGTCGATGTCGACCTGGTCGACGGCCAGCCCGGGCAGCCCTTCGTGGTGCTGTTCCACGGGCTGGAAGGCTCGTCCAACAGTCACTATGCGCGCGCCCTGATGGCGCAAGTGGCCGCGCGCGGCTGGTCGGGCGCGGTGCCGCATTTTCGCGGCTGCTCCGGCGAGGCCAATATTGCGCCACGCTTCTATCATTCGGGCGACGCCGAGGAAGTGGAGTGGGTGTTGCGCCGTTTGCGCCCGCGCGCCACGGGCAAGTTCTATGCGGCCGGCGTTTCGCTGGGCGGCAACGCCCTGCTGTGCTGGCTGGGGCAGTCGCAGCATGGTGCCGATTTCGTCGACGCCGCTGCCGCCATCTCGGCCCCGCTGGACCTGGCGCAAGGGGGCAAGGCGCTGTCTTCCGGCGCGAACCGTTTATATACGCGCATGTTTCTCAATACCTTGAAACCGAAGTGCCTGGCCAAGCTCGAGCAGTTTCCCGGCCTGTTCGAACGCGAAGCCATGCTGGCCGCGCGCGACCTGCACGCGTTTGACAATGCGGTGACGGCGCCGCTGCACGGCTACCGCGACGCCGACGATTACTGGCACCGCGCCAGCGCCAGGCATGTGCTGCAGGACATCACCGTGCCGACCCTGGTGCTGAACGCCCTGAACGACCCTTTTCTTCCCGGCCAGCATCTGCCTCGCCTGGCCTCGCCGGCCGTGACCCTGGAGTATCCGCGCCATGGCGGCCATGTCGGCTTCAGCAACAGCAGCCTGGACTGGCTGCCGCGGCGCCTGCTGCAGTTCTTCGAGCAAGGCAGCGCGGCGACACCGTTGCCGCAAAGCTGTCAGGCTGGCGCCATTACCGCTCTTGTGGAAGTTGCTGAACATGGATGAAATGGTCAAACAGGCGATGGCCAAATGGCCGAACGTGCCGCACTGCTACGGCTGGCTGGGCCTGGACGCGCGCGGCAACTGGCGCATGCGCGACGAGCGTGCCCAGCAGTTGCAGCTGCCCGGCGACAAGTTGGCCCATGCGGCCCTGATCGGCTTTATCAACCGCAATATTGATCATGACGAGCGCGGCTGCTGGTTTTTCCAGAACGGCCCGCAGCGCGTCTACCTGAACCTGGAAGCGACGCCCTTCATTGCGCGCAGCGACCCGCAGCACGGCTTTGTGCTGCAAACGGGCGCAGCGCTGGCGACGATCGAGCAGGCATTTTTATGCGACAACGGCGCGCTGATCCTGCAGCATGGCGACATCGTGGCGCAGGTCGACGACCGCGACATGGCCCAGGTGATGGGTACGTTACGGCTCGACGGGCAGCCGCTGGCTGACGAGGCGTTGCTGGCGTGGCTGGAGCAGGCCAGCGGCAATCTCACGTTGCAGCATGGCGGCCAGGCCATCCCGGTGCAAGCGCTGGCGTCTGCCGAAGTACCACGGCATTTCGGCTTTCAGCGCTTGCCGCAAGCGGCATAACTACGATTTCTGGTCTTTCAGCTGTTCGCGCCGCTTTTCCTGCAGCTCGCGTTCGCGCGCATCGATCACGGCGTGGTCATAAAAGGTGGCGTCGGTCGACTTGCGGGCGATTGTCAGCTGGTCCAGCGCGGCCATGGTCGCACCCTGCAGCACATACGATTCGGCCAGCGCGATATGCTGCAAGGTCAGCTTGCCCTGGGTTGAATAGGCCTTTGCCAGCAAGTCATACAGTTCCGGCTCTTCCTTGTACAGCTGCACCTGGTCGCGCAGGTAGAGCGTGGCTTTATCGAGCTGCTTGTCGGCGATCAGCGCTTCGGCATACTGATAGGCAATTCCGCGCGACAGCGGAAACTGCTGGCGCGCGGCATCGGCTGCTTTCACTGCCTGCGGCGCTACTTCCGGCTTTTGCGCCGGCATCAGCAGCACTTCCAGCGCCATCGCCGCCAGCAGCGAATTGGGGCCTTGCGTGCCGCCCGAGGTAAACACGTTCGGCCCGGCCGGCTGGTGCAAGGCTGCGTTGGCCGCGTCGAGTTCGGCCTGCGCTTCGACCGTCTTGCCCTGCTTGATGGCGACAAACGCCAGGCCGTAGTGGGCCGCCGTCACCTGGAAACGGCTTTGCTGTTCCAGCTGGGTTTTGAACGTTGCTTTCGCGTTCAGCAAACCCTGCATGCTTTCATCCTGCAGCACGCGGGCCCGCGCGCGCGCCAGGTGGAAGTTCAGGCTGTCGGGCCGCTGCTTGTAGGGCTGTTCGCGGATGCGCGCCTGGATGTCGGCGATGCGCTCGGTGGTCAGAGGGTGAGTCTGCAAATACGCCGGCATCAGATCGCTGTACGAGCGGCTGGCCGCCTGCATGCGGCCAAAGAAGGCCACCATGCCGGTGGTATCGAAACCGGCCTCGCCCATGATCTGGAAACCGATGCGGTCGGCCTCGCGCTCGGCGTCGCGGCCAAAATTGAGCTGGCGCTGGATCGCCAGGCCCTGGCCGGCGGCAAACACGCCCATCGCCACGTCGCCACCGGCGCGCGACGCCAGCGCCGCCAGCAGGATCGCCGCCAGCGGCAGCAGCGCATCCTGACGCTGCTGGCCCAGCATGCGCGCAATATGGCGCTGCGCCACATGGCCGATCTCGTGCGACAGCACGGAAGCGAGTTCGGCCTCGGTCTGCGCCGCCAGCAGCAGCGCCGAATGCACGCCGATAAAGCCGCCCGGCAAGGCAAACGCATTGAGTTGCGGATCGCGCACGACAAAAAAGAAATAATCGTAACTGGTTTCGCCGCGCACGCTAGGGCGCGCCGCCACCAGCGCATTGCCAAAAGTATTGATATATTCCAGCAACGGCGCGTCATCGAGGTAATCGCGGTCGCCGCGGATGCTGCGGATAATCTCCTCGCCAACCTTGCGTTCCATCGCCGGCGACAGGTCTTCGCGCGATGCGTCGCCCAGGGTCGGCAGGTTCGGCACGGGCGCCAGCGGCAGCGGCGTCCACTTGCTCTCCGGTTTCGCTGGCGTGACTGGCGCCGCAGGGGCTGCACCATACACGCCAGGCTGCGGCGCTTGCGCGAGCACCAAAGGCGTGGCCAGCAGCAGGGCCGCCAGAGCGCCGGCTTTGAGCGGAAAAATGGGGGAAATAAGTTTGGATTTCACGGCTGCTATCATAACCTGTAAGCGGCGGCATTTTCCACGCGCCTGGCGCACCCTATAATGATGGCAAGAATAACCGCCAGAAAATCGACCGCACACCATGACCACACCAGAGCAAGACGCCCCCGCCGGCGCACTGACCCACTTCGACGCCACCGGCCAGGCCCATATGGTCGACGTCGGCGGCAAGGACGACACGCGCCGCAGCGCCGTGGCGGCCGGCACCATCCGCATGCAGCCGGCCACCCTGGCCATCATTATCAAAGGCGACGCCAAGAAAGGCGACGTGCTGGGCATCGCCCGCATCGCCGCCATCATGGGCGCCAAGCGCACCAGCGATTTGATTCCGCTGTGCCACCCGCTGGCGATCACGCGCGTGACGGTCGACTTCGAGATCGACGAAACGGCCAGCAGCGTCCACTGCCGCGCCCAGGTCGACACGACAGGAAAAACTGGCGTGGAAATGGAAGCGCTGACCTCGGTGCAGATCGGCTTGCTGACCATCTACGACATGTGCAAGGCGGTCGACCGCGGCATGGTGATGACCAATGTGCGGGTGCTGGAAAAGCATGGCGGCAAGTCAGGCGACTGGACGGCGGCGGTGTAAGCGCAAGTCATTCAGCAACCATAGCGCACCCCCCAGGCATAGCACGATGACCGCCATCGACAGCGGCAAATGAAACTGTTCCAGCCCCGCCAGCGCAAAGCCGGCGTGGATGACGAAGGTGGCCAGGCCCAGGGTGGCGCAGATGCCGGCGTACAGGCGCGCGCGTGGCAGTGCCAGCAGCACTTGCCGGTAGCCGGCCAACACCACGGCGATGGCCGCCAGGTTGAATATCAGGAAGCCCTGCACCCCGCCGGGCAAGTAAAACATTTCCCACTCTCGCCAGTAGGCGGCGTCGATCTGATGCAGGATCAGGCATAACATGGTCCAGAAGTAGCTGCGCGCCATGGAGTCTTTCATGATGAACAATATTACTCGATTGTAAAACATGCGCGCCGGGCCGCCGGCGTTTTTTTGGCAGCTATGCTTTTTCAGCAAGATTCATGCATACTGCGCTCAGGATCATCATGAGGAAAGCGCGCATGACAGACACGGGTAGTGACAAGGGTAGTGACAAAGATAGCGGCAAGGAAACCGCGCCCGAAAAGTTCGACTTCGACGCCATGCATCTGCAAGTCGGTGGCCGCATCCAGTTCATCACGCATCGCACCATCAAGCCGGTACGGCATTTTTCTACCTTGATCGGCTATCTGCGCGATGAATACCTGATCGTCAAGACGCCGCAGGAAAACGGCAAGGCCATCGTGCTCGACGAGGGCGACAAGCTGACCATCCGCGTGTTTTCCGGTGTCAGCGTGTGTTCGTTTGCCTGCAGCGTGCTGCGCGTGTTTGGCCGGCCGCTGCACTATCTTCACCTGAGTTTCCCCGACACCATCTCCGGCACCAGCTTGCGCGGGGCAATGCGGGTCAAGGTGGAACTGCTGGCGCAACTGATGTGCCGCGACCAGCCCGAAGTGCCGGTGTGCATCGTCAACCTCAGCGTGTCCGGTGCGCTGATCGAGTCGCCCGGCATGCTGAAGCCCGACGACAGCGGCGTGACCCTGGTATTTACCCTGCTGGCGCCGCCATACCAGCAGCCGCTGCGCATCGCCACGCGGGCCCGCATCCAGAATGTCAGCACGGGTAAATCCACTTCCACCATCGTCGGCGGGCAGGACGATGTCTACACCTATGGCCTGCAATTCATCGACCTGGAATCGGCGCACTATACCTTGCTGCAGAACCTGATTTACGAAGCGCTTATCAGCGACCGGCAAAAGATCGTCTGACCTCGCAAGCGCTTACAGCGCGGCCACCGCCCTGGCAATATTGTTACGCAGGATGGCTTGCTTGGCCGCTTCGTTGGTAACGGTGGTGCTGTTGAACCAGGTCAGGCTGCTGCTGCCAGCTTCCATCGTCATGGTAATGGTCTGGCTACCGATGCCGGTGCCCAGGTCGGCCGCCAGGGTCAGGGTGATATTGCCATCGGCCACGCCGGCGCTGGCCACTTCGCGCGTGGGGCTAAATTTTGGAATCGGACTGGGCACCGCTTCGGTGGTGGTGCTGCACGTGGCCGCCTCGCCGCCATTTTCCTGCACGCACAAGGCGACCGCCGTCTTCAACGGCGCGGCCGCCGCCAGCACATTGCTGACCTTGGCCCGCATCGTGTAGTCGCTGTATTGCGGGATCGCCACGGCCGCCAGGATGCCGGCAATTGCCACCACGATCATCAGTTCTATCAGGGTAAATCCGGACTGCGCGCGCATGGTTTTCTCCTGTGTTTACATGTTCATCAGGGAGAAAGTGCAAGCGCCATGCCAGCGCCGCGCACGGGCGGCGTCAGGTACAGCGGCAAGAAAAGCGACGCGGCGCGTCCGTTTGCGACCGCCGCCGTCGCTGCGCGACCAGAATGGCCGTGGCCGCCAGACAATAAAAAAAGGAGCCGAAGCTCCTTTTTTTTTCACTACATCAACCTGGCTGTGATTACAGCATGGCTTTCAGCAGACGCGCCATTTCCGACGGGTTCTTGGTGACGGTAATGCCGCATGCTTCCATGATTTCCAGCTTGGCTTGTGCCGTATCGGCGCCGCCCGAGATCAGCGCGCCGGCGTGGCCCATGCGCTTGCCTGGAGGCGCGGTGACGCCAGCGATAAAGCCGACCACCGGTTTTTTCATGTTGTCCTTGATCCAATAGGCAGCATTGGCTTCGTCAGGACCGCCGATTTCGCCGATCATGATGACCGCGTCGGTATCCGGATCATCATTGAACATCTTCATGATGTCGATGTGCTTCAGGCCGTTGATCGGGTCGCCACCGATGCCGACTGCCGACGATTGGCCCAGGCCCAGTGCGGTCAATTGACCGACTGCTTCATAGGTCAGGGTACCCGAACGCGATACCACGCCGATGCGGCCCTTTTTATGGATGTGACCTGGCATGATGCCGATCTTGATTTCGTCTGGCGTGATCAGGCCTGGGCAGTTTGGGCCCAGCAGCAGCGTTTTGCTGCCCGACTTGGCCATGCGGTCTTTCAAGGCCATCATGTCACGCACAGGAATGCCTTCGGTGATGCAAATGGCCAGATCCATTTCAGCTTCGACAGCTTCCCAGATCGCGGCGGCCGCGCCAGCTGGCGGCACGTAGATCACGGAAACGTTGGCGCCGGTTTCTTTTTTCGCTTCGGTAACGCTGGCGAAAATAGGAATGCCTTCGAAGTCTTCGCCGGCTTTCTTCGGGTTCACGCCTGCCACGAAGGCAGCTTTGCCGTTCGCGTAGTCGCGGCAACCGCGGGTGTGGAACTGGCCGGTCTTGCCGGTGATCCCTTGGGTAACGACTTTGGTATCTTTATTGATCAGAATGGACATGTTGATTCCTTAATTAAGCTTGACCGGCAGCAGCGGCAACGACGCTCTTGGCTGCATCTTCCATGGTGTCGGCTGCGATGATAGGCAGACCGGAATCGGCCAGCATCTTTTTGCCCAGATCTTCGTTGGTGCCCTTCATGCGCACCACCAGTGGCACGTTCAGCGAAACAGCTTTCACCGCGGCGATGACGCCTTCGGCGATCACGTCGCAACGCATGATGCCGCCGAAAATGTTCACCAGGATGGCTTTCAGGCCCGGGTTTTTCAGCATGATCTTGAACGCTTCGGTCACTTTTTCTGCCGTGGCGCCGCCGCCGACGTCGAGGAAGTTGGCTGGCTCGCCGCCGAACAGCTTGATGGTGTCCATGGTAGCCATGGCCAGGCCGGCGCCGTTCACCAGGCAGCCGATGTTGCCGTCGAGCGAAATGTAGGCCAGGTCGAATTTCGACGCTTCGATTTCAGCTGGATCTTCTTCGTCCAGGTCGCGCAGGGCGATGATTTCAGGGTGGCGGAACAGGGCGTTCGGGTCGAAGTTGAACTTGGCGTCCAGGGCGATGACCTTGCCGCTGCCGGTGACGATCAGCGGGTTGATTTCGGCCAGCGAGCAATCGGTTTCCCAGTAGGCTTTGTACAGGCCTTGCAGGTTGACGCGGGCATCGGCGATCGAACCGGCAGGCACGCCGATTTTGGTGGCGATGTCGTCTGCCTGGGCATCGGTCAGGCCGACGCTTGGCTCGATGGTGACGTGATGGATTTTCTCAGGATGGCTCTCGGCCACTTCTTCGATGTCCATGCCGCCTTCGGACGACGCCATCAGGACGATCTTCTGGGTAACGCGGTCGGTGACCAGCGAAACGTACAGTTCCTGTTTGATGTCGGCGCCTTCTTCTACCAGCAGGCGGTTCACTTTCTGGCCTTCGGCGCTGGTCTGGTGCGTGATCAGCTGCATGCCCATGATCTGGTTGGCGTATTCCTTGACCTGTTCGATCGATTTCGCCACTTTCACGCCGCCGCCCTTGCCGCGGCCACCAGCGTGGATCTGTGCCTTGACGACCCATACCGGGCCGCCCAGGGTTTCCGCAGCCTTGACTGCCTCGTCGACGGACATGCACGGAATACCGCGTGGTACCGTCACTCCGAATTGCCGGAGGATTTCTTTGGCTTGATACTCATGGATTTTCATGCTGGCTTCCCTTCTGATACTGATTTGTAAAAATACGGTTAGTGGTGCAAAAAAAACAGGAAAGCGCCGGGATCACGCTTTGGCTACCCAGCGCGGGTAATACTGTGCAACCGCCCCGCCATCGGTGCGCAGGGCATGGCATTTGTCGAGTTGAAACGGCTTTTCATGCGGCAAATCAGCATTCGCACCGTCACGGGTCGACCAGACATCGCCGGCAAATGCCTGAATCGTCGCAGTCGGCAAGACTTGCGCCAGTTCGGTCAAATGGGTACAGCCGGCGATTCCCGCCAGGCGCTCTTTCAAGTCGCGGCGGAAATTCTTCAATAAATTCAGACCGATCAGCGCCTTGTAAGCGGGGCCGATGGTATCGCAAAAACCGGGATAGGGTACGGCCTCGGAGGCGGCTTCGGCCTCGACAATGGTCAGTGCCTGATCGACGGTAATGCGCAGATGGAGGTCATGCAGGGGAGCGCCGGCGGGACGTGGTCCGGAGGCCAGGTTTGCGTCGAACGATTTGATGTCGGTGATGCGCGCGTCGATATCCCACAGGCCGTCGTCGCGCAGATACGCTTGGACGTCGATAACGCGGGTGTGCCGTAAGGCGCGCCGGGATACGGGAGTTGACAGGGGCATGGACCGATGCCGCTTGCGCGGCGTAATTTAGTAAGCAGCCATGTGCATAAAGCACGCCGTTCGCAGCTTCTACGAACAGCAACCGCACCTGCGGCGCCGCAAAAACCCTAAAAGTGTAGCACATCGCGCGCAGGTTGCGCCGCAACATAATTTTTACTTCTATCGATAAAAGCCTTCAAATCATAAATAAAGTATGCGATTTTACCGGCAGTCATTCATGATGGAAATAATTGATATCATAAAAATCATGTTGCGCCCATGGCTCTCAACCATTACCTGCTCAGTCGGCCACGCCCATTCTTTGCAGGATGGGCAGCACGTTCATGAGGAAGCTGTCCACATGCAGGGCGATTTCCGCCAGGTTGTCTTCCTGGCTCGTCAGCAACACGCCATCACGCATCATGGTCTGTTTGAGCGGCTGGAAAGCTTCCCATACAAACATCGCCAACGCTGGCGTGCCGTGGTGGCCCTGGAGTCGCCCGAGCAGGAATAACTGTTGCAGATGCAACACACCCACGCCGCCGCCAGTGACCGGACTGGCCAGCGCGGCCATGTCGTTGCGTCCCAGCGCCTGGTGCAGCAAATGGCGGTTCAGCTTGTCGGTGTGCGGCCGCGCCAGCGCGATGGCGGCATCGTCCTGCACCAGCGACACGCAGGCCTTGTGCGCCAGTACCAGCAGCATTTGCAGCAAGGCGCCCAGATCCTGCACCTTGCCCTGCAAGCCATGTTCAAGTTCGCCGATGGTGTGCGGCTGGAAGTCTGCCATCAGGTCGAACAGCGGATCATAAGCGGCCTGATCCAGATTGCCTTCGCCCGTGACGCCGATGACCGTCATCGCGATATGCTGGCGCGGCGCCACCAGGATGACGCGCAATGCGCGCAGTGCATTGGTCTGTTCGTAGCCGTTGAGCTGGCGCCCGCCCTTGACCCAGTAATCCTGGCGGAACTGCCGGTTGACCATGAAGTCGCGCGTGTTTTCACGGAAAGTGGGGTCTGGAATCTGGCTGAGGAATGCGACCTGCTCGGGCGTCAGGTTCAGCACGTCGACATGGTCGGAAAATGCGGCCGAGCCGGCGAAATCGAGCTTGGCGGCGCTCAGTGCCGGCCTGATGCTGGAAAACGACTGGGGTTGCCAGTAATGATTGAAAAATTCGTGCGCCAGATAGTTCGGATCGAGTTCGCCGAGCTGTTTCAGGCGCAGGGCGGCGGTCGGATTGGCCGCCAGGTAGCGCGGATTGGTGTCCATCATGCGGCTGACAAACGACATGGCGCTGCCCACGCGCGCGCGGATGTCCTGGCCCGGCGCGCTCATGACACGGCTATGCTGCTCCAGCAGTTCACGGAGCGGCGCTATCGCCGCCCAGCCAGCCTGGGTGTTGTAGCTGATGTACAGCACGCCACCCGGTTTGAGCTTGCGCGCCAGGAAATCGACGATATGGCCCTGGTTTTCCGGCGAAATCCAGCTCCAGATACCGTGCAGGGCAATGAAATCGAAGTCGGGCAAGTCACTGCGTCCACAGAAATCACGGAATGACTGCTCCGACAGCACGGCGCCATTGTCCGCCACCTCGGCCAGTTCCTGCGCGAACGCGGTCTGGGCCGGGTTGAAGTCGGTGCCGTACCAGCGCACGCCAGAGGCGGCCGCATGAATATTGACGGTAATGCCCTGGCCGAAGCCCAGTTCGCAGGCGGTGCTGATCTTCGGCGGCATATAGCCATAACTGAGCAGCATCAACTGCACCCGCAGGGGATTCAATTCCGTGTAATAACCGTAGGTGTACGAGGTTTCGGAAGTATAGCCAGCATGCCAGTCGTTCATCAGTATCCCATCTCACCAGTCATGGCCTGCGCACCATGCGCCGCAGCCTGTGGGCAGGATAACTGATCCGGACAAGCCTGTTGATATTTTTTAATCACTATCTTCGTCGGCCAGGCCCTTGATCGCCACCTGGATCGCGCGCTGCGAGAAGCCGCGCTGCATCAGGAAACGCATCTGCTTGCTGCGCTGCTCGGCATCTTGCGCTACCTCGCCAAACTTGCGGCGCCACACTTCGCAGGCGCGTTCGGTCTCGCCCTCGGCCAGGCCCGCCTTCAGTTCCTGCAGCGCCTCGCCCTGTATGCCATGGCTTTGCAGCTCGGCCATGATGCGGCTGTTGCCGAAGCGGGCCGAGCGGCGGTGCACCAGCGACTCGGAAAAACGCTCCTGCGACAGCCAGTTGGCCTGCTCAAGGCTGTCGAGCAAGGCTTCCACGTCGTCGCCTTCCTCGGCATGGCGCTGCAGCTTGCGGCGCAATTCCATGCGGCTGTGTTCGCGCATCGACAGAAAGCGTAGCGCCCTGCCCTTCAGGCTCAATTGCACTCTGGCCATACACCACCTTGTCTTTCATTTCACGATCAAACCACACAAACACAAACGCCGCCCGGCGCAACAGCGCGGGACGGCGATCAGGGTCACACCTTGCGGCTAGCCGCGTCAGCTACTTTATTCAGCAGCCTTGGCTTCCGCTGCCTTGGCGGCCTTGTCCGCAGCCTTGTCGGCTTTTTCAGGCTTTTCACCCGCCAGCGGTGGCAACTCACGCACGCCCAGCGAAGCGCGAACCTTGTTTTCGATTTCACGCGCCAGCGCCGGACGCTCTTGCAGGAAGGCGCGGGCGTTGTCCTTGCCCTGGCCGATGCGCTCGCCATTGTAGCTGTACCAGGAACCGGATTTTTCAACGATCTTCGCATCCGAACCGAGGTCCAGGATCTCGCCTTCGCGCGAAGTGCCTGCGCCGTACAGGATGTCGAAGTGCGCTTCCTTGAACGGTGGCGCGATCTTGTTCTTGACGACCTTGACCTTGGTTTCGTTGCCGATCACTTCGTCGCCCGACTTGATCGAGCCGGTGCGGCGGATATCCAGGCGCACGGAAGCGTAGAATTTCAGCGCATTGCCGCCGGTGGTGGTTTCCGGGCTGCCGAACATCACGCCGATCTTCATGCGGATCTGGTTGATGAAGATGACCAGGGTATTGGTGCGGTTGATCGAGCCGGTCAGCTTGCGCAGTGCCTGCGACATCAAACGTGCCTGCAGACCTGGCAAGGAATCACCCATGTCGCCTTCGATCTCGGCGCGTGGCGTCAGCGCCGCTACCGAGTCGATCACCACCAGGTCGACGCTGCCCGAACGCACGAGGGCGTCGCAAATTTCCAGCGCCTGTTCGCCCGTGTCCGGTTGCGAGATCAGCAGTTCGTGCAGGTTCACGCCCAGCTTTTGCGCGTAGCCGACGTCGAGCGCGTGCTCGGCGTCGATAAAGGCGCAGGTACCGCCCAGTTTTTGCATTTCGGCGATGGTTTGCAGGGTCAGCGTGGTTTTACCCGACGATTCAGGACCGTAGATTTCCACCACGCGGCCGCGCGGCAAGCCGCCCACGCCCAGCGCGATATCGAGGCCGAGCGAACCGGTCGACACGACTTGCACTTCTTCGATCGGTGCGCTGGCATCCATGCGCATGACCGAACCTTTGCCAAACTGCTTCTCGATCTGTGCCAGCGCGGCGGCCAGCGCCTTGGCTTTTTCAGCAGCGGGTATTACAGCTCTTTTATCGTCCATTATGTTCTTTCAGCCCGAACTGGCGCATAGGTGTAAAGGGTTGCAGCACAAAATACATGACAGACACTACTGTATAAAAAAACAGTGCTTAATGCAAGCGGAACGTGCATTTGAATTGAAACAGATCATTACAAGGCCGGTTTTTCATAAATATTCGCCACCTTGCGCAAAATGAAACACAATACACACTTCTGATGTCGCAAGCTTAGGAATCTGCCATGCGTATTTTACTTGCCGAAGATGACAGCGTGCTGGCCGACGGCTTGACCCGTTCGCTGCGCCAGTCCGGTTATGCCATCGACTGCGTCAAGAATGGCCAGGAAGCCGATACCGCCCTGTCCACCCAGGAATTCGACCTGCTGATACTCGACCTGGGCCTGCCCAAATTGAGCGGGTTGGAAGTGCTGCGCCGCCTGCGCGCGCGCGCTTCCCTGCTGCCGGTGCTGATACTGACGGCCGCCGATTCCATCGAGCAACGAGTCAACGGCCTCGATCTCGGTGCAGATGATTATATGGCCAAGCCCTTCGCCTTGTCCGAACTGGAGGCAAGAGTGCGCGCCCTGACCCGCCGCGGCGCCGGCGGCGGCGCCACCGTGATCAAGCACGGGCCGCTCAGCTATGACCAGGTGGGCCGCAGCGCGTATATCAACGAACAGATGATCGATTTGTCGGCGCGCGAACTGGGCCTACTGGAAATCCTGCTGGGCCGCACCGGCCGTCTCGTTTCCAAAGAGCAGCTGGTCGACCACCTGTGCGAATGGGGTGAAGAGGTGTCGAACAACGCCATCGAAGTGTATGTGCACCGGCTGCGCAAAAAGATCGAGGTGGGCGGCGTGCGCATCGCCACCGTGCGCGGCCTGGGTTACTGCCTGGAAAAATATACGGAAGCGCGCGTGCCGCTGGACGCCGGCGACATCGGCAAGTGAAGCCGCATGTAGCGCCAGCAGACGAACTGGCCGAAGACGACTGGTACGAGCCGCCCACCAGCGAGCACGATGAAACCATCCAGCACTCGCTGTTCGGCGAGATCCTCGACTGGATGCTGGCGCCGCTGCTGCTGCTGTGGCCGATGAGTATCGCCATCACCTATCTGGTGGCCAAGGGCATCGCCAACCAGCCCTTCGACCATGCGCTGGCAGACAATGTGACGATGCTGGTTCAGCAGGTCAGGCAGGCCGACGGCGCGCAGCCTGGCCGGCTGCCCGGCCGGGCCGGCGGCGCCTCGCGCGAGGCGCTGCGCGGCGACGATGTCGACGCCGTGTATTACCTGATGCTCGACCAGCAGGGCCGCTACCTGGCCGGCGACCGCGACTTGCCGCCACCGCAGGATGCCGAGCGCTATCGCAGCGGCACGGTGCTGTTTCGCAACGACTCGGTACATGGCACGCCGGTGCGGGTGGCCTTTTCGTATATCGACGCGCCCGACGGCGGCGGCGACGATGGTGAGCGCGCGCTGGTGCAGGTGGCGGAAACCCTGGAAAAGCGGGCCCAGCTGGCCAATGAAATCATCAAGGGCGTGATCTTGCCGCAATTTATTATCTTGCCGGTGATCCTGGCGCTGGTGTGGTTTGCGCTGTCGCGCGGCCTGTCGCCGCTGGCGCAGCTGCAGGAACGCATACGCGCACGGCCACCCGACGACCTGTCGCCGATCGATTCAAACCAGGTGCCCGAGGAAATCACGCCACTGGTCGGTTCGCTCAACGACATGCTGTCGCGCCTGTCCTTGTCGATCGACATGCAAAAGCGCTTTATCGCCGACGCCGCGCACCAGATGAAAACGCCGCTGGCCGGCATGCGCATGCAGTCCGAGCTGGCCTTGCGCCAGACCGACCAGGACGAGATCCACCGCTCGCTGCTGCAGCTGGCCAAAAGCTCGGAAGCGGCCACGCGGCTGGTAAACCAGCTGCTGGCCCTGGCCCGCGCGGAAAACCAGCCGCAGGCGGGCACGGCCTTTGAACCGCTGGAACTGAGCGAGCTGGCGCGCACCGTGGTGCATGACTGGGTGCAAGCCTCATTTGCCCAGCGCATCGACCTGGGCTTTGAACAAGCGGCGCAGCCGGTGATGATCTCGGGCAATCCCATGATGCTGCGCGAGTTGCTGGGCAACCTGATCGACAATGCACTGCGCTATACGCCGGTCGGCGGCAGCGTCACGGTGCGCGTGCGCAGCACCCAGGAGCTGGCCATCCTGGAAGTGGAAGACACGGGCCCCGGCATTCCCCAGGCCGAGCGCGCGCACGTGTTCGAACGCTTTTACCGCATTCTTGGCAGTAATGTCGATGGCAGTGGCCTGGGCCTGGCCATCGTGCGCGAAATTGCCCAGCAACACGGCGCCGAGGTCGACATCTTCCACAATCCGCGCGCGCATACGCCGAAATGGCCGGGCACCCTGCTGCGCCTGTCGATTGCCCTGCTGCCGCCGGAAACCCCGCCCGAGGACGACATCACGTATGGATAAGCCCAAGCCGGCGCCCAACCCCAACCTCAGCCCCGCGCTGCTGGCGCGCCGCGCCGCGCACTGGCAAGCCACCCGGCGCCTGACGGCGGTGCTGCTGCTGGTGTGGCTGCTGACGGGTTTCCTGACCGTGTTCTACGCGCGCGAACTGCTGCATCTGCAGTTGTTCGGCTGGCCGCTGCCGTTCTACATGGCGGCCCAGGGCGCCTCGCTGGTCTACCTGGCCATCCTCGGCTGCTATGCCTGGCGCATGCGCCGGCTCGACCAGCAGTTCCAGGCCGAGCCATTGCCATGAGCGCGCCACGCAGCCTGTTCAAGCGCCTGTCGCGCTACTACCTGCTGTTTTCGGCCGGCTTTGCGGCCTTTTTGCTGGCCTTGACGGTGCTGGAACAGGAAGGCATGTCGCGCGTGTGGATCGGCTATCTGTTCATGTTTGCCACCATCACCCTGTACGCCACCATCGGCGTCATCAGCCGCACCTCGAACGTCACCGAATACTATGTGGCCGGACGGCGCGTGCCGGCCCTGTTCAATGGCATGGCCACCGCCGCCGACTGGATCTCGGCGGCCAGCTTCATCAGCCTGGCCGGCGGGCTGTACCTGAATGGTTTCGATGGCCTGGCCTTCATCATGGGCTGGACCGGCGGCTATTGCCTGGTGTCGCTCTTGATCGCGCCCTATTTGCGCAAGTTCGGCCAGTACACGATTCCCGATTTCCTGGCAGCGCGCTATGGCGGCGGGCCGGACAACAAGGGCGCGCCGGTGCGCGTATTGGCCGTGGCCGCCACCATCGTGGTCTCGTTCACCTATGTGGTGGCGCAGATCTACGCGGTCGGCCTGATCGCCTCGCGCTTTACCGGTGTCGATTTTTCGGTCGGCATTTTCCTTGGACTTGCCAGCATTCTGGTGTGTTCTTTCCTGGGCGGCATGCGCGCCATTACCTGGACCCAGGTGGCGCAGTACATCATCATCGTGGTGGCCTTTCTGATACCCGCCATGTGGCTGTCGGTCAAGCATGCCGACAATCCGGTGCCGCAGATCGCCTACGGCAAGGTGCTTACGCAGCTGAGCGCGCGCGAGCAGGTACTGGACCAGGACCCGAAGGAACAGGAAGTGCGCGACATCTACGCCCAGCGCGCGCGCAACTACCAGATCGAACTCGATGGCTTGCCCGCCGCGTGGGATGCAGGCCGGCTGGCGGCCCAGCGCCAGCTCGATATCCTGCGCAAGCGCAATGCCTCGCTGTTCGATATCCGCAGCGCCGAGCGGGCCCTGCTCGCCTATCCGAAAAGCCCGGAAGAGGCGCGCAGCGCCTGGCAGGCGGCGCTGGCCTTGAATTTGAAGCGGGCCGAGCCGATCACGCCGCATGCCCAGCCGTTTCCCGCACCCGACCGCGCACAGTCCGATATCAAGCGCAACAATTTCCTGGCCCTGGTCTTCTGCATGATGCTGGGCACGGCCGCCCTGCCGCATATTTTGATGCGCTCCTACACTACGCCGTCGGTGCATGAAACCCGCGTGTCGGTATTCTGGACCCTGTTTTTCATCCTGCTGATTTACCTGACGATTCCTGCGCTGGCGGTGCTGGTCAAATACGATATTTATTCGGCCCTGGTCGGTACCCAATATGCGCACTTGCCGACCTGGGTCTCGTACTGGGCCAATGTCGACAAGCTCAGCCCCTTGATCAGCATCGTCGACGTCAACCGCGACGGCGTGGTGCAACTGGCCGAGATCGCCATCGACGCCGACGTGCTGGTGCTGGCCACGCCCGAGATCGCCGGCCTGCCGTATGTCATTTCGGGCCTGGTGGCCGCTGGCGGCCTGGCCGCCGCCCTGTCGACGGCGGACGGCTTGCTGCTGGCCATTTCCAACGGCCTGTCGCACGATATCTATTACAAGGTGGTCGACCCGACCGCCTCGACGCAAAAGCGCGTGACGATCTCGAAACTGCTGCTGCTGGCGGTGGCCTTTATCGCCGCCTACGCCGCCTCGCAAAAACCGGCCGATATCCTGTCGCTGGTCGGCATCGCCTTTTCGCTGGCCGCCTCGACCCTGTTCCCCTCACTGGTGCTGGGGGTGTTCTGGAAACGCGCCAATCACCATGGCGCGGTGGCCGGCATGCTGGCCGGTTTTGGCGTCTGCCTGTACTACATGCTGCAGACCAGCCCGATGCTCGGTGGCGGCCCGGCCGGTCAGTGGTTCCATATCGCGCCGATCGCCGCCGGCATTTTCGGCATGCCGGCCGGCATGCTCACTACTGTGCTGGTCAGCCTCCTGACGCCGGCACCGGGCCGGCGCAGCACCGGGCTGGTCGACCATATCCGCGCGCCGGAATAAAACCGCCGGCCGGGCTGGCCAAATGCACGCTGAAATGTTAGCCTGCGAGAAACAGTATAAAAATAGATACCATATTTGACATTCTCGACAGGAGTATTCATGCAGTCCAGCCTGGCCCGTTTCACCGCAGCACTCGGCACCGTTTTCATGCTCACCTGCGCCAGCCTGCCGGCCCATGCCGACACCGCCGCCAAACCCGCCAGCGGCGCCCCGATTCCGGTCGCCGATTTTTTCAACAACCGGGCCTTCAGCGGCGCCGTGATGTCGCCCGACGGGCGCCACCTGGCCGTGCTGGTCAGCGCCAGGGGCGGACGGGTTCAGCTGTACACGGTGGAACTGGTCGGCATGAAAGTGAGCGGCCTGACCTCGTTCGAGGATGCCGATATCGCCCGCATCGCCTGGGTCAACGACCAGCGCATCGTCTACAGCGTGGCCGACCGCAATATCGCCCAGGGCGAGGTGCGCCACGGCCCCGGCCTGTATGCGATCAATCTCGATGGCAGCAGTTTCCGCCAGCTGGCCAGCAATACTTCCACCAACAGGACCGCCACCGGTTCGCATATCGGTCGCGCCACCCTGGACTGGAACACGCGCCTGCTGGCCACCAGCAGCGTGGCCGGCTCCGACGATGTATTCGTGACGCAAACGCAATGGAACACGGCCGGCAAGCCATCGAGTACCGTGCACCGCCTTAATACGGTGACCGGCATCAGCAAGCTGGCCGCCTCCGTGAACGGCGCCGAAGACTGGCTGATGGACCAGCATGACGAAGTGCGCATCGCGATCACCTCCGACGACAAGACCGAGACCATCCACTATCGCGAGAATGCCGGGACGCCCTGGCGCAAGCTGCACGAAAGCGATCTGTACCACGCCGTCAAAGGCGATTTCTCGCCCGCCTTCTTCGATGCGAATGGCAACTTCTATGTCCGCGCCTCGCATCATGGCGTGGAAGCGCTGTTTTTGTATGACTTGAAGACGGCCACCATCAGGGACACGCCGCTGGCCGATACGCCGGGCTATGACTTCAATGGCAATCCGGTCAACAACCACAAGAAGTTGCTGGGACTGCGCTACGAGACCGATGCGGCGGGCACCATCTGGTACGACAAGGAAATGAATGCCATCCAGGCCAAAATCGATACCCTGCTGCCCAATACCATCAACGTCCTGTCGGTGGCCGCGCGCGGGGAAACGCCGTTCGTGCTGGTGGCCGCCTCGTCCGATGTGGAACCGGGCGTGGAGCTGGTCTACAACAAGGAAACCGGCGTGCTGATGCCGCTGGGCAGCAGGCAGCCAGGCATCGATCCGCAGCGCATGTCGCCCAAGACCCTGGTGCGCTACAAGGCGCGCGATGGGCTGGAAATTCCCGCCTACCTGACCCTGCCCAAGGGCCACGGCGGCAAGAATTTGCCGATGGTGGTGATGGTGCATGGCGGTCCCTGGGTGCGCGGCGGCCACTGGAACTGGAACGCCGAAACGCAGTTTCTCGCCTCGCGCGGCTATGCCGTGCTGGAGCCCGACTATCGCGGCAGCACCGGCTACGGCAACGCGCATTACAAGGCCGGCTGGAAGCAATGGGGCTTGAAGATGCAGGACGATATCGCCGACGGAGCGCGCTGGGCCATCGCCCAGGGCCATGCCGATCCGCAGCGCATCTGCATCGCCGGCGCCAGCTATGGCGGCTACTCCACCCTGATGGGCCTGGTCAACGATCCCGAGCTGTTCAAGTGCGGCATCAACTGGGTCGGCGTGACCGACATCAACATGATGCGCGACGGCCACTGGACCGGTGACTCCGACCTCAGCGATTCCTACACCAAATATGGCATGAACGACATGGTGGGCGACCGCATCGCCGATGCCGCCCAGTTGAAAGCCACCTCGCCAGTGCAACAGGCGGCTCGCATCACGCAGCCCTTGCTGCTCGGCTACGGCGGCGCCGACACACGCGTGCCGATCAGCCACGGCCGCGCCTTGCGCGACGCCGTCAGCAAGACCAACCGCGATGTCGAATGGGTGGTCTACCAGGAAGAGGGACACGGCTGGGCGCTGCCGAAAAACAATATCGATTTCTGGACCCGCGCCGAGAAATTGCTACAGCGCAGCATCGGCAAGCCGCTTGCGCAATGACGCCGCAATAGTAGAAAAAAATTTATCTGAATGATAATATGTTTCCCTACGATAATTATCAAAAAGGGAAACATGTTCACCAAGAACGTACGCGGCGCGCTGCTGGCCTGTCTGACCCTGGCATGGACGCCGCTCCAGGCCCAGCAAACCATGGATGCGCCAGCCAACGTGGCCGTGCAAGCGTCTCGGATTCCCGTCGAAAACTTTTTTGAAAACCAGTCCTTCAGCGGCGCCGTCCTGTCGCCGGACGGCCGCCGCCTGGCCGTGCGGGTGGCGCCGCCGGGCCAGCGCGTGCGCCTGGCCGTGCTGGAACTGGACAGCATGCAAGTCAAGGTGGTGGCCTATTTCAGCGATGCCGATGTCGACGCCTTCCACTGGGTCAACGACCAGCGCCTGGTGTTCGACCTGGAAGACCGGCAACTGGCGCAGGGCGCGCAGCGCTACGGGTCTGGCCTGTACGCCGTCAATGTCGATGGAAGCAATTATCGGCAATTGGTGACGCGCAACCACATGCTGCAAAACAAGCGGGCCTTGCTGATGCTGCCGTGGAACACTTATTTATTGTCGAGCATCGGCGACCAGCAATCGGACGACGTCTATGTCACGCAGCCGGATTTCAGCCAGCCGGGCAATGTCGTCGATGAGCCTTTGATGCGCCTCAATACCAGCACCGGCACCTACAAGACCGTGACCCAGCCGGCAGGCACGCGCAACTGGCTGTTCGACAAGGCGGGCGAGCTGCGCATCGTGCAGGTACGCATCAATGGCCAGGATACCATCCTGTATCGCGACCAGGCAGCGGCGCCATGGCAGACCCTGGCCACCTTCAGCGCCTATGGCGGCGGCAAGGATATCTTCCAGCCGGCGTTTTTCGCGCCCGACGGCACGCTGTACGTGCATGCGCTGCGCGGCGGCGACAAGCTGGCCCTGTACCGCTACGACCTGGCCGGCAAGCGCATCGACGACACGCCCCTGGCCGCCGCGCCCGGCTTTGACGTGCGCGCGGAAATGCTGGGCACCGAAGGCCGGCTGCTGGGCCTGCGCTATGAAGCCGATACGCAAACCACGCAGTGGCTCGATGAAAAAATGCAGGCCATGCAAAAGCAGGTCAACGCCCTGCTGCCGATGACGGTCAACAGCCTGTCTACCGGGTGGCGTTCGACCACGCCGTTCATCCTGGTGCGCAGCTTTTCCGACACCACGCCCACCATCTACCGCCTGTTCAACAGCGAAACGGGCAACTTGAGCGTGCTGGGCGGCGCCCATCCCGCCATCCTGCCATCGCAAATGGCCAACAAGGACTTGCGCCATTACAAGGCGCGCGACGGCCTCGACATTCCCGCCTGGCTGACCTTGCCCAGGGGGCCAGCGAAAATGCGGCCGATGGTGGTGCTGGTGCATGGCGGGCCGTGGGTGCGCAATACCTGGGACTGGAATGCCGAAAGCCAGTTCCTCGCCTCGCGCGGCTATGTGGTGCTGGAGCCGGAATTTCGCGGCAGCACGGGCTACGGCCAGCAGCATTTCAAGGCCGGCTGGAAACAATGGGGCCTGAAAATGCAGGACGATATCGCCGACGGCACGCGCTGGGCGATCGAGCAGGGCATCGCCGACCCGCGCCGCATCTGCATCGCCGGCGCCAGCTATGGCGGCTATGCGGCGCTGATGGGCCTGGTCAACGATCCGGACTTGTACCGCTGCGGCATCGACATGGCCGGCGTGACGGACATCGACCTGCTGCGCGACGGCAGCTGGGGCGGCTACTCGGACATTTCGCAGGACTACCGCAAGTACGGCATGCCCCTGCTGGTGGGCGACCCCGTCAAGGATGCGGCCCAGTTCAAGGCCACCTCGCCGCTGCAGCAGGCAGCGCGCATCCGCCAGCCGCTGCTGCTGGCCTACGGCAGCGCCGACCAGCGCGTGCCGCTGCCGCATGGCCGCAAGTTTTACGAGGCCGTCAGGAAAACCAATCCGCAGGTGGAATGGATCGAATACGCCGCCGAAGGCCATGGCTGGGCCCTGCCCGTCAACCGCTTCGACTACTGGCGCCGGGTGGAAGCGTTCTTGCAGCGCCATATCGGCACACCCGGCACCACCACCAACTGACGCACACATGACACTCCTTCACTTCCTGCGTGCATCCCTGGCGGCCACCTTTTTGCTGACGCTCCATGCCGGCGCGCAGGAGACAGCCCAGCCGCCGCCGATTGCCGACTTCTTTGCCAACCCCGAGTTCAGCGGGGTGCAGCTGTCGCCCGATGCGCGCCACCTGGCCGTGCTGGTGCTGGGGCCGAACGGGCGCGAGCGCCTGGCGGTGGTCAACGTGCTTGATAACAGCATCAAGGTGGTGGCCCAGTTCGACGATGTCGATGTAGGTCAGGTGGAATGGGTCAATCCCGAGCGCCTGGTCCTGACCACGCGCGATTATCAGAGCACTCCCGGCGAACAGCGCTATGCGCCCGGCCTGTACGCTGTCAACCGCGACGGCAGCGATTTTCGCCAGCTGGCCGAGCGCGGTTTCGCACCCAACCTGTCGACTTCCATCTACAAGCCGCTGCCCTGGCATACCTGGCTGACGGGCCAGCGCGGCGCGCAGGATACCAGCGCCATCTATGTGCGCAGCGCGGTCTACACGGCCACGCGCGAACTCGACTACATGGCCCTGCTGAAGCTCGACACCGTCACCGGCCGCAGCACCGCCGTGGCGCCGCCGGGCAAGGTGCGGCGCTGGCTGCTGGATCAGGATGGCGAGCCACGCCTGGCAGTCACGAAGGAGCGCAATGTCGAAACGATTTTGTACCGCGAGCCGGCCAGTGGCGCCTGGCGCCAACTGGCGCAATTCGACGCCTATCTGAAGGGGAAAGACGCCTTCACACCGCTGGCCTTCGGCCCCGACGGCACCTTGTTTGTCAGCGCCCGCCTCGGCAGCGACACGCTGAACCTGCATGCCTGGGACCTGGTCGCCAACCGCGTCGACGCCACGCCGGTGATGGCGCTTGAGGGCTACGATTTCAGCGGCAGCCTGATGGTCGGCAAGGGCAAGCTGCTGGGCCTGCGCTACCTGGCCGAGCGGCGCGGCACGCGCTGGTTCGACCCGTCCATGGCCACCACCCAGGCCGGCATCGATGCGGCGCTGCCGCAGACCGTCAACCTGCTCTCGGTCGCGCCCAGGGCGGCCACGCCGTTCATGGTGGTGGCCTCGTATGCCGACGTGCAGCCGGTGACCTTTTCCCTGCTCAACAGCGAGACCGGGCAATTGACCGCCATCGGCGCCTCCCTGCCACGCATCAAGGCAACGGAGATGGGCAAGCAAAAGCTTGTGCATTACCCGGCGCGCGACGGCCTGGCGATCCCGGCCTGGCTGACGCTGCCCGTCAACAGCGACGGCAAGAACCTGCCGCTGGTGGTGCTGGTGCATGGCGGGCCGTATGTGCGCGGCTCATCCTGGCAATGGGACAGCGAAGTGCAGTTCCTGGCCTCGCGCGGCTACGCCGTGCTGGAACCGGAATTTCGCGGCAGCACCGGCTTTGGCAGCAAGCATTTTCACGCCGGCTGGAAGCAGTGGGGCCTGAAAATGCAGGACGATATCGCCGATGGCGCGCGCTGGGCGATTGCCCAGGGCGTGGCGGACAGCGGCCGCATCTGCATCGCCGGCGGCAGCTATGGCGGCTATGCCACCCTGATGGGGCTGGTCAACGACCCTGATTTGTATCGCTGCGGCATCAACCTGGTGGGCGTAACCGATATCGGCCTGATGTACACCGGCCACTGGAGCTTTGCCTCGGATATCAGCGACGAGCTCAAGCAGTACAGCATGCCGGAACTGATCGGCGACCCGGTCAAGGATGCGGCGCAGTTCAAGGCCACCTCGCCGATCGTCCAGGCCGCGCGCATCACCCAGCCGCTGCTGCTGGCGTATGGCGCGCTCGACAAGCGCGTGCCGCTGTACCACGGCAAGCAGTTCTATGCGGCAGTCAAGGAACATAATCAGCAGGTGGAATGGGTGGTCTACGAGGAAGAAGGGCACGGCTGGTCGCTGCCGAAGAACCGCATCGACTTCTGGACCCGGGCCGAACGATTCCTTGACAAGCACATCGGAAAACACAGCGCGGCGGCCAAAAAGGAGTAGGCTGGAGGGCCGGACAACTCGCGAGGAAATGCCATGCCATCTGGAAAAATTCTTGTTGCGCAAGGTGGTGGCCCGACCGCCGTCATCAACCAGTCGCTGGTGGGCGTGGTGCTCGAATCGCGGCGTTTCCAGCACGTCACGCGCGTGTATGGCGCGCTGCACGGCGTGCGCGGCATTATCAATGAAGACTTTGTCGACCTGACGCAGGAAACCAGCCACAACCTCGAACTGGTGGCGGCCACGCCGTCGTCGGCGCTGGGCTCGACGCGCGACAAGCCCGATATTGCCTACTGCCAGCAAATCTTCCAGGTGCTGCGCGCACACGAGATCGAACATTTCTTTTATATCGGCGGCAATGATTCGTCCGACACGGTGCGCATCGTCAGCGAGGAAGCGCAGAAAGCCGGCTACCCGCTGCGCTGCATCCATATTCCGAAAACCATCGACAACGACCTGGTCGGCAGCGACCATACACCCGGCTTTCCGTCGGCCGCGCGTTTCGTGGCGCAGGCGTTTGCCGGCGCCAACCTCGACAACGCCGCCCTGCCCGGCGTGTATGTGGGCGTGGTGATGGGCCGCCACGCGGGCTTTCTGACGGCCGCCTCCGCCCTGGGGAAAAAGTTCCCCGACGACGGACCGCACCTGATCTACGTGCCGGAACGCACCTTCGTGCTGGAAAAGTTTCTTGCCGACGTGAAGGCGGTGTATGAAAAGCATGGCCGCTGCGTGATCGCCGTCTCGGAAGGCATCCACGATGCGTCTGGCGAGCCGATCGCCAGCCTGCTGGCCAAGGAGGTGGAACGCGATGACCACGGCAATGTGCAGTTGTCGGGCACCGGCGCGCTGGCCGACCTGCTGTGCGACGAGATCAAGGAAAAACTGGGCATCAAGCGCGTGCGCGGCGACACCTTCGGCTATTTGCAGCGCTCGTTTATCGGCTGCGTCTCGGACGTCGACCAGCGCGAAGCGCGCGAGGTGGGTGAAAAAGCCGTGCAATACGCGATGTGGGGCGAGCGTGACGGCTCGGTCGCCATCAAGCGCACCGGCTTTTACTCGGTCGACTATGAATTGCTGCCACTCACCGAGGTGGCGGGCAAGACGCGCACCATGGAAGACGCCTTTATCAGCGACAGCGGCACCGATGTGACGGACGCCTTCCGGCTGTATCTGCGCCCGCTGCTGGGGTCGGGCATGCCCGATGCGTTCCGGCTGCGCTGCGCCAAGGTGGCGAAGATTCTCAAGCCGTAAAAAAAGCAGGCGCGCGCAAGTGAACTGCCCCCCGAAAGTTGGACACAAACTTTCGGGGTTTTTTATGGCAAAGTACAGTATGCAATTCAAACTGGACGTTATCCAGCAATGTCTA